>JBAZPZ010000039.1:0-17397 GCA_041645495.1 Fidelibacterota bacterium | reverse complement strand
GCTGACTTAAATTTCTGCCAGTATGACAGACTTTAAATTAAATACGAATTTTGAACCGACCGGCGATCAGCCGCAGGCGATTGCCGAACTGACCGCGGGCCTCCGTCGGGGAGATCCGTTTCAAACCTTGCTCGGCGTGACCGGTTCCGGTAAAACATTTACGATGGCTCATGTGATACAAAATGTCCAGAAGCCGACGCTGATCATTTCCCATAACAAGACGCTTGCCGCGCAACTTTACGGCGAATTCAAGACGTTTTTCCCGGAAAATGCCGTCGAATTTTTTATCTCGTTTTACGATTATTACCAGCCGGAAGCCTATTTGCCGGTGACGGATACATACATCGAAAAGGACTCGTCGATCAATGACGAAATCGACAAACTTCGGTTAAGGACGACCAGTTCGCTCATCAGCCGGAAAGACGTGATCGTGATCGCGAGCGTCTCCTGTATTTACGGCATCGGCTCGCCGGAAGAATACTCGAAATACATCGTCCTGTTGAAAAAAGGACAGCGTATCAGCATTCGCTCGATTTTTCTTCAGTTAGTGGATATTTTTTATTCGCGCAACGATCTGGTGCTGGAACGCGGAACCTTTCGTGCACGCGGCGACGTTGTGGAGATTCAACCGGCTTACGAAGACTTTGGGTACAGGGTTGAGTTCTTCGGCGACGAGATCGAGCGTCTCTATACATTTACGCCACTCACCGGAGAGATTATCTCGGAGTTGGACAACATCGTCGTCTTTCCTGCAAAGCATTTTATCTCGTCAGAGGAAACTGTCAAACGTGCCTTAGAAACGATAGAAAAGGAATTGGACGTTCGCCTGCTGGAGTTGAAAGAAGCGGGAAAACTGTTGGAAGCGCAGAGAATCGACCAGCGAACGCGCTTCGATGTCGAAATGATCCGGGAGGTCGGTTACTGTAGCGGGATCGAGAATTATTCCCGGCATTTTTCCGGCAGAAAACCGGGGCAACAACCGTTCACGCTCATGGACTTCTTCCCGAAGGATTATCTCCTGTTTATCGACGAATCGCACGCAACGCTTCCGCAGATTCGGGCGATGTACAATGGCGACCGGAGTCGCAAGGAAGTCCTTGTCGAATACGGTTTTCGCCTGCCATCCGCGTTGGACAACCGCCCGCTCAAATTTTCCGAATTCGAGCAGATGTTGAATCAGGTGGTTTTCGTTTCGGCGACGCCAACGGATTTCGAACTGGAAAAATGCAAGGGCGTTGTCGTCGAGCAGATCATTCGCCCGACGGGATTGTTAGATCCGGAAATCTTCATCCAACCGAGCAAACATCAGATCGATCATCTGATCGAGGAAATCGTCAAAACGACTTCCCGCAAGGAGCGTGCGCTGGTCACAACGCTAACGAAACGGATGGCGGAAGACCTCGCCGAATACCTGCAGGGAACCGGTTTACGCGTCCGGTATCTTCACTCGGAAATCAAGGCGCTGGATCGCGTCGGCATTTTGCGCGACCTACGACTGGGAGAATTCGACGTTCTCGTCGGAATCAATCTCCTGAGAGAAGGACTCGACCTGCCGGAAGTTTCATTGGTGGCGATTCTTGACGCCGACAAAGAAGGATTTCTCCGGTCGGCGCGCTCGCTGATGCAGGTTTCGGGACGCGCCGCGCGGAACATCAACGGGAAAGTCATTTTCTATGCCGACGAGATCACCGATTCGATGCGAAAAGTCATCGACGAAGTCAATCGCCGGAGAATCACCCAACAAAAATACAATGAAGAACACGGCATCGTTCCCAAGACAATTTATAAATCCGTCGCGGACGTCATGATGACGACGGCAGTCGCTGATATGAAACCGACCGAATTTCAGAAAAAGGAAAAACCCGACGATCACTATCGCTCGCAAATGGACGATCTTGAACTGATCGAATTGCTGAAACGCGAAATGACGGCGGCTTCGGAAAACCTCGAATTCGAGCGCGCGGCGGAACTTCGTGACGAGATTCTTCGTTTGTCTAAGAACAAGAAAACCGCTTTCGAGCGGAATGCTTATTAGGAAATAATAATGAATTTGAAAAAAAAGGTGTTGGTCATTGGCGGAGGCGGGCGGGAACATGCGATCGTTTGGAAACTCGCGCAATCGCCGACCGTCGAGAAAATATTTTGTGCGCCGGGAAATTCCGGCACCGCGCGAATCGCCGAAAATATCGCCATTTCCGAATCCGACATCGAACGACTTCTGAAATTTGTGCGTGAAAACCGAATCGATCTGACGGTCGTCGGGCCGGAAGCGCCATTGATGGCTGGAATCGTGGATGTGTTTCGCGACGCCGGATTCGCGATTTTTGGGCCGACGAAAGCCGCCGCCCGTCTGGAAGGAAGCAAGGCGTTCGCGAAAGAATTCATGCTCAGACACGGCATTCTGACGGCTTCGTTCCAAATTTGCCAATCCCGCCGGGAAACCGAAAAGATCGTCGCCGGGAAAGATTTTCCATATGTGATAAAGGTCGATGGACTTGCCGCCGGAAAAGGCGCACTCGTGATTCAAAATGAAGCGGATTTGAACGCGGCGCTGGCGGAAATTTACACGGAAAACAAGTTCGGAAACGCGGCGGAGAAGGTCGTTATCGAGGATTTTTTAACCGGCGAAGAACTATCCGTTTTTGCCGTTACGGACGGAAATCGCTACGTAGTTTTGCATTCGGCGCAGGATCATAAGCGGATTTTCGACGGCGATTTAGGTCCGAATACCGGCGGAATGGGCGCCTATTCGCCTGCGCCGCTCGGCTCGAAATCCGTTCTTCGGAAAATAGAAGAAAAAGTTATCCGGCCGGTTTTGGACGGAATGCGCACGGAAGGAACGCCTTACACCGGCGTTTTGTATTGTGGATTGATGATCGACAATGGCGAACCATCCGTCGTTGAATTCAACGCGCGGTTTGGCGATCCGGAAACGCAGGTCGTCGTTCCGCTCATCGCGTCGGATTTCGTGGAATTGCTTTATGGCGCAGCGACCGGAAAAATTGACGAGAGCGCTTTTTCGTTGTCAAACCGCTTTGCCGCTTGCGTCGTTCTCGCGTCGAAAGGTTATCCCGGTTCGTATGAAAAAGGAAAACAAATCTCCGGAATCGACGACAGTCTCGACAATCCGAATCAGCCGCTTTTCATCGCAGGCGCTAAATTCGATGGGACACAGTGGATCACGACCGGCGGCAGAGTTCTCGGCGCGACGGCGATTGCGGACTCGCTCGAATCGGCGATCGATTTAGTCTATCGGCGGGTCAGTCGAATTCATTTCGACGGAATGCAGTTTCGGACAGACATCGGGAAGAAGGCGTTTCAATTGAAAATTGGAGATTGAAAGTTGAAAATTGAAAATATACTAGAACAGATTTGGGTAGGAAATTGGAAATGATGATTAGAAAACCTCAAGTTTTCTCTGCGTCCTCCGCGGTTATTAAAAAGGTTAAAACATGGAAATAGATCGGATTTCAAGATTACAGCAAAGTTTCGGAATTCTCGGCGAGTCGGACCGAATCCGCGAAATCGTCGAGACAATCGATCAGGTCGCCGGAACGAACATCACCGTTTTGCTCTCAGGCGAGAGTGGAACGGGCAAGGAAATCATCGCCAACGCGATTCATAAACACAGCACACGGAAACATCAACCGTTTATCAAGGTGAATTGCGGCGCGATTCCGCCCGGAATTCTCGAAAGCGAATTGTTCGGGCATGTCAAAGGCTCGTTTACGGGCGCGATCGAAGACCGGAAAGGCTATTTTGAAGCCGCGGACAACGGCACGATATTTTTAGATGAAATCGGCGAAATGCCGTTAGAAACGCAGGTGCGACTTTTGAGAGTGCTGGAACTCGGCGAATTCCTGCCCGTCGGCGGTTCCGATGCGCGGCACGTCGATGTTCGGGTCATCGCCGCGACGAATAAAGAATTAGCGTCGGAAGTCGATAGGGAAAAATTCCGGAAGGATTTATATTACCGGATCAAGACGATCACGATCGTCATGCCTCCGCTGAGAAAACGCGTGGAAGACATTCCGAAAATGGTCGATAAATTCGCGCTGGATTTCGCGAACCGGAACAACATCGTTTTTAAAGGATTTTCACCAACGGCGATGAACATGCTGAAGGAATACAGTTGGCCGGGCAACACGCGCGAACTGAAAAATTTCATCGAAAGCATGATCGTCCTGCAAAAAGGCGAAGTCATCACCAGCGCGATGGTCGAAAAGCGTTTGTTCGGCGAGCGTCCCGAAACGACGTTCACGCCCAATCTGCCGATGAAAATCGGAAAGAGCGTCGATCAGGCAGAACGTGAACTGATCCTCCAACAACTTTTCATGATGCGTCGTGAAATCCACGAAATTCACGACGTCACCGTCGGCGATATGTCGTCGATGAACTATTCGCCGTCGCAGGCCGTTCAACTGCCGGGAAATATCTCGACGATTCCAGCGATGAAACACCGCGAGAAAGCCGCCGAGGAAGGCGAGGTCGTTCTGGATGATGATACGATCATTCATCCCGACAAAATCGGGCGCATTTCGATGGAAGAGGTCGAACGGGATTTGATCGAGCGGACGCTGAAAAAATTCGGCTACAAAAAGCGGCAGACTGCAAATGCCTTAAAAATCAGCGAACGCACGCTCTATCGGAAAATTATCGAGTACAAACTGAAAGACAATAATGCCTGACAAGTTCCGTTTTTTTCCTGACTCAGAAAGCGTAAATTTTCCCCCGATATGAAAAATAGAGATTATCAGACTTCAATGAAAAATCGAAACGCATGGAAAGTGTCGGTTGTCGCTGTTATCTTGACCGTTGCTTTTTCACAATGCTGGTTTTATTCGTTCAAGGGAACTTTGCCGCCGCATATTCAAAGTATCGCGATCCCGCTGTTTACCGACAAAACCGCTGAGTTCAATATTCAAACCGTTGTGACGGACAAGATTCGACTTGGATTTATCAAAGAAAACATTCTCCAATTGGTCGAGGAGAACAACGCCAACTCGATTCTCTATGGCTCGATTCTCAGCATTCAGGATAAGCCGCTGGTTTATTCGGAATCCCAGCAGGGTGAATCCGTCAGTGAATACCGGCTGACACTGCGCATCGAAGTCGAGTGGTTCGATAAAGTCAACAATCAGTCAATGTTCAAACAACAATTTACCGGTTTCAGCGAATACGATCCGACGGGCGCGACTGAGGAAACTCGCGATGTGGCGCTTACCGAAGCCATCAATCAAATCACCGAAGACATCATCAATAAAATATTAGCCGGCTGGTAATATGTGTTCGCCAGCCAGAAATCAGGGAAGGAAATTGGAACGGAAATGATGAATTTTGTCAATGTCAAAGACATAAAGAATTTCAACGGTCAGGAAGTGACGCTCAGAGGATGGATTTACAATCTCCGCACCAGCGGAAAAATCTGGTTTCTGCTTCTGCGGGATGGAACCGGACTTATGCAGGGCGTCGTCTCGAAAAATGACACTTCCGAAGAGATTTTTAATAAAAAGGACGTCCTGACGCAGGAATCGTCGGTGACGGTTTCTGGACTGGTTCACGAAGACAAACGCTCACCGGGCGGCTTTGAATTGATTGTCAAAGACATCGTCATTCACCAAATCGCCGTCGATTATCCGATTGCCCTGAAAGACCACGGCGTCGAGTTTTTGATGGAAAACCGCCATCTATGGATTCGTTCGCGGAAACAGTGGGCGGTTCTGCGCATCCGTCATGCAGTTTATTACGCGATCACGGAATATTTGAACGAGAACAACTTTTTCCGCTTCGACTCGCCGATTCTAACGCCGAACGCCTGCGAAGGTACAACGACCCTTTTTCAGGTTCCATATTTCGATCTCGGCAAAGCCTATCTGTCACAATCCGGGCAGTTATATTTAGAAACCGGAATCATGAGCCTCGGGCGAGTTTACGATTTTGGACCGGTTTTCCGCGCCGAGAAATCCAAGACGCGGAAACATCTGACGGAGTTCTGGATGATGGATGCCGAAGCCGCATTCGTCGAGCATGCTGAAAACATGCAGATTCAGGAAGAACTCATTCGGTTCGTCATCCGGAAAGTTCTCGATAAGAATCTGATGGAACTGGAAATTCTCGAACGCGATGTTGACAAACTGCGGAAAGCCGACGCGCCGTTCGGGAAAATGACGCACCACGAAGCAGTCGATTTTCTCCGGTCGAAAGGTTCCGAGATTAACTATCAGGACGATCTGGGCGCGCAGGATGAATTTTTGCTGACCGAACACTCCGACGTGCCGATTTTCATCGAGAAATGGCCGAAGGAAATCAAGGCTTTTTACATGAAGCGCGATCCCGAGAATCCCAACCTCGTTCTGGGCGACGATCTGATCGCGCCGGAAGGTTTCGGCGAGATTATCGGCGGCTCGCAGAGGGAAGACGATCACGACCTTCTGCTTCAGCGGATGCAGGCGGAAAACATGCCGATCCAGGATTATCAATGGTTCCTCGATATGCGCAAGTACGGCTCGGTTCCGCACAGCGGATTCGGCGTCGGGCTCGAACGATTGGTGACATGGATGTCCGGCGTTCAGCACATCCGCGAAACGATTCCATTTCCGCGAACGATTTACCGCATCCAGCCATGATTCAGCGGTTTCAATCATCGGAGCCAGACGTGAAATGATGGTGAACTGTTCACATCGCTCAGAGTCGGGTGGCCAGTCGAAAGAAACGTCGCGTCAACCGATCATCGCCGTCATCGGGGGGCGGGAATGCGACGAAGAAATCCGGCAATTCGCTTATCTCGTCGGAAAAGGAATAGCCGAGCGCGGCGCTATTTTGCTTTGCGGCGGTAAGAACGGCGTGATGGAAGCCGCCTCCCACGGAGCATTCGACGCCGGCGGACTCACACTCGGCATTCTGACCGGCGAAGACGATTCCGAAGCGAATTCGTTCGTGAAAATTGTGATTCCGACTGGAATCGGCGTCGCGCGGAATTCGATTATCATCCGAACCTGCGACGCGGCGATCGCCGTTGGCGGAAAATATGGAACACTCTCGGAAATCGCCTATTGTCTGCAATTCGGGAAGCGCGTCTGCTCGCTGAAATCGTGGGCAATTGACGGAGTCGTTCAGGTGAAAACACCGGAAGAAGCGCTGAAATTCGTGTTTGCGGACATCTCAAAGCATTCCGAATCGTCCGGGTTTAAATAATCAGTTGAAAATGGATAAAGAATCGTCGTATCTTAAGCGTGAATCAGGAATAAGTTATGATGATCAACGCAAAAATGACGGTTCAGGGAGTTGTGCAGGGTGTCGGATTTCGATACTTTGCGAAGAGAAAAGCGGCGACGTTTCGGGTCGTCGGGTTTGTGCAGAATTTGGATAACGGAGATGTTTATATCGAAGCGGAAGGCGAAGAGGGTTTGGTGAACGATTTTATCAAGGAAATTCAGATCGGCCCGATGTTCGGCAACGTAACGAATATTATCGTGAACCGATCGGGAAAATTGGTTGATTATCATCGGTTCGAGGTTCGGTTTTGAGCAGAATGATTCGCATCGCGATGGCGCAGATCAATCCGACGCTCGGTGATCTGAAAGGCAACAGCACAAAGATCGTCGAATTCGTGCGAAACGCGAAAGAAAAGGGCGCCGATCTTGTCGTTTTTCCTGAACTGAGCATCACCGGCTATTCGCCGATGGACTTGCTGTACGATTCGGGATTTGTATCTGAGAACGAACGTTACCTGAAACTTGTCGCCGGAACGATGCCTGAAGATATTGTAGCGATCGTCGGATTTGCCGACCCGACACCGGAAGGACTTCGCAACGGAGCCGCCATTTTGCGCAAAGGAAGAATTCTCGACAAACGACACAAAACGCTCCTACCGAACTATGACGTTTTCGATGAGAAACGATATTTCGTCCCGGCGGACGAAAATTTGCCTGTTTGGCTGGAAATCGGCGGGACGAAAGTGAGCCTCGGTCTCGAAATCTGCGAAGACCTCTGGGATACGAATAATCCTGTCAAAGTCACCGACAGATTGGTTGCGGCAGGCGCCGAACTGATCGTGAATATTTCCGCCTCGCCGTTTGAATCCAACAAACGCGACGTCCGGAAACATCTTATCCTCGAAAAAGTCAATCGTCTTAAAAAACCGTTCATGTTAGTCAATCTGATCGGCGGACAGGACGAGATGGTTTTCGACGGCAATTCGCTCGCCTTTGATTCCGATTCCAATCTGATCGCATGGGGCGGCGAGTTCGCCGAATCGCTGACGGTGTTCGATCTCGATCTGGAGAAAGGCACCGGAAAACCGATTCCACTGCCGGGAGTTCGTCGGGAAGCGAGCATTTTCAATGCGCTGGTTCTCGGCGTGAAAGATTATTTTCGGAAAACCGCCTGCCGGAGAGCCGTTCTGGGATTGAGCGGCGGGATCGATTCCGCGTTGGTCGCCGTTATTGCGACGTCTGCGCTGGGCGCGGAAAATCTGACCTGCATTTCGATGCCGTCGAAATTCACGGCACGGATGAGCATCGACGACGCGCGTCTGCTCTGCGATCGTCTCCATGTGAAATATCTCGAAATTCCAATTGATCCGGTCGCAAAAATCTACGACGAATCGCTTCAAGGCATTTTCGCTGGAATGAAACGAAACATCGCTGAGGAAAACATTCAGTCGCGCATTCGCGGCAATTTGCTGATGGCGATCGCGAACAAATTCGACAGTTATCTGCTTTCGACGGGAAATAAGACCGAACTCGCTCTCGGATATTGTACGATGTACGGCGATATGTGCGGCGCGCTGGCCGTCATTTCCGATCTCAGCAAATCCGACGTGTACGCGCTTGCCCGATTCATCAACGAGACGCGGGACGATCTGATCCCGAAACGCATCTACGACCGGATTCCAACGGCGGAACTCGCGGAAGGACAATTCGATCCGTTCGATTATGAAATCGTCAGTCCGCTCGTCGATTCCATTATCAACGACCAGTTGAGCAAAACCGAACTGATCAAGTTGGGGTACGAGAAATCGCTGGTGGACGACATTTTCCGAAAGATCAAGAACGCCGAGTTCAAACGGCATCAGGCGGCGCCGGGAATCAAGATCACCGGCAAGGCGTTTGGCGTCGGCAGGCGATACCCGATCATCAACCATTTCGAGGAGATTTGAGATAGTGAAGATTTTTCGCTTCGTTTTCGCTTTCATTATTCTGGCATCAGCCACCGCGCAGGCGCAAAATGTCAGCGGAATCGACGGAAACATCTGGCGAAAAATGAAACAGGACAATAAAGTCTATTATCTGACCGGTTTTCTCGACGGATTGAAGAAATCCTCGCAGATCATCGACCTGAATGTGCAGTCCGCTAAGCGGCAGGAATTTTCGTTCGTCGAGCCGTTTTACGTCAATCAAATGCGCGAGAAAATCAGCGCATATTATCCGGAACAAGCGGCTGTCAGTATCAGCACGGTCATCGAATTGCTGAATGCTTTTTATGCCGATAAATACAACTCGAAAATCAGATTTGAGGCGGCGGTTCGAATCGTTCTTGCCAGACAGAAAGGCGAGATCGGCAAAGCCGATTTTTGGTTGGAAGAGGCGCGCCGTGCCGCATTGGGGAAATGAATTTACTTCAATGAAGAGTAACACCATGAAAGATTACGCCGAAAATGAAGAACTCCAGTTTTCCGAACATTTTTATGGGTATGTGGCGACGATGTTGATCGCCGGATTCAGCCTCTTTTTGGTTTCCGCCGAGCCGGAAATCCTGAAGCAATTTCGGCTATGGATTTCGCCGCAGACACTCAATGCGCATCTTCTGTCGTGGTTCGCCATTTCCGTCATCACCGGCATGTTGTCGTTTTTCTGGGGAATGGGATATCAGTTGTTCCGCCGGAAAAACCGCGTTTTGCATCTGCTCTGGTACGCCGCGATCCTTTCGGTAACGCTGTTGTTTTCGACGATCTTTTACGATATTATCATATCGCCGGAGAAGTCACCGCTCGGTGTGATTCTTGGAATTCTGATTCTGTCAAATATCGCGACTGCGACTGTTTCTGCGATCTTTTACTTTCTGCATTTTGAACACCGGTATAATTTCACGGCTTTCGCAATCGGGATCATGGCGGCGACGACCGCCTACAACTGGCTCTACCTGAGCCTTATTGGTAAAATCTCTATTATCTGAAATAGATTTTTCGACTCTCAACGGTCGGCTAAATGGTTAAAATCTGGTTACAAAAGATACCCTTGGCATTTATCTGTATCCCGTACCTAATCGGGATCGTCGCTAATAACTGGCTTCTGGTTCCGGTGATTTTTTGGTTTTGCGTGCTGGGATTCATCTTTCTGTCGGACTTCGTTTTGTCCAGACGGTTTCGGTCGGTTTGGTCGATTGTGTCGATAATGTTTTTGCTGGGCGGAATGAATCATTCAGTTTCCGTCGATACAAACGGAAATCATCTCACAAAATTTTCACGTCCTGACGAGTCGCTTCCGGTGATGGGCGAAGTGAAAACCGTCGATAAACGCGCGGACGGTTCGACAAAAATCCGGCTTTTCAATGTTCATATTCATACGGAAGTTTGGCACTCTTATTCCAGAGAATTGCTGTTAACTGTCCGCGATTCGTGCCCGGATTACCGGTACGGCGACGTGCTCGGATTCGTTGGAAAGGTCACGCATCCGACGGAAGCGAGGAATCCCGGCGATTTCAATTATCGGAAATATTTAACCAATCATCACATTTATGCGACGGTCTATCTCAACCGCGGCGAAGTTCCGATAGTCGTCGAATCGAATCGGTTTCGTCTGAGGCGATTTGCCAACAACGTCAGCATTCGTATCCAGCGGCTGATCGACCAATCCATGACAGGCGAACAAGCGGGGATTCTGAAAGCGCTGATCGTCGGCGTTCGCGGAGAAATCAGCGACGAAACCGTTCAGGCATTCGTCAATTCCGGCGTCATTCACGTCCTCGCGGTGTCCGGTCTGCATGTCGGCTATGTGACGCTCGTTTTCATCGTACTGTTCGGATTTCTGCGCGTTCCGCAAAAAACCAAGACGGTATTGACAATTCTGGCGCTGGTTTTTTATATCTTCGTCGTCGATATTTGTCCGCCGGTCGTTCGCGCGGTCATCATGGCGTCGATGTTCATGATCAGTCAGGCATGGGAATTTCGCCACAACGTCTATAACACGCTTTGCGCCGCGGTGCTGATTCAAACGCTCATCGATCCGCTTCAGCTGTTCGATATGGGATTCCAGCTTTCCTTTCTGGCGGTTTTCTCGACGGTGTATATCTACCGGAGAGTCGATGCGCTCCTGCCGTCAAAGTTCAAACTCAACGCCATTCCCAATCCAAATCTCAAAAAAGTCGTCCAGATGTTCATGGTTTCGTTTGCCGCTTTGGTCGGGACGATTCCGATCACCATTTACTACTTCAATCGTGTGCCAGTGATCGCGCTGATCGCCAATTTGTTCGTCATCCCGCTGGTCGGTGTCATCGGAGCGCTGGGCTTTGCGCAGGTGATTCTCGGAGCGATCTGGAGTCCGATCAATATCGCTTACGGCGAAGTTCAGATGATCCTCATCTGGATTCTTCAGAAGTCGATAATGATCACGTCGGAAGTCCCGCACGCATCGCTGATCTTTTCCAGCATTTCGCTGGCTGGATTGGCAATTTCGTACCTCATCATTTTCGGATTGTTGAATTTTGATAAAAAACATGTCCGAGCCGCGACGATCATCGGGATTTTGATTCTGCTGAATGTCTGGGTTTGGAAGAAACCGCTCGCTCAGCCGACGCTCCGCGTTACTTTTTTGGATGTGGGGCAGGGCGATGCGGCGTTGATCGAATTTCCAGACGGAAAACGAATGCTGATCGATGCCGCCGATCGGACATTCCGACGGGATTATGGTGAAACGATCATCGCGCCGTATTTCGTTCGACATGGCATCAAGCGAATCGACATCCTCTCGCTCAGTCATCCGCACAGCGACCACATCGGCGGCGCGCCGTATTTGCTGAAGAATTTCTCCGTCAGTGAAATATGGGAAACGGAGTTCGACGCGAAATCGTATATCTTTCAGGAAATCCGCGACATCGCCGATTCGCTCGGCGTTCCGATTAAACAAATTCGCTCTGGAGATTGCTTCCCCATTGACCGGTTTGCGACGATTTATGTTCTTCATCCGTCCAAAATGTATTTGGAAAAGGAACCGACGCTCAACAATTCGTCCTGCGTGCTGAAACTGACGCATGGCGCGGTCGATTTTTTATTTACCGGCGATGTTGAAGTTCATGCCGAACGGCGAATCCGATACTGGCAGGATTTTCTCGCGTCGGAAATTGTCAAAGTGCCGCATCACGGTTCGCCGACTTCTTCTTCGGCCGGTTTGCTATGTGAAATTCAGCCGCAGATCGCGCTGGTTTCCGTCGGAAGAAATAACAAATTCAAGCATCCGTCCGACTCGACGCTTGCGCGATATTCGGCGCTCGGCACAGCGATTCACCGAACTGATCAAAACCGCGCGTTAGTCATTGAATCGGATGGAAAACGGATGAGAGTGGTGAAATGGTAGGAAAAGAATTTGACCATCCCGAAGGATCGAGATAAACTTCAAATACCGAAACCCCGCCAACGGCGGTGGGAAAATTGAGAAGGAGGAGAAGGTCAAATTTCAAATTTTGCATTGACAGAACTTGAGTTAAGTCGCGGTCGGATTACCAGTCGCCATTTTGCCATCGGTCGGATATGCGACTTGACTTAAGTTCCAGCGAGGTCAGGTCTTTCGTCTCGTACCTCGACGAAAGCGTCAGCGGAGCTTGTCCGCCGCAGGCGGATTGACACACTCCAAAGGTCGTTAATCCCGAACTTATGTCAAGTCGAAGGTCTGCATTTATTAATCCCGAACTTATGTCAAGTCGAAGGTCTGCATTTATGACATCAAAGGTAACCTTGTGAAAGTTAATCCCGAACTTATGTCAAGTCGAACAATGGATCATTCGTGAGGGATTCCATTCGTTCGGGTTCGACTTAACACAAGTTCTTCTGCGATCTCCGCGGTTAGTCTTTACTCCGATATTTCTTCAGGTTCTCCTGATACGATTGTTCCTTCGGGTTGAGGTCGGCGGCTTTCTGCATTGCCTGAATTGCCTCCTCGACACGTCCGGCTTCAAACAATAATTGCCCCAAAGTGTCGTAGATTCCGTCGTTTTTCGGTTCGAGTTCGACGGCTTTTTTGGCGACTTCGATTCCGCGCGTGTAGCTGGATTCTATCTTTTCCTGAAAGATAAACCACGCAAACGCATTCATCAGATTGGCGTCATCAGGAATCTTTTTTAGCGCCAACTCGTAGGTTTCGATCGCTTTGGCAGGATTCTTTTGCTTGTTGAAATAGCGCACGATGTCTTTGAATCCCTCGGCGAGCTACGTCTTGTCCGAACAGCGCTGGACGAATTCCTGCAGAGAAATGATTTTTTCGGAGATTTTGAATTGGCTATGCGCCAGAATGTACTCGCTTTCCGTTCGCTGGTCCAGTTCGCTTTTCAGACCCGGAGCGAGCAGCTTTTCGGCGTATTTCTTGGCGGCGGCGAAGTCATTCCGGTCGAAATATTTCCGCATGATTTGATAGAGATAGGTGATGTTTTCCGGCTCTGCTTCGGATTTTGCCAGATAGTCTTTCAGCGTGTTTCTGCCTTCGGTGTAATCTTTCATCGTCTGGAAATATTCGTCTTTGTTGCCGCTGAAGCCGACGATGCGGTCGATTTCCTCGCCTTGCGGCGTCAGGAAAATCGTTGTCGGGTAGCCGGGATATTTGAATGTCCCGCGAAGGGCTTTGCCTTCGAGACTGTCGCCATTGATTTTAACGCAAATGTAATGTGCGTTGATGTAGTCGCCAACTGTCTTGTTCGTGTGAACCAACTGGTTCAACTGCTGACAGCTGCCTCACCATTCGGTGTAGAAATAGGCGAGAAGCGGTTTATTATCGGAGAGCGTTTTCTGCTGAGCAGTGGCGAAATCGGATTTTTCAAACCGGGTACCGACCTGTTTCGTCTCTTTGCCGCAAAAGACCAAAAGGGCCGCCCAAAATACCGGAATCCACATCTTTTTCATCATTCACCTCATATGTTTCAATTCAACCGAGAAAAATATAGGAAATAAAATGAAATTTGAGAAAGGGAATGGAGAGCCAATTGTAAGTTGGAGATTATAAGTTGGAGATTGAGGGGAAAAGAATGTCAAATTGCAAAGTGCAAATTTCAAATTTCTCCCACGGAACTTGAGTTAAGTTGCGATTTGCATACTCAAAGAAATCTAGCCTGCATTATTCATAAACCTGTAGAAATCAGCAAAGTTGTCGGAAATTGTTAACACCAGACAATTTACATAGAATGCAGCGGATTAAGGCTGTTATAATGCCCATATGAGACAACATTAATTCTACAAATGGCGCTTAAAATCAAAGCTTTATCGGCAAATTTCCATATCCAGGCGTACTTTCCCTAAGGAAAACAGATAATCGTGGTATGTATCTCAGCAGTTTGTTTTTTCAGGTTACACACAATCGCCATATTTGAAGGAGTTCTTCCCGATAAGGACAGGAAGAGGGCAAATGAATTTTGATCTTCGTTGACATCCAAATCACGCGTGCGCCGAGTTTCAGAATTTTCAGCCGAATTGTATCAAATTGCGCTTTGGCAAATTGAGTGGATTGCAGACAACTTTCACGGAGTGTAGCAGCAGTACATAGGCGATACTGTGCAGGAACAGTCGAAACTGATTGGCCTCAAAACGGCAGCAAGAGGTCTTATCCGAGCGCAGATGGTTCTTATGCTCCTTGATAAACAGTTCCATAGCGCCGCGGCCACAATATATGAGGCTATACACCATACTGCGACGCATGTTTTCCAGGTTGGTGACAATAAACCGAAGATTGGAACCCTTCTGATTGTGTTCCGCCTTATAAATCACCCGCCGGGAGACACTCCAACTACCCGCCTGATACATGAATTCCCCAAAAAGTTTTACCGGCTGTTTATTTTCTGAAAAGAATGCTTCAGCCTGTTGAACCAGACTCAGGGATTGTTTCTCCATAGGTTTTTGGGTGGTTAGTCCGAAAATGTATTTAAGGCCCAGACACTCACAGTAATCCATCACCTCTTTGGATGCAAAATGGGAATCGCCTCTGATGAGGATATCTACTTCCGGCCAAGCTTGTCTAATGTGTTCAATAACGCGCTTCAAGATCATCAGTATCTCTTTACCGGAAGGACGTTTGCCCGGTCGGAGAATCGTTGTAATCAATTTGCCGCTATTACCTTCATAAATATGAAGTGGCAGATAACAATAACAGTTGTAATATCCATTTAAAAGAGCCATCTGCTGAGAACCATGAGTCGGGTCGTCGGTATCATCCAAATCCATTAAAATGGCTTTAGGCGGGTTTGTATAAGAAGCAATAAAGGCATCCAAAAAGGCTTGCGCAATCCGATAAAGATCCGTTCGGGAAAAACCGTTTTCAAAGCGGCTCATCGTCGGTTGACTGGCCAGGGAACCCTCTAAGCGATGACATGCAATCTTCAAAACCGGGTCGTCTTTAAGGTAATCACAATCATTGGCATCTTCATATCCGGTGGCGATTTGAAAAACACGCTGCGTTAAGAGTTGCCGGAAACTGTGCTGAACATAACCCGGATGTCGGCGATCGGGAAGCATATCGGCAATGCGTTGGATAATACCTGCTTTTGATTCCACTTCCCGCAAAAAAAGCAACCCGGCGTCAGAGGTTACATCGCCACCATTAAAATCTGCAATCACTTTTTTGCCGGAAATTGCTTTAAAATGAAGATTAGGTTTTGTATTTTTCATCATAGCTGTTTGTTCAATTTGTTTTGTTTCTTTTGTTTTCACAACTTAATTTAAAACAATATGTTGTTGGATCAAACAGCTATTTTTATGAATTATTCAGGCTAGCAATCGGTTGGTCAAACGACTTGACTTAAATTATGGCATTTTAGAGTACGTCGATCTGCCTATGGCGGACTGATTTCTTTGGCGTTTTCACTGAAAGTGAAAGAGTTATTTCGCTCGAAACACACCAAATTTACCTTCTAATCATATTGAATAAATTTAATTGACCGGAACAATATATATGATTAGATTTCCGAAGAAATGTTAAGTAGTATTGAAAATTGATATTAGTAATCTGAAGATAATTGTTGAAAGATATACAGACAAAACCGTTATAAATTCACACGGATAATGGATAACAACGAGCGCATAGAAATTATTGAACGATCTGCTAAGCAAGTAGGTCCGGGTGTATTCTACTCAACGATCGTCGTCATCACCTCATTTCTCCCGGTATTTTTACTGACAGGCATGGAAGGAAAACTTTTTCATCCGCTGGCATGGACTAAAACTTTCATTCTGATCATCGATGCCTTTTTGGCGATATCTCTAACACCCATACTCATATCGTTTTTCCTGAAAGGTAAATTGAAACCCGAAAGTGCGAACCCCATTACCCACGCATTAGAAAAGGTTTATTCTCCTTTGCTATTGCTCTGTTTACGATGGCGGAAAACGGTTCTCACGATAAATATCATTGCCTTGGTGATCGGCGCTGTCCTTCTTTTACGGATGGGTTCGGAATTCATGCCACCGCTGGATGAAGGCTCCATTCTGTTCATGCCGGTGACATTACCGGATGTTTCCAATTCAGAAGTAAAAAGGATTTTACAAATACAAGACAAGATTATCGCGTCTGTTCCTGAAGTGGAAAACGTGTTGGGAAAAGCGGGCAGAGCCAGCACAGCGACAGATAATTCACCGATCAGTATGATAGAGACGATCATTCTCCTGAAACCGAAGTCGGAGTGGCGGCAAGGATTTACTAAGGACGACATTATCAATGAGCTGAATGCCAAACTCCAGATTCCGGGTGTCGTGAATGGTTTCACCCAACCGATCATCAACCGGATCAACATGCTATCGACTGGCATCCGAACGGATGTCGGACTAAAAATTTATGGTCAGAATCTGGATTCGATTTATGCGCTTGCAGTTCAGATGAAAAACCAACTTCAGGAAATCAATGGTATCAAAGACCTTTATGTGGAGCCGATTACCGGTGGGCGTTACGTGGACATCGTTGTGAAAAAAGCTGAAATTGGAAAGTATGGTTTAAGCGTCGATAATGTTAATATGTATGTCGAAACGGCGCTAGGCGGCATGAACCTAACCACGACCATTGAGGGCAGAGAACGTTTTGCCGTCAATGCACGCTTTGCCCAAGATTACCGGAATTCTCTGGATGCAATCCGACAAATCCCGATCCGGACGATGCAATATGGTTCGGTTCCACTGAGTAGCGTCGCCGAGGTCACCATCTCTGAAGGTCC
>JBAZPZ010000038.1:0-17528 GCA_041645495.1 Fidelibacterota bacterium | reverse complement strand
GGCGCTTATCTCGTTGCTTTAGGCGCGAATAAAATCGTCGCCAATCCGGGGAGCATTACCGGAAGCATTGGCGTGATCATCGATTTTCCGATCGTCGTGAACCTGATGAAAAAACTCGGCGTCGAAATGAAGGTCGTGAAAAGCGGCGAATACAAAGACGTCGGTTCGCCGTTTAAAGAATTGGGCGAATCGGATCGCGCTCATCTGAAAAATGTCGTGGACGATCTGCAATCTCAATTTGTGGATGTCGTTGTCAATGAGAGACATCTGCCAAAAAATGACTTGTTAAAAATTGCCGATGGACGTATCTTTACGGGTTCTCAGGCAGTTCAGTTAGGTCTGATTGACACATTAGGAACATTGGAAGACGCCATCATGCTGACGGGCAAACTTGCCGGGATGGTGCAAAAGCCGGAGACGGTTATTTTAAAAAAGAAGAAGAAATCGTTGCTCGATTTGTTGTTTTCTGACGTTGAAGAGGTCGCATCGATGACCACTCAGACGCCGGCGATCGAGTATCTTTGGAAGTAAAGGAGACCATATCATGACAAAAGCCGATTTTGTCAACATCATTTCAAACAAGACTGGCGTTTCAAAAACCGAGACAGAAGCCGTCGTCGAAGGCTTCATCGCGACGCTTGTGGACGCTATGCAACGCGGCGATCGGGTTGAGATTCGCGGACTGGGTAGTTTCATCCTGAAGAAAAGAAAACCGAAAAAAGCGCGCAATCCTGGCACCGGCGAGGAAATTCATCTGCCCGAACGGGTCGTGCCGTTTTTTAAGCCGTCCAAGTTGCTGAAAAAAGGCATTGTGGTCGGCGTGAACGATATTGGAAAAGAATAAACCGGAATAAAAGGAGTATTTCTGTATGCCTTGTGGTAAAAAAAGAAAAAGAAGAAAGATCGCTACCCATAAGCGTAAAAAACGTCTTAGAAGAGATAGACACAAAAAGAAACTTAGATAGTCGATCCCGAAGCATCGGGACGGAGAGAGTGGAGGCGATGATGCGTCGTCACCGCTCTTTTTTTATGGACGAAAAAATCTTTAGTGTTTCTGAGATCAGTAAAGAGATCCGGCGAATCGTCGAGGAATATATTCCGTCGGTCTGGGTCGAAGGCGAAGTCTCCAACCTTATGCAAAGCCGCGCGGGACATATTTATTTCTCGTTGAAGGATTCGTTGGCGCTCATCGATTGCATCGTCTGGAAAAGCAACACGTCGTCCGTACGGTTTCAGATCACGAACGGGATGCGGTTGATCGTGCACGGTGATGTTACGACCTATGGAGCGCAATCGAAATACCAGATCAATGTTCG
Source organism: Fidelibacterota bacterium (assembly GCA_041645495.1). Classification (GTDB taxonomy): domain Bacteria; phylum Fidelibacterota; class UBA2242; order UBA2242; family UBA2242; genus 0-14-0-20-45-22. The sequence goes on along the minus strand of JBAZPZ010000038.1, from coordinate 16,212 downwards.
TGAAATTCGGTCTGGCGGATTGGGAAACCTGTACGTCGCTTTCGAGGCGCTGAAAGAGAAACTAAGCAAAGTCGGTTACTTCGACGAATCCCGCAAAAGACAAATTCCCCGATTTCCCGTCCGCGTCGGTATCGTCACCAGTCCGACCGGCGCCGCCATTCAGGATATGTTACAAATCAGTCGTCGCAGAAATCCTGCGGTAGAAATTCTAATTTATCCTGCGTTGGTGCAGGGCGAAGGCGCTGCCGATTCGATCGTCGCCGGGATTCAGACGTTCAACACAATGAATAACGTCGATTTCATCATCATCGGACGGGGCGGTGGTTCCATTGAAGACCTGTGGGCATTCAACGAGGAAAAATTGGTCGTTGCCGTCGCCAATTCACGATTGCCGATTGTCAGCGCAGTCGGTCATGAAGTCGATTACACGCTTTCGGACTTTGCCGCCGATCTGCGCTCGCCGACGCCATCCGCGGCCATCGAACTGACAATCCCTGAACTTTCCGAAATTCAAGGCGGTATCGACCAATTCGAACAATTCGCTTCGCGAGCTGTGATGAGAAAATATCAATCTGTTCTTCAGAGAATGGAATCGGCACAGAAACGGATGAACGCCAACCGTCCGATCGGATTGATTCACCAGCGCGCTCAGAAAGTCGATCAGATGGAAATACGAATGTTCTTGCTCATCCGGCAAATTTTACGGAACCGTCGTTCAGACCTTGAAAATCTTACGCAGACGTTAAAAGCCCTGAATCCGAAATCCGTTTTAAGCCGCGGATTCTCGATCGTCTATCATCTTCCGGAGAAGAAAATCGTCAAATCCGTGAATAATGTGACGGGTGGCGATGCGATCCGAATCGAAGTATCGGACGGCGCGTTCGATGCGCGGGTCGGAGGAAACAACGATTAACAATCTTTTGAGACTGAGGCAGTTATGACGAAAAAAACGTTTTCATTGGAAACTTCGCTCCGCAAGATCGAGGAGATTCTGGCTTTGCTGGAATCGGGCGAAAAGGATTTGGAGGAATCGATTCAGTTGTTCGAGGAAGGAATGAAACTGTCCGGCGAATGCCAGTCGCATCTTCAGGCGCTTGAGAAACGCGTCAAATTGTTGTCAAAGGATGCGAACGGAAATCCGATTGAAACCGATCTGAAGGAGTAAACGAGATGAAAATCGGACTTCAGTTTCACCCTGACATTTTGCGGAATCGCGATGTGGTTCGTATGCTGGTCGATTTCCTGAAGTCGGAAGGACAAGAGATCGCTGTTGCCGACGATTCTCCATCGTGGATTTGCGAAATGCTCGCCGAATCCGAATTCTATCCGGTCGGCGATTTGGCGGAGCAGATAGACGCCATGTTCAGCATCGGCGGCGACGGTACGTTTCTCGGCGCATCGCGACTCATGGCGAAAACCGGAAAGCCGGTACTCGGCATTCATCTCGGCGGGTTGGGATTTTTAGCGGCTGTTTCGATCGAGAACTTCCGCGATCGGCTCGGCGCATTTTTCCGGGGCGAATTTAAGATCGAAGAACGAAGCGTGCTGGTCGGGAAACTGTTCGGCGCGTCCGGCGCGACGGAATATTTCGCCTTCAACGATTTCGTCGTCGATAAAGGCGCGGTTTCGACGATGATTAAAATCCGGACTTATGTGGATGATGATTACTTGAACACTTATCGCGCCGACGGTTTGATCGTTTCGACGCCGACTGGATCGACGGCTTATTCGCTTTCCGCGGGCGGACCGATTCTTTCGCCGAAGTTGAACGTCATCGTCATTACGCCGATCTGTCCGCACAGCCTTTCTGCACGGCCGGTCGTTCTATCGGCAGACCAGATCGTGAGAATCGATTGTCATGAACTGCCGGACGACGTTTCGCTTGTCATCGACGGTCAGACGCGTCTTTCTCTGCGCGAGACGCGCGAAGTGCAGATCGGAAAAGCCGACTTTAACCTGCGAATCGTTCGGTTTGAGGAGGATTCGTTTTTTCAGACTTTGCGCACGAAAATGAACTGGGGAATCGATAGCCGGGGGAATTAAAGAAAGGATCGAAAAATGAATCGTGAAGATGTTCCGGAAATAAATTATCGCAAGAAAATCGCTTTGGTCGCGCATGACAACAAGAAACACGATCTGTTGGAATGGGCAAAATTTAATATTGGTGTGCTGAAGGCGCACGATCTGTTCGCCACCGGAACGACCGGAGAAATCCTCGAGAAAAAACTCGACTTGTCGATTCATCACCTGCAAAGCGGTCCGCTCGGCGGCGACATGCAGATCGGCGCCCTGATCGCAGAAGGCGAGATCGACTTTCTCATATTTTTTTGGGATCCGCTGTCTGCACAACCGCATGACCCGGACATCCGGGCGCTCCTTCGTATGGCAGTCGTGTGGAATGTCCCCGTCGCCTGCAACCGGGCAACCGCCGATTATATCATTTCTTCGTCCTTGATGAACGAGACATACGAGCGGATTCTTCCGGATTACAAGTCCTATAAAGAACGGTTAAAGAGTTAATTCCTGCGTGTCAACCCGTCGGGAAAAAAATCTTAAAAAAATCCGCAATAGATATTAGTTTATCGGGTCATTTGTAATAGAGTCGTTCTCCAATTGAAAGGCAAACGCATGGCGTTTCGACAGAAACTAAAATCTATCATTTTTGAATATCTCGGACTGGCGTTCGGGTCTGCCGTCATGGCGCTCGGATTAGTTCTGTTTCTCATTCCGAATAAGATCGCACCGGGCGGCGTCAGCGGTCTGGCCATCGTGCTGTACTATCTTTTCCGTCTGCCGGTCGGCATGATGATGTTAGTTTTCAATATTCCGCTATTTCTTTTGGGCGTGAAAATTCTGGGCAAGCAATTCGGTCCGCGGACGTTGTTTTCGTTCGTGCTCGTTTCGATCATCACCGATGTCTGTGACAAAGCGCTTCATTTACCGGCGTTGACGACGGAACCTCTGCTCAGTTCGATTTTCGGCGGAGTCGTTTTGGGACTTGGCCTCGGGATCGTCTTTCGGTTCAAAGGAACGACCGGCGGCTCGGACATCGTCGGACAAATCATTACCAAATACTCAAATATTTCTATTGGCGTCGGCATCATGATCGTCGATTTTTTCGTCATCACATTCGCCGGATTCGCGTTTCAAAACGTCAATCTGGCGCTTTATGGATTCATCAGTCTCTATTTTTCGAGTAAAATCGTCGATTTGGTGCTGGATGGATTCGACTATGCGCGGAGTTTTTACATCATCAGCGAGAAGCAGGACGAGATCATCGAAGCGATCACGCAGGACATGAACCGCGGTGGGACGACGATTCTCGGCGCAGGATTCTGGACGCGGAAAGAGCGGAATATCCTGTTCACTGTCGTCACACGCAAAGAGGTTGCGACCATTCGGCAAATCGTCAAACGCATCGATCCAAAGGCATTCATCATCATCGCCAATGTTCACGAAGTCGTCGGCGAAGGCTTTCGGCAACGAGTTTAGTTAGATGGAATTACCTGAGGTCAGCGAATGAGTGAGACAAAATTTGTAAAAACGCCGGAACTGCAGGATTTCGTCGTGAAAATCCTTCGGCAAAACGGTCTGGAAAAACGACAGGCGGAAATCACCGCCGACGTTCTGGTCGCCGCCGATCGACGCGGGATCAATTCACACGGCGTCGCGCGGCTGAAACGATATATCGACGGTCTTCATGATGGAACGATCCTCGCAAATCCAAATGTCCGAATCGTCAAAGAGACACCGGTTTCGCTGGTGATTGACGGCGACGGAGGCATGGGACAGCCGATCGCTTTCGACGCGATGACGAAGTGCATCGAAAAAGCCAAACGATGTTTTATGTGTTTCGCGTCCATTCGCAATTCCAATCATTACGGCATTGCCGGATATTATACGTTGATGGCGCTGAAGGAAAACCTGATCGGCATCTCATTGACGAACACAGCGCCGCTCGTCGTTCCCACGTTCGGAAAAGAGGTCGTCATCGGTACGAATCCGATTTCGATCGGCGTTCCTGCTAAAGACGAGAAGCCGTTTTTGCTAGACATGGCAACCTCAACGGTTCCGCGTGGAAAAGTCGAAGTCTATGCCCGGAAAGAGGCGGAAATTCCCGACTGCTGGGCGTGCGATGAAATCGGCGAACCTTCGACAAACGCTTCGCATATTCTGGATAACCTGATCAATCGGCGCGGCGGCGGATTGTTGCCGCTCGGTGGCGGAAAGGAATTGACGGGCGGTCACAAAGGCTACGGCCTGAGCGCCGCCGTGGATATTTTCTGTTCGGTTCTTTCGTCCGGTTTCGTCGGGACGGAAGTCTATGGGCAAAAAGGGAAACCGGCCGGCGTGACGCATTTTCTCGGCGCGATCAATCCCGAAGCATTCGTCGGTTCGGACGAAGTCCGTGAAAACATGACGCATTATATCCGGATGTTGAAAGATGCGGAAAAAGCGGACGGCCAATCGCGAATCTACATCCATGGCGAAAAGGAATTTGAGGCGGAGGAAAGAAACAGCGTAAAGATCGGACTCGAACGGACGGTTTTCGAGACGTTGAATCTGTTGGGAAAATCGCTCGGACTGATTCTCGCAGACCTGCTGGAAGAATAAAATCGAAAGAATTTAATATTAAGGAGCAAATCTTGACGACTCATAACAAATCTCCCGAACTCGGAAAATTAGCGGCGAATACGATCCGCTTACTTGCCGCCGACGGCGTTCAGAAAGCAGGTTGCGGACATCCCGGAATGCCGATGGGAATGGCGGACTGCGCCTTTGTCCTTTGGAATCGGTTTTTGAAATTCAATTCCAGCGATCCTAAATGGGTTGGACGCGATAGATTCATTTTATCGCCCGGTCACGGCTCGATGTTGCTCTATTCTCTGCTTCATCTTTCGGGTTATTCGGTCAGTATCGACGATCTGAAAAATTTTCGTCAGTGGGATTCGCCGACGCCGGGACATCCCGAATACGGCTGTCTGCCGGGAATCGAGACGACCACCGGCCCGCTCGGTCAGGGATTTTCGACGGGTGTCGGAATGGCGATCGCGGCAAAAATGACCGCCGAGCGATTCAACCGGGAAGGTTTTGAACTTTTCGGAACGCATCGGATTTTCGGGATCGTGAGCGATGGCGACCTGATGGAAGGCGTTTCCTCGGAAGCCGCTTCTCTGGCCGCGCATCTCGGACTCGACAATATCGTTTATATCTACGACGATAATAAAATTACTATCGAAGGAAAAACCGATCTGGCTTTTACCGAAAATGTCGGAAAACGTTTCGAGGCTTATGGTTGGAAAGTCCTTTATACCGACGGACACGATCAACAGTCGATTGCCGAGGCACTGGCAAACGGCATTGCCGAAAAAGAGCGGCCGACGCTGATCATTGCCCGCACGCACATCGGTTTTGGCAGTCCGAATAAACAGGATAATTCTGAAGTTCACGGCGCGGCGTTGGGTGTTGAGGAATTACGCGCGACGAAGAAAAACTTAGGCTTTCCGGAAGACGCCGAATTCGTGGTTTCCGATGAAATAAAAACAGTTTTCGCCGAACGAAATCGCGAATTGAAAGCCGGCTATGACGACTGGAAAAAAAAGTTCGTCGCCTGGCAGGCTTCCTTCCCCGAATTGGCGAATGAATGGGAAAACCGGGATCGGATCGTCGTGACGGAAGAATTCGAGAAGGAACTGGTCGCGCTGGTGGCGAATGAAGCCGCCGCGACGCGTTCGCTTTCTGGAAAAGTCATGCAAATAATTGCCGATAAATTCCCCGGATTTTGCGGCGGCTCCGCCGATCTGGCGCCTTCGACCAGCACGTATTTGAAAGCCTTTCCGGACATTCAAAAAGGAAAATTCGGCGGTCGCAATTTTCATTTTGGAATTCGCGAACATGCGATGGGAGCGATCCTGACCGGAATGTCACTCGAAGGCGGACTTATTCCGTTTGGCGCGACATTTCTCGTGTTCTCGGATTACATGAAGCCGGCGATTCGTTTGGCGGCGATGATGGGCAGGCACGTCGTCTATGTTTTTACGCACGACACGATTTTCCTCGGAGAAGACGGGCCGACGCATCAGCCGACCGAACAACTTCCGGCGCTACGTTCCATTCCGAATCTGACGGTCATTCGTCCGGCGGACGGAACAGAAGTCGCCATGGCATGGTCGTCCGCGCTGAAGAAACAATCCGGGCCGACGGCGCTCATTCTCACGCGCCAGAAAGTGACGCCGGTTCGCCGCGATGAAACATTCGATCCGCTGTTGATCCAGAAAGGCGCATACATTTTATCGAAAGAAGGTGGCGATTGTACCGACGTGACGCTCGTTGCGACCGGATCGGAAGTTCAGGTGGCTCAGCAGGCCAAAGAATTACTGGAAAAAGACGGACTATTGATTCGTGTTGTTTCCATGCCGTCGGTCTGTCAATTCAAGCAACAACCGGACGAATATCGGTCTGCAGTGATTCCGCCGAACTCGCCCGTTGCCGTCATCGAAGCGGCGTCGTCATTTGGGTGGGGCGATTTGTTCAGACAGCCCTTATTGACGATTGGCATCGACAGGTTCGGCGCTTCCGCGCCACAAAAAGTTCTCGCGGAACAGTTCGGATTTACACCGGAAAAAGTGGCTGAAAAAATTCGGACGTGGCTGCAGACATTCGATTAGTCCCGACAGACGGGATTTAGACCGAACATATTTTCAATTTGGCAGGCGAATCGGATTTCAGATTCGCCTGTTCGTTTTCATTGCTTGACTTTAAGGCGAATTCTATCTATTATTAAACCGGCATGAAAATGTTTCTTAAAGCAAATAATGGCAACAGTGTCCCGATAGCCCGTCGGATCATTAAATTTTCCAGAACCGGAAGGAGGAAATGATGCGAACAAATGATTCTTCATCGGAAAACATCGGTCGTTACGGCGATCTGTTTAATTGCATTTCCAGTGGTGTCGCTGTTTATGAAGCGATAGAAAACGGCAATGATTTTATCATCCGTGATATCAATCGGTCTGGCGAAAAGATCGATCAGGTGAAAAAGGAGGAAATTGTTGGAAAGCGCGTCGAAGAAGTGTTTTCCGGAATCAGAAATTTCGGACTTTTCGATGTCTTTCGGCGTGTCTGGAAAACAGGAAAATCCGAGCGATACCCGATCGCTCTGTACATGGATGAACGCGTTTCGCATTTGGTGGAAAATTACGTATATCGGCTTCCGTCGGGCGAGATCGTTGCAGTATATGACGATGTGACCGAGCAGAAAAAATCTGAGGAAGCATTGAAAGAGCGGGAAGAGCTGCTCGAAAGCGTTTTAGTTGCCGCTCCAATCGGAATTGGAATGGTGGTGAACAGGATTCTGAAGTTTGTCAATCAAAAATTTTGTGAGATGGTCGGCTTTCAGAGGGAAGAATTGATCGGTAACTCGACCCGGATTTTGTATGAAACGGACGAAGAATTCAATCGCGTCGGCAAATACCATTATGAGCGGATCGAAATAACCGGCACCGACAACATCGAAACCCGCTTTCGCCGGAAAGACGGGGAAATCATCGACGTCATGCTGAGTTCGGCGGCGGTAAAATCATTGAAGAGGTTATCCGGAATCATCTTTACGGCGACGGATATTACGCAACGCAAAAGAGGCGAACATGCCCTCCGACAGAGTGAACAGCGGAACCGAAAACTCATCGAGGCGTTGCCGGAAGCCGTTCTTGTATTCACGGGCGATGGACAAGTAGCCAACTGTAACGGTGTCGCCTGCCGGTTGCTTGGCTATTCACGGGAAGAGATCGGTGACAAGAGACTGATAGATTTAATTCCGGCGGACGTCGCCGGGAAAATATCAACCGCCATGACCGGAATCAAACCAAAACAAACGATAACGCTTGAAGCGGTTGTTGTTCGGAAAAACAGCGAGACATTCCCGGCGATTCTCAAGATGAAAACCGTCACGATCGACAGGGAAGAGCAACTGCTGATCTGTCTTCATGATTCTTCTCAGCCGGAAACGTAAGAACTGAGTGTTTTAGAACAGCGACGAAAATTTACATCATCGCGGCTTTCATCGCCTGAGTCATGTACCACGGGTCGCAAGCGCCGGCGGTTTCGCGAATGGAGTGCATCGACAGAATCGCATTGCCGACATCGACTGCCTGAACGCCGAGGTTCGTCGAAGCGATCGGGCCAATCGTAGAGCCGCAGACTTTATCGGTTCGGTGGATGTATTTTTGAAACGGAACGCCCGCTTTGCGACAACAATCTTCAAACCAGAACGATGAATCGGTCGTCGTCGCATATTTCTTCATCGCATTGATCTTGATGACCGGGCCGCGGTTCAGCGCATTCTGATGATGTGGTTCGTACAGGTCGGTGTAATTCGGGTGGACAGCGTGAGCCGCGTCGGCGGAAATGAGAATAGACTTAGACAGAGCGACGAGATAATCTTCTCGGTTCAATCTGCCGGAGATTGCGATGCGTTCGGCGCAATTATCGAGAAAGGACGAGGCGCCGCCGTTCATCGTCGTCGAACCAACCTCTTCGGCATCGAACAGCGACACGAGAACGGTCGATTCCGGATTAGCCGGAAGCGAAGTGAGCGCCGAAATCGCGGCATGACACATGGCGAGGTTGTCGATTCGTCCGGAGACGAACAGATCGTCGTTCAGTCCGAGAAACGCCGCCTTTTGCGTATCGAAAACTTCCAGTTCGAGCCCGGCGATTTCTTCGACGGTGACACCGATTTCAGAAGCGATGTATTTCTGTAAACGGCGCATGGTGAAAGGTTTTTCATCCGCCAGCGCCAGAATCGGGGGAAGATGGTTTTGCTTGTCCAATTTCAGTCCGTCGTCGTTGACTGCGCGGTTCATGTGGAGAGCGACTTGCGGAATACGGAGCAATGTCTTGTCGCTTTTCCATAGGCGTGATTCCAATTTACCGTTTTTCTTCAGGAGGATTTTCCCGGCAAGCGAGAGATCACGGTCTGTCCATGACGCCAACAGCGGACCGCCGTAAATCTCGACGCCGAGCTGGACGTAACCGGCTTTTTCGTAAACATCGTCCGCTTTCACGCGGAATCCGGGCGAATCCGTATGCGCGCCGATCATCCGAAAACCGGTCTGATCGACCGGTAATGTTCCGACGATTCCGGTACACAAGCCCGCGTCGCCGCGTTGTACGAAAAACCGGTCGCCTAGCGCCAGTTTCCACCGATTTTGTTCGGTCAATTCAGTAAAACTGTTCGACAGGAGTCGTTTTCGGATCGATTCCACGGCAAACGCACCGGTTGGCGATTCATCGAGAAAATTCATCAAATCTCCGACGGTCACTTTCATTTCAGGGGTCAAATCAGGGGTCAAATTCATCAGGTTCCTCCATTCTGGTTGGGATAATATAAAAAATTTCCGATTAAGTTGCTCTGGATTTTATCCGGCATGTAACGATAGGACGATCAATCAATCTAAGTTAGGAACTTTAGTTGACTGAGGAAAATATCACAAAATAAATGTCGTTTCGATAGAAATAGATGTTGTCTGGGAAAAAAAATTACGGTATTTTTAGCGGTTTTAAAAAGGAACGAGGTTTTGGTAAATGGCGAAGAAAGAGAAGAAGATTAGCGGCGATTCAAACAGGGCGCTGAGCAAGTATCTGGAAGAGATCGGTAAGTTTTCACCGCTGACTCCTGAAAAAGAGATCGAATTAGCCCAACGGCTTCGTAAGGGTGACCGTGAAGCGTTGAAAATCTTGACCGAATGCAATCTTCGGTTCGTTGTTAGCGTCGCAAAAGATTATCAGGGACAGGGACTTCCGTTGACCGATCTGATCAACGAAGGGAATCTTGGGCTGATCAAAGCCGCCGAACGTTTCGACGAGACGCGCGGTTTTAAATTCATCTCGTACGCTGTTTGGTGGATTCGCCAATCCATTTTGCAGGCGTTAGCCGAACATTCGCGCATCGTGCGTCTGCCGCTCAACCGTGTCGGTACCATCAGTAAGATCACGAAAGAGGCCGAAATCCTCGAACAGCAATACGAGCGTGCGCCGCTTCAGGATGAAATTGCCGCCGGACTCGAAATGCAGTCTGAAGAGGTTTCCGACGCCATCCGGATTTCGCGTAAGCATCAGTCGCTGAACGATCCTTTCCGCGACGGCGAATCCAACGCGCTGATCGACGTCATTGAAGACGATGTTCAGGCGCCGCCGTATCACATTCTGATGGGCGAATCCCTGAAACAGGAAATTCGCGCCGCGCTGAATACCTTAAAAAAACGCGAACGCGACGTCATCAAGATGTACTTTGGGATCGATCGCGAATATGCGTTGACGCTCAACGAAATCGGCGAGGAATTCAACCTCACGAGAGAGCGCGTCCGTCAGATCAAGGAAAATGCGATTCGCCGTCTCAGCCACAAATCCCGCAGTAAAAATTTGATGTCATACTTAGGTTAAAATAGAAAGAAAACATGTTAGAAGTTACCGTGTACAAAAATGAACCGTTTGAAAGAGCTCTTCGCCGTTTTAAGAAAAAATACGAAAAAGCGGGCGTTCTGAACGACATCAAGAAGAATCTCAACTACGAGAAACCCAGCGTCGAAAAAAGAATGCGCAAGGCGAAATCGATCAAACGACTGCACCGGAATAATTTCCAGAGGGAAACCGGTCTCTAATCTCTGCACTGGTCGGATCGGATCGGTCCGACACTGTCAATTACCATTCATCCTTATGTCTTCCGACGACGAGACGCCGCGAATTTTAATCCATCAGGCACATAATCCTTTTCTTATAATTGTCCGTTCCAATTTTCCGGAAAGGGCGACGATATGATCCAGATCAGTCAGCTGGGGATGACTTTCGGCGAGAGACGACTCTTTTCCGATGTCACGTTCAATCTGGCGATGGGAAGCCGCTACGGAGTCGTCGGCGCAAACGGTTCCGGTAAAAGCACATTCCTGAAAATCCTGACCGGCGAACTGACGCCAACCGCCGGTGAAGCGCGCACTCCGTCTTTGCTGAGGCTCGGCTTTCTCAAACAGAATCATTTTGAATTCGAAAACGACCGGATTTTAGACGTCGTTTTGATGGGAAGTCCGCGACTCTGGAGCGCGCTGAATGAAAAAGATCGACTGATCCATCAGAAAATGCTGGATGAAAAGGATGGCTCCCGGCTCGCCGAACTCGAAATGCTGATCTCCGATCTCGGCGGCTACGAGGCGGAAGCGCAGGCGGCGACGCTTCTGAACGGACTCGGCATCGGAAATTCTCAAATCGCCGAAACCATGTCCACACTTTCCGGCGGCTACAAACTGCGCGTTCTGCTGGCGCAATGCCTTTTCGGTAAGCCGGACGTTCTGCTGTTCGACGAACCGAACAATCACTTAGACATCGTTTCCATCGCATGGCTTGGCGATTATTTGGTCGAATATACCGGCGTTGCGGTCGTCGTCTCGCACGATTATCACTTCCTGAACCAGATTTCGACGCACATTTTGGACATCGATTATGAGTCGATCAAGATGTACAAAGGAAATTATGTTCAATTCACCGAAGCGAAAGAACTGGAAATCCGCCAGCGCGAGCAGGAAATCGCGCGGCAGGAAAAGAAGCAGGAAGAGTTGCAGGCGTTTTACGAGCATTTCCGGGCGAAGGCGACGAAAGCGCGTCAGGCAATCAGCCGGAAAAAACAGTTGGACCGCATGGAAGATATCGTCATCGTCCGTTCCTCCCGCATCTCGCCGGTCTTCCAGTTCGTACAGAAACGCCCGTCGGGCAAGCAAGTGCTGATCGTGTCCGATCTGAATAAAAGTTTCGACGAGAATCACGTCCTGAAAGACGTGTCGTTCTATCTTGGGCGCGGTAACCGCATCGCCGTCATCGGCCCGAACGGCGTCGGCAAATCGACGCTGATCAAAATTCTCGGCAGTCATCTGAAACACGATTCGGGGCGCGTCGAATGGGGACACGAAGTCTCGATCGGCTACTTCGCGCAGAATCACAAAGAACTCATCCCGTCCGGCACGAATCCATACGAATGGCTGTACGGTTTTGCACCAATGGAATTCGTCAGCAACATCCGCGGCATCCTGGGGAAAGCGCTCTTCAGCGGAGACGACGTTTATAAACGCAGTGAAACGCTCAGCGGCGGCGAATCCGCGCGTCTCATTTTTGCCCGCCTGATGCTGGAACAGAACAACGTTCTACTCCTCGACGAACCGACGAACCATCTCGATCTGGAAGCGATCGAGGCGCTCTGGCAGGCGCTGGTGAAATTTCCCGGCACGGTCGTCTTCGTCAGTCACGACCGGCATTTCGTCGAGAAAACCGCTACGGCGATCCTCGAACTGAGGCATGACGGATTCACTTTTTTCGAGAGCGACTATCGCGATTTTCTCGCCAGAAAAGGAACCGATCACCTCAACCGTAATATCGTTCCCACGACCAAAGTCGCCACCGCCGTTGAAAAGATGGACGAAAAAAGAGTCAAACCGAACACACAGGAACGGCGGCAATTCACCAAAGAACTCTCACGGCTCGAAGGCAAAGCGGCGAAGCGCGAAGAAGATATTCTCTCCATCGAAACCGAAATCGCCGACATCGATAACATTTTCGCGGGATCGGAAATCTATCTGCCGGGAAGACAGGACGAATTCCAGCGCGTGTTCAGCCGACAAAAAGAGCTGAAATTGTGCGTTCACGAAGAAATGATCCTCTGGGAATCCGACCAAAACCGCATCGCCGAACTCAACCGGTTCATCACCGAAATAGACAACGGTAAGGTGATGTTTGGAAAGTAAGAAGCACAGTATCCAGATTAATAACGGTGAACGGACGCTTTCCGCTCCGGCGGGCGATTCACTCCTGTCCGTTCTATTTAAAAACGGTATTCTCGTTCCATCCGCGTGTGGCGGCAACGGGCGATGCGGTTTCTGCCGCGTCAATATCACCGAAGGCGCGCCTGATTTTACGGATTCGGAACGGTCGCTCATTTCGGAAACCGATCGGCTCGATCATGTCCGGCTCTCTTGCCAGATTCGGGTCGGTTCCGATCTGAAGATCGAACTCCCGGCGTCAACACTCAAAGCCAAACACTTTTCCGGGATTCTGGAAGAGAAATCACCGCTGACGTCAGACATCGTCGGCTTGTACATCCGGCTCGTGAATCCGGAGGAAATCGTGTTCGTTTCCGGTCAATATGTTCAACTCCGGTCGCCGATGTACAACGGGCGCGAGTCGTCGATCCGCGCTTACTCGATCGCTTCGCCGCCATCGGACAAGAATCATATCGAACTCAACGTCCGGTTCGTCCCGAACGGCATTTGCTCGACATGGGTTTTTCAGCATCTTCAGGTCGGACAAAAGATCAACCTCACCGGTCCGTATGGAGATTTTCACCTGTCGGAATCTTCCGCGCCGGCAATATTTATCGCGGGCGGAAGCGGCATGGCGCCATTTCACAGCATCCTGCGCGATATGGCGGAAAGGAAAATCAGGCGGGAGGTGTCTTACTTCTTCGGCGCGAGAACGCAAGCCGATCTTTTTTATACGGACAAGTTAAACCGCTTCCGGCAGGAAAATCCGTGGTTTCGGTTCATCCCGGCGTTGTCGAACGAACCGGAGAATTCGGACTGGAAAGGCGAGCGCGGATTGATTACCGACGTCGTCGCGAGACATTTCCCCGATTGTTCGAAACACGAAGCCTATCTCTGTGGCTCGCCGGGCATGATCGATTCCTGCCTGAATGTTCTGACGCGCGGCGGTATGCCGAAAGACAAAATCTATTATGACAAATTCGCTTAAAACGAATCGGAGGCAAACCATGACGAATCCTATAAATGATGAAGCAGTGAAGACGAACCTTCATGCGTCGAAATTTTCAGCCGATGGATTTCTCGGTAACGATAACCGATCGCCGGAAGAGATCGTCGCCGCCGATGAGCAGGCGATGAAAGAGCGGGGGATCGAACTCCGGGAGTTGGTTGCACTGCTAAAATCTGCTTATCAAAAAGCCAGAGATGCTTTCGGCGTCGAGATCGAACTTCGTCCCGGTGTCACCGCCGTCTATTACGAATCGATGGGGTGGATTCCGTCGCCGTTTCCCGGTGACGGCGTCTTTGAAAAAGGAGAGGTCACGATCACCGAAACGCAAACCGGGCGGCAACTGATTCTGACGCCGCTCGCCATTCATCTCATCGAGACATACCGCTTTTTTCAGGGTATCGGATGCCGCTACCGGATCGATCCGGTCGTGGCGGTGGAATTGCTTGGGTGAATGGGTTAATTGGGTAGATTGAGTTAATTAGGTTGGATTAGGCCAGTCCGCTGGTGGCGGATTAATTAGGTTTCAGAGGGATTGGCTTATACCGATGAATTTCATGAAAATTGATGTTGATTAATAAGCCAACTGTTGTTATTATATGTCCGTGTTTGAGAATGTTAAAATCGCACCCCAGTTTTCCCCTTCTGAGGGGATTGTAGTATTTCCGGGCAATTGCATTGATCTGCTCAAAGAAATACCAGATGAATCAATGCAATTGATTGTGACGTCTCCGCCTTATAACATCGGCAAGGAATATGAAAGAAAACTCAAACCGGAATTATATTTGGCTCAGCAATCGGCCGTGATTCAGGAGTGTGTCAGATGTTTATCACCGAAAGGTAGCATTTGTTGGCAGGTTGGAAATTATGTGGATAATGGTGCGATCATTCCGCTAGACACAGTGCTTTATCCTATCTTCACAAATCTAGGCCTAAGGTTACGAAATCGAATTATTTGGCATTTCGAGCATGGCCTGCATTGTGCCCGGCGCTTTTCGGGACGTTACGAGACTATTTTATGGTTCACGAAAACGGATGACTTTATCTTTAATCTTGATTCGGTAAGAATTCCTCAGAAATATCCCGGTAAGAAATATTTCAAAGGACCGAATGCTGGACAATACTCCTGCAATCCGCTTGGGAAAAATCCCGGAGACTTATGGATCATCCCCAATGTTAAAAGCAATCATGTTGAGAAAACAGAACATCCCTGCCAATTCCCTGTTGAATTAATTGAGAGACTTGTACTATCGATGACGAATGAAGATGACTGGGTACTAGATCCATTTTTAGGGACGGGGACTTCGATCATTGCTGCTATTCGGCATAATCGCCGAGGTGCGGGGGCAGAATTGGTTGATAAATATATCGACATTACTGTAAAGAGGATTGAGCAAGAAATTGCAGGGACATTGAAAACGCGTCCGATGGGAAAACCTGTTTATGATCCGGAATTGGCGGGAAACAGTCTTAGAATCTCTCCGTGGAATAAACAACCGGAAGAAGCCCAAATATTGTTACTAGAAAAACGTGTGAGGTATTCAACAAAATGAAAATTGTCGAAACATACTCTCATTTGAACGGATTGGAATTTCTGATTGTACATAAACCGGCTCTATGGGAAGAGATAAAAAATGTCATCGCCCTTGTTGACGCAGAAATCTGCAAGACCAAAGTTTCCAAAGAAAAGACGATGAAAGGTAAACTGTTATATAGTCCGATCGATATGAACGGTGCATTTACTAGATTACTTCATGGAAACAATTGGCAGGAAAGCCGAGTCAGTTATTGGGTCACAAAAGATGAAAAACTCATCAGAAAGACCTTGACTATGCCTGCTTCGGAACAGAAGAAAGAAATCCAATCAGTAGGAGAAACGCCGATTTTCAGCTATAACCAGACCGATTTCGTCAAAGAGCGTGTGGCTGTCGAAGTGCAATTTGGTAAATATTCTTTTGTCGCTTATGATCTCTTTGTCAAGCATCTTGCGTTCTATATTGGAGATCATATCGATGTCGGTATTGAGATATTACCGATGAAAATATTACAATCTCAGATGAGCTCCGGTGTCGCTTATTATGAAGGAGAACTCTACAATATCATTCGGCAGGGGCGTGGCGTGCCTGCCGTACCTTTGATTATCATCGGCATTGCCCCTTGAATTAAGCCTACACCGGTGCGAGAACCGGTGACTATTTCACAATATCTATAATTTGTAACCTATAAATGTACTTCCTACTTCCGGTTTCTTATCCTGTTACTTGCATGGACAAGACCCTTTGTCCACTGGGGCAATACTCTCCGTCCACTGGGACAAGACCACCTGTCCGCTGGGACAAGACCTTCTGTCCACTGGGACAAAACCCTTTGTCCCCTGGGACAAGCACTTCTGTCCTATGGGACAATA
>JBAZPZ010000037.1:0-18381 GCA_041645495.1 Fidelibacterota bacterium | reverse complement strand
AAAAATATTGACAAGATGGGGCAGACCGCACATGACGTGGATTTTCAGATCGTCAAACCTCCGGATGCTCCGTCCGTCACGGCGAATGGATTACCCAACGAAATCGTCTTGACATGGAACGACCACCCGGAATATAACGACGACGGAAGTCCCTATGAATCTGTCGATTTTTTAGCCGCAGCTATGTTTGGCAACACGGTCATTATCGATAACACGATCAAGGTCGTCGATGATTCGACATATAATTTTTATGGTTATACGGTTTATCAATACAGCGACGCCACCGGAAATAATCCCGTGAAAGTGGACTCCTGGAACATCGGGAAAAATGCCGATGCCGTGCCATATTCCAAACAGCGTTATCTTCACATCCTGACGAACAACAATCCAAAAGTCGATGAAATTGGAGCGCCTCTAATCGATAATAAGGAATATTACTTCGGCGTCGTGGCACAAGGTTATCTTGAATTCGGCTCTCCATCGATTATCACCAGCAATGTCGTCATTCAAAAGGTTAGACCCATTGGTCCGATCAACGGAACGGATTTATCAACGGTAGCCGCCGACACGGCTCGGCACATTTCTGGGGTCAGCGACGGGAAAGTGACGATCGAAGTCATCGATCCGTCCGCTGTGACCGGCGGCGCTTATAACGTCACATTCAACGCCGATCAGACATGGAATCTGGTCAATGTCACCGACGGAATTACTGTTCTTAGTAATCAGACCAACCAAACCGGAGACGATGCTTATATGGTCGTGGATGGAATTTTAGTCAAAGTTCAGGGACCGGATCCGGGCATCAATTTGAAAATTCCTGGCCCGTATGGCGACTATCCCGGTCACATGGGATATACGGTGACAAATAGTGCCAATCGTTGGTTCAGCTGGCCGGTAAACTGGGGACTTGAAACCATGGGTGGCGCCTTTGGTAATGGTTTCTCGTTCTTCGGAAGCGATGTCGCGCCTGATGGATACGTCGATATCGAGATTAGGTTCGCTGGTGTACCAAGTTGGCCTCAACCGGATTCAACTACCGCCGCTTTAATGGCGGTCAGCAAAGCCGCCTATCCCGATCGTTGGCAGAAAGCAGTTGTTTACTGGAGGCCGACTTACGCTCCACAACCGACTTTAGGCGATGTTCCGTTCACAGTATGGGATACGGAAAATAATCGCCAATTGAAGGTTGCCTTCGTCGAGGAACCGCGTGCAGGACGTGATGGAGCCGCCAATCTCATTTGGGATTTGGGTTGGGGCGACGATCATGTTTTTGGCGCTTTAGGCGGTCGTGAATACCTGTTCATTCTGAATGAAACTTACGATGAGCAGTACACTTCCTACTTGGACGAATCGTTAGACGGCACCTATAATAATGTCATGTATGCCGGCGGATTAGGTATGAGGAGCGCCGCTCACCCATATTTACAGGGCCCTTTAGAAGTTCAGGTCTATGCCAGCAACATCAATACGGCAAACGATGTCTTTTCTTTCACAACGACCGCCCCTTCGCATTTCGATATAGCCAAAGGCGATGTCAATGATGACAAATCGGTTAACATCGCCGATGTCGTTACACTGATCAACCATATTCTTTCAATCGCTGCGCTTTCCGGAGAACAGGAATACGCGGCGGACGTCAACAACGATCTCTATTTAAATGTCGCCGACGTCGTGGGAATCATCAACAAGACGCTCGGACGCTCGAAATCTCTTGCTAAAACGACAACTTCGGAAGCAGTCACGCTATGCCTGCCGGAAAAAGCCTACTCAACCGACAACATCGTCACTTTACCGGTTACAATCGAGCCGAATTGCACGCTTTCCGGTTTCCAAATTGAATTATCCTACGATCCAGATCATATGAGACCGCTCTCGCCGGTTTTCAAAGACAACGATTCCAAATTAGTCTCCATGTTTCGTACAACAGAATCCGGAAAAGTCATTTACGTGCTTTACGATCCGAAAGGCGGCTCGGTCCAGACATCGGATTTGCCGGACTTTCGATTTGAAATGCTGAACGCCGGCGACGATCAACCACCTTCGATCGGCCTTGTCAATTTCGTCGTCTCTGACGAATCCGGCCAGTCGCAAACACTCGGGATCGGCAACCGGACTTCTCAGGTTTCCGTTCTTCCCGATAAGTTTGCGTTGCACCCATGTTTTCCGAATCCGTTCAATGCTCAGACAAATATCCGGTACGATCTTCCGAAAGATGGCCGGGTTACGATTCAATTGTATAACCTGATGGGACAGCGTGTTCGAACGCTCATCGACCAAACACAACCGGCCGGCTCTTACAGCCTTGTCTGGGATTCAAAGAACGACGACGGCGTGGCAATCGCGAGCGGTATCTATTTCCTGCGCTTCAAAGCGGGTTCCTTCTCCAAACTCGAAAAAGTGACGTTGTTGAAATAGGGTGACGATGATGAAATCAAACTACCAAAGGAAAAACCGACTCGTGAAAAAGATGTTGACGATCGGCGTCCTGTTAATAGCCATCACGCCCGTATTTGCACAATACGATTTCGTCTGGATCAGGGATGGATACAAGTGGAGAGATTCTCTTTATCATTTCGGAATCGTTCTTTCCAGCGAGACGGAACTCGGCGGCATCCAGTTTACCCTGCGTTTCAATTCGACAGATGTCGAAGTCGATACGATTCGCGCCGTCAACCGACTGAGCGAGTTCAGTATATTTTACAATGAAATCAGTCCGGGAAATGTCATCGTGATGGCGACAAGTCTTTCCGGGAATGCGATTTCCGCCGGAACCGAAGAAGTGCTGGAAATCGATATGACGGAAATTTGCCCTTTATACGCGGCGGTCCCGCTGGAAATTGCCGATTTGGTTTTGTCAGATAAAAATGGCAACCAGATTCATTCGGCATCCGGAGACGGCTACCTCTTTCCTGACAATTCCAACGCGATACGAATCCGGAACGGTCGATCGAGATTACCTGTCGATTTGTATGCGAAATCCGCTCTCGGAGGAATCCAATTCGCTTTTTCGTACGACTCAGAGGTTCTGACATTCGACTCTGTGAAAACCGGAAGCAGAATTCAGACGATGACCGTTACCTATTCCGAAAATTCACCGGGAAAAGTCATCATGCTGATTTACAGCCCGGCAGGAGATTCGATTTCAGCCGGACCGGGTGCGATTTTGGACCTCTGTTTTTCGGAGACAGCGACGCCGATCGCCACGCAGTTCATTCATTTGACGAATTCAATTCTCTCCGATCCCAAAGGCAATGTCGTCAACGCCGAATTTCTGGATGGAAAATATTTCATTCCGACGGAATGGGTTCGCATTGCGCCTGAAAGGATTGATGTTCCGGTTGAAGTGACTCTGCATCAGAATTTCCCAAATCCATTCAACTCCTCGACGACGATCTCATACCAGATTCCAGGTGATGAAACAGTTAATCTGTCCGTTTACGACGTTGCGGGCAAATTCGTTGAACAGATCGTCGCCGGTCGGCAAATCGCTGGAAGTTATTCCGTTCGTTGGAACGCCAATGACGTTCCGTCTGGCATTTACCTGATCCGTCTTACGGCGGGCGGAATCACTCAAACGAGGAAATGTTTACTGGTTAAATAAGCAGATTAGGTTGATTAGGTAGATTTGATTAATTGGGATTGCGCGGCTTTGGGACTTCACCGATCCATGAAATTCCAATTGACAAATGAATAGTTATGCAATAAATTAATGCAAATTATATGATGACTTTACGGATTATCAGAACGTCAACCAGACTCAGAATAATCAATTCAACCAACATCAAGGAGGCGAAAAAATGAAAAAGTATTTGACCCTGGTTTTTGTTCTGATTATTTGTGTGTTATTAACCGGATGCGGTTCGACGTTGCCGACCGTCAATGGTTTTCCGGAAAAACCGGAGAAGGAAAAACTCGGTTATGCCGAGAAAAATTTCAGTTACACTCAGGCGCATCAGCAATGGGCAAGCCTTACCGGTTCGGGAACGGTCGAGGATGAAGGCGATATGGGACATGCGAAATTTATAAATCTTGGACTGATCTTAGGCGCCGGACTCGATTATCCCCTGATGGGACATTATTTGGTCGGCGAAGTGCGGTACGACCTTGGAATTACGCCGTTTCATCAAAAATCCGAAAGTATGGACAACGTCAAACATCGCGTCTTTTCCATTCTCGTCGGCGTCGATATTTAGCAAACCGGGAGACGAATAGACGATATGCAGATGAATCGTGGCGACTGGTGTCCCTATTGTCAATCGGAAGAGGTTCGGCGGATTCCGCGCCCGATCTGGATGCGATTTCTGATTTTTACCCGATATTACGAATGTCCGCAATGTTTTGGCAGGTTCATGGTTTTGTTCGGAATTTTTGCCATTAAAACGAACTTCGGCGCGGGGACATAAGTCCGATCGGTAACCACTAGCCGCGATCCAAAAATTTCATCAGCAAAAAACGCCGCGGCGACGAATCGTTTGAAAGCGAATGGAAATCGGTTTAAATTCCGGTGATGTTCGACCCATTCAACGAAGGGAAAAAAGACAAATGAATCGTTCGGTAATAGCGGCATTGATCTGCTCGCCTGTCATTCTTCTCGCTCAAATCATCGATAACAATCAATTCGCGCCGGGAGTCGATTGGAAAATCATTCACACGGCGCATTACCGCATCATTTTTCCATCGGAAATATCGACCGACGCCGAGCGCGTGGCGAACAATCTGGAATATCTTTATCCGTCAATCGGAAAAACGCTGAATGCCACGCCCGATAAATGGCCGATCGTTCTGAACAGTCGAAACGCCGCGACCAATGGTTATGCCAATCTCATCCCTAAAAAAAGCGAATGGTATGCAACACCAGGGCAGGATAACGAGATTGGATTGCCGATCGATTTCTATGATCTACTGGCGATTCATGAGGGACGCCACATGGTTCAAATGGATAAAAACAACCGCGGATTCAATCGCATCGCATACGTTTTCGGCGGCAATCTCGCTTTGCTTGGGATGCAGTTCTTCTCCGTCCCGTTCTGGTTTTTCGAAGGAGACGCCGTCGGAGTCGAAACAGCCCTGACTGAATCCGGCAGAGGACGAGCGCCTTCTTTTGGCATGGAGATTCGCGCCAATCTTTTGTCCGGAATCCGCACACCGTATCACAAAGCTTTCATGCGTTCTTACAAAGATTATTATCCCAATCACTACCGGCTGGGTTATTTCATGACGACATACGTCCGAAGGAATTTTGGCGGAGACGCATGGAGCCGGATTCTCGATCTGACAGCCAAACGCAGTTATAATCCTTTTGCGTTTTCCCGATCGGTAAAAAAAGTCACCGGTAAAAAGACCGGCGCAATTTACGACGCCGCGATGAACGACCTGACGTCGCTTTGGCAAAAACAATTAGCGGAAACGCCGATCACTGAAGCGACGATACTCACCGGTACAGTTCCAGAGGTTTGGACAAATTATATTTATCCGGTCTATCGCGGTGATGGATCGATTCTGGCCGTCAAATACGGATTGGCCGATCCCGCGACGCTTGTCGCTGTTTTTCCCGACGGCAGAGAAGAAAATATCTGTCAGATCGAAACGAGCGGAAGAACCAGTTACGGCGGGAATATCGTCGCCTGGAGCGAGGAAGGTCCACATCCGCGCTGGGCAAATGATGTGTATTCCGACATCTACACATTTGATTTGAACACACGACAATACTCGATGATTACAGAAAAAGGGAAATATTTCTCGCCGGCGGTCTCACCGGACGGTCGCCGGATCGCGGCAATCGAATTCGACTCCACCCGGCACTGCGTAATAGTTTTACTGGACGCGAAGACGGGTCAAATACTCCGGCGATTCCCGAATCCGGAAAATTACTTCTACAGAAATCCGTCATTTTCGCGCGACGGTAAGCAAATCGTCCTCACACGACAACAGTTTCAAGGCCTCGCTCTGAGTGTTCTATCGCTGGAAACCGGCGAGACATCCGACATTCTTCCGGAATCGTTCGAAAATATTCAACATCCGGTTTTTTACGAAAAATATATCCTTTATGAATCGCCTTATTCAGGAATCGATAATCTTTATGCCGTCGATACGGTCAGTCACGACCGGTTCCAGATTTCTTCCCGGAAGTTCGGCGCATTTTATCCATGCGTTTCGCCTGATGGAAAACAAATTCTATTCTCCGATTATAATGTGAAAGGCTATTCTATCGCCGAGATGTCGCTGGATTCATCGAACTGGAAACCGCTTTCCGCCGTTTCCCGGAATCTTTTGAATTATTCCGAACCGATGATCGCTCAGGAACAAGGCGCCGGTTTCTTCAGCGAAGAAAAACTTCCGAAGAATCGATATGAAATCCACGATTATCGTCCATTGTCGCATGCGCTGAATATTCACACCTGGTATTTTTTCCCCTCTTCTGTCGCTTCGACTTTCGGCGTGATGTCGAACGATTTGCTCAACACGACCGCTGCCATGCTGGGAATGACCTACAACGCCAACGAAAAATCCGTCGGCTACGAGGCAAACGTCAGCTATGCCGGTTTCTTTCCGATCATCGACGCCGGTTTCCGGTACGGCGACCGTGTCTCGACGATAACGGATGACAATGAAATCGAAAATGATTATTGGAATGAGCGCGGCTTTTCCCTCGGCTTCCGCATTCCGCTCGATCTGTCCATCGGTTATCATAACACATCTCTGGAACTCGGTTCTACTTTATCATACCTGAGCGTGAACCATCGGGAAAACGCAGATTCACAATTAGACGGCAAGGTCATGCCCGTTTCGTTTCAGACGGCTTACAGCCGGTACGATACGCCTGCACCGCGCGACATTTATCCTCGCCACGCATTTGCCGGTTCGTTGTCGGCTTCGCATACGTCATTCAATTCCGACTTTCGGGCGAGCATTGGAAGTGCAACGGCGACTTTCCGCTTCCCCGGTTTAGCGAAACATCACAGCCTTGGCGCCACCGCCGCGCTCGAAGTTCAATCAGCCGACAACTACCGTTTTGCCAGTTCGATCCAGTTTCCGAGAGGTTATGAAGTCGTAGATTGCGACCGCCTGTACCATGGTGCGCTGACATATTCCTTGCCGCTCTTTTATCCCGATTTTGCACTTGGAAGTCTGTTTTATCTGAAGCGAATTCGCGCAACCGGTTTTATCGACATCGGCAGAGGCGAAATGGACGCCGTGCAAAAAAATTACACTTCCGCCGGATTTGAAATCTGGAACGATTGCCACTTTTTCGATCTGCTTGTGGTGTCGATCAGTCTGGGTACACGCTTTTCTTATCGATTCGATGAAAAGAATTGGCGCGTGGATTTTATCTTCGGCGAATAGTCAAAGCCAGACAATCTTCTGTCACCGGAAAGTAACTATTCCGACTTTTCCGGTCGTTAAAAAGCGACGTCCAAAATGATCGAAACGATATAGACGAGCATCGCCGCATGAACCAGCGGCAATGCTTTCAACGCCGAAGCAGGCGTTTTTTCGGTTATGATCAGACCGTTGGCAATGGAGATCAGCGCGAATCCAATTAAAAATCCATATCGCACAATCGCTCCCAGCGAACTGGCAAACACGATAGCCATGATCAGATGAACCGCCGTTGCGACGCCGATCCATTTGATCGTTCCATCGATGCCGTACATCGTCGTGACCGTGTTGACCTTTCGCTCGCGGTCGTTGACAATATCCACCAGATCGTTAACACCGAGATGCGCAAGAGCCAATGGATAGAAAAACAGAAAGAAAAGAGTCGCGCGAATGTCCCAGACGCCGACCGTCAGATAGCCGACAACGGGAAACAGTGCGAAATCGATTCTTCCAATCAATTGTGCCAGCGGCAAACGTTCTCTGCGTTTTTTCAAGTTATAGAACGATTCGAGAGAATAACAAACCGGCATCATCGCCAGCACGTACCAGCGGTTCGGTCGGGGCAGAGCCATGATCAGAATAAATGTCGTCAGAAAAAACAGAGCATCGATGAAAACGGCGGTTTTAAAGGAAATCAATCCGGCCGGAATCGGACGCTGACCGAACGGTCTCCAGTATTTTGTTAGTTTATCGAATTCCACATCGCGCTCGTCAATTTTATGGTCGATAACGTCGTTCAGAATCATTCCCGCTTCGAATCCAAACAGACCAATCAGCGCTACGTGAATCAATGCCGTCCACGAAAATTGTCCGTAATTTTCAACGGCAAGCAAATATCCCGCCGTAAACAACAGCGGCCATACCGGCACAAAGTGAGCGCGCGTTAAATCCAAAAATGCACGAAATTTCACTCTCATGATAAATCAATCTCCATTGAAAAAAATACCGGATAGTCTATTTACCGGAGCCGAAATAAACAAGAACTGTTTCAATCAGCATGGGCCTTGTTTGTCAACTTGAACGTTCCGGATCGATCTCTGTAACAAATTATCCGGTTGCGTATCAAATGCTTGATTGATTTCTAATTTTATTCTATTTTGGAATCGCCATGAAAAACGAACAAGTGAAATATGCGACGTTAAAAATTGGCGGAATGACCTGCGCCATGTGCGTCAAGACCGTCGAAAACGTCCTCAGCCGGCTCGACGGCGTCAGCGAGGCGAGTGTCAATCTTGCCACCGAAAAAGCGACGATCGGCTATCGAGACGACCGCTTCGATTTAACCCAAGTCAAAAAAGCCATCGAATCGTCCGGTTACCTGTATCTCGGCGCTGAAGGCGATGAGACGGAAAAAACGGTTGAAGAGAGCCTCGTAAAAGACCTGCGACTCAAGAAAGTTCGCATTTGGACCGGTTTGATCGCCGGAACGCTTTTGATGATTCCGATGTTCGTTCATATACATTTCCCGATTTCCATTCATTACCTTCAATTGGTGATTTCGACGCCGGTATTTTTCTTCCTCAGTTTGCCGATTTTCCGTGCCGCTTTTGTCTCGCTGAAAAACCGCAGTCTGAACATGGACGTGATGTACGCAATGGGCATCGGCGTCGCGTTTGTTGCCAGCGTTTTCGGGACTTTTGAAATCATTCTAACCCACGAGTTCATGTTCTATGAAACCGCGATTTTTCTGGCGACGTTTCTGACAATCGGCCGATACTTGGAATCGAAAGCGAAAGGCAAAACGTCCGCGTCGATCAAACGGCTGATGGGACTTCAACCGAAAACGGCTACAGTCATCCGGAATGATGTCGAAATGGAAATTGCCATCGAATCGGTTCAAATCGGCGATGTCGTTGTCGTCAAGCCGGGCGAAAAAATTCCCGTTGACGGCGAAGTTCTGAGCGGTGAAAGTTACGTCGATGAATCCATGATTTCCGGCGAACCGACACCGATTTTTAAACAAGAAGGCGATTCGGTAATCGGCGGCACGATCAACCAAAACGGCGTCCTGAAATTCACCGCGACAAAAATCGGCAAAGACACGGTTCTCGCTCAAATTATTCGCATGGTCGAACAGGCGCAAGGTTCGAAACCGCCGGTTCAGCAATTGGCTGACAAAGCGGTCGCCTGGTTCATTCCAACGATATTGACAATTGCTACAATCGCTTTTCTGGTCTGGTATTTCATCATCGGCGAAACGTTGCTGTTTTCGCTGACGACGCTCATTTCGATCTTAGTGATTGCCTGCCCGTGCGCACTCGGATTGGCGACGCCGACAGCCGTCACGGTCGGCATCGGACGCGGCGCCGAACTTGGAATTCTGATCAAAAACGGCTCGACGCTGGAAATCGCCGACCACGTCACCACCGTTGTTTTCGATAAAACCGGCACGTTAACCATCGGCGAACCCGAAGTCGCGGACGTTTTTTCACCAAAGATGAGCGCGACGGAATTTATCGCAATTGCCGCCGGCGTCGAGAAGAACTCCGAACATCCGCTCGCCTCAGCCGTCGTGAAATACGCCGACTCGCTCGGTATCACGATTCAACAAACCGACGCATTCGAATCCGTCGGCGGAAAAGGCGTTCTGGCGAGAATCGGCGACCGGAAAATTGTCCTCGGAAACGCAAAATTTCTTGAAGAAAACCAGATCGTTCTATCCGACGATTTTATCTCGCAAATCGACCGATTCAACGGCGAAGGCAAAACGGTCATCGTTGTCGCGATCGACGGAGAGGCAAAAGGAATTATTGCCATTGCCGACCAAATTCAGCCGTCGGCCATCCGAACCGTAGAAAATCTTCAAAAATCCGGACGGTCGGTTGCCTTAATCACGGGCGACAATGCGCGGGCGGCAAAAGCCATCGCGCAAAAAGCCGGTATCGAACGCATTTTAGCGGAAGTTTTGCCGCAGGGTAAAGCCGCCGAAGTGAAACGGTTGCAGAAAAACGGCGAAGTTATAGCGTTTGTCGGCGACGGAATCAACGACGCGCCTGCTCTGGCGCAATCCGACGTCGGCATCGCCATCGGTTCCGGAACGGACATTGCCATGGAAAGCGCCGACATCGTTTTGATGAAAAACGATCTGACAAACATCGTCGCCGCTCTGCAGTTGAGCCGGAAAGTCATGTCGAAAATCCGGCAAAATCTATTCTGGGCATTTGCCTACAACGTTGCGCTCGTTCCTGTCGCCGCAGGCATTCTGACGCCGCTGTTCGGAATCACTTTCCGTCCCGAACTGGGCGGCGCGGCAATGGCGCTGAGTTCCGTGACGGTCATTTCGCTCTCGCTGATGCTGAAAAATTTCGTTCCGGAAATCCGGAAAACGGGAAAAGATGGTTGAGTGGGTAGATTGGGTAGATTAGGTTAATTAGGTTGATTAGGTTAATTAGGTTGATTAGGTTGATTAGGGCAATTAGGTTGATTAGGTAGATTGGGTAGATTGGGTAGATTAGGTTGATTAGGGCAATTAGGTTGATTAGGGCAATTAGGTTGATTAGGTTGATTAGGTTGATTGGGTAGATTAGGTTGATTAGGGCAATTAGGTTGATTAGGGCAATTAGGTTTATTAGGTAGATTGGGTAGATTGGGTAGATTAGGTTGATTAGGGCAATTAGGTTTATTAGGTAGATTGGGTAGATTGGGTTGATTAGGTTGATTAGGGCAATTAGGTTGAGTGGGTAAATTGGGTAGATTAGGTAGATTAGGGCAATTAGGTTGATTAGGGCAATTAGGTTAATTAGGGCAATTAGGTTGATTAGGGCAATTAGGTTGATTAGGTAGATTATGGATCTTTAATGCCTCAATGACAACAAAAAGGAGTTTGATATGAAATACAGAAGACTCGGCGATTCGGACATCCGCGTCTCGGAAATCAGCCTCGGATGCTGGACGATCGGCGGATTAAATTGGATCGACGGCAATCCAAACGGCTGGGCAAACGTCGATGAAGCCGAAGCGACACGCGCCATCAATTACGCCATCGAGCAGGGCGTCAATCATTTCGACAATGCAGACGCTTATGGAAACGGCAGAGCGGAGCGAATGCTCGCCCGCGCGCTCGGTCAACACTCGAAAGATGTCATCATCGCAACCAAAGTCGGCTGGTTTCCCGGAACCGCCGAACATGCGTACGAGCCGCAACACATCCGGCACCAACTCGAACAATCGTTGGTCAATCTTCGACGCGATTACGTCGATATTTACTATTTTCATCACGGCAATTTCGGAGAAAACGACCGCTATCTCGACGATGCCGTCGAGATGATGAACCGGCTGAAAGACGAAGGCAAACTGCGGCTTATCGGCCAATCCGCCTACGCCAACAAAGATTTTCTGCGGCTCGTTCCCAAAGTTCACCCGACAGTTTTGCAGAGTTTTGCGCACGCGATGGACGACCGATTCATCCGCCCGGATTCGCCGGTTCGGAAATTGATGGAAGAACGAAAATTGTCTTTCATCGCGTTCAGTCCGCTGAATCAAGGGCTTCTGCTGGGGAAATATTCCGCCAAGAATCCGCCGCAATTCGACGAAGGCGATCACCGAAAACACTCGCCGCTCTTCGCACTGGAAAACATTTCGGCGCTGGAACCGAAAATGGAAAAAATCAAGTCACACTTCGGAAGCACGTCTGCAGAACTCAGCCGGTTTGCGCTTCAATTTATACTCAGCCACGAAGTGGTTGCCGCCGTCATTCCCGGATTCAGAAATCTGGAACAGGTTGAAACGAATCTTTCCGGCTGGAATCGGCCACTAACGAAAGCGGATGTCGATTTCGTGCGCGAGGTCTTTGCGAAATAGTTTTTCATTCTTTCTTTTGGATTCCTGACTAAATTTCATTCGTGGAGATTCATCCGAAAAACCTGAAGGAAGTACTCGATAATATTCGGCTCGAAAAAATCGGAAGACAACTTACGGAAATTCAACCCGCTGACGGCGCGATAAAAGTTCCGTATGCCGAGCGGAACGGACGATTGATTCACATTTCTCGGGTAGAACGCGGACTTGCCTGTCAATGTGTTTGTCCCGTCTGTAAAACGGCGGTCATCGCGCGAAAAGGCAAAAAACTCCGGCATCATTTTTCGCATCATTCCCGCGGGAATTGTTCGGCAGAAACGGTTCTTCACCAAATCGCCAAGATACTCATTTATGAAAAAATCATCGGTCTTCTGAAATCTCACGAAACCCTGCCGATTACCTGGAAATGCGCGCTCTGCCGGGATATGCATCGGCTGAATCTTCTCGAAAATGTCAGCACGATAGAAATGGAAAAGCCTATTGACACGATTCGTCCGGATATTGTCTTGCTGAATGCCGATTCCGTTCCGACCGCCGCCATTGAAATTGCCGTCACGCACGACCCGGAACCGGAAGTTCTCGAAACGTGCGAAAAGCGGAATATTCCTCTGCTAATTTTTACAGTTCGTTCGGCGGAAGATCTGGAATCGTTAGGAGAGAGCACCTTAATTCATCCCACTTCCGTCCGATTCTGTCTTAAAAAGCATTGCCCGGGATGCGGCGGCGCGCTGTTCATCAAAACGGTTTTTGTCGTCGATGATCACTGTTGGCGGTGCGGTTCTCCGATGAATCTTGCTTTTATGGAAGTCGGCGACGTCCTGCACGGTCCTGAGAATTTTTCCGAAAATGAACAAATGGTTACCCGTAAGTCGGGCGTCCTGCTCAAAATATTTTTCGATCATCAGGAAAATAGACGCTTCCTTGCCAATGTTTGTCCCGCCTGCGGAATTTCCACCGGAAGCGCCTATCTGAGATCATTCAAGCGATTGGAACGAAAACTCAAAGGAGAACCTACTGGTTTTCTCTGCGGCAAATGCGGAAAACATTTTACATAGTTCAGCGGAAACCTATCAAAATCCGGATTACTTTGTTGTCTTGACGACGGGTCGGTTCTCTTTCTGCCATTGCCGAATGCCGCCCTGAAGGTTGAATACTTTCGTGAATCCCTTTTCTTTCATCAGAGCCATCGCCTTT
Organism: Fidelibacterota bacterium; assembly: GCA_041645495.1. Classification (GTDB taxonomy): domain Bacteria; phylum Fidelibacterota; class UBA2242; order UBA2242; family UBA2242; genus 0-14-0-20-45-22. The sequence goes on along the minus strand of JBAZPZ010000037.1, from coordinate 5,010 downwards.
GCGCTTCTACCACCCATCAGACAATAGACGATATAGGTTTTCGTCTTATCCAATTTGTTGATCTGCATATCGAAAAATTCGGATTTGATATTCATGTTGATCGCACCGGAAATGTGCCCGGCGTTGAATTCTTCCGGCGTGCGAACGTCGAGTAGAACGATCTTTCCTCTGCCGATGTCGTTGCGAATCGTTGTCTGCACTTCGTTTGGAAGAATGTTCGAGCATGGTTTCATCGTCGAATAACCGCTCAGCGCCGATAAAACCAGTAAGGACAAAGCGAAAATCCATCGATACATACGACCTGTGAAAATCTTATTCATTTTTCTCCTACCAAATCGGTTTCCATGACAGACCGAATTTACATCATTCATATTTCGGATGTCAACTTCTGAAATTTTAGGTTGGGCATGAAATTTCATCTTGAAATTCTCTGAGAATTCCAATAATCTTGATGCGGACTTTGGATCACGAATTATTTGAGGAAAAAATACATGGAACTCTCCCGTTGTTATTGGCCGAAGGCGGATGCCGACATGATCGCTTATCACGGCACCGAATGGGGAACGCCGGTTCACGACGACCGGAAACTCTTTGAATTTATGGTGCTGGACGCTTTTCAGGCAGGACTTAGCTGGTCAACGATTCTCCGCAAGCGCGAAAATTTTCGGCGCGCGTTTGCCGATTTCGATATCGAAGCGATTGCACGTTTTGGCGATAAAGATTTTGAACGACTAATAAATGACGCCGGGATCATCCGCAACCGACTGAAAATCCACGCTTCGATCGACAACGCCCGGGCTTTTCTGAAAATCGTCGAGTCGCATGGCTCATTCGATGCGTTCATCTGGCAATTCACCGATGGAAAAACTGTTACCAACCACTGGACGGAAGAGAAACAGATTCCGGTCACCTCTCCTGAAGCCGAACGGATGAGCGCCGGACTGAAAGCCAGCGGGTTTCGGTTCGTCGGTCCGACGATTTGCTATTCATTCATGCAGGCGGCGGGAATAGTCAACGACCATCTCGTTTCCTGTTTCCGCTGGAAAGAAGTCGCCGGGTGTTCCAGATGATCGCAAAAATCTTTTCTGATAATTCAGTCCCGAAGCGATCGCTTTTACCAATAATCGCAGTATTTTCCGGATTATTTTTAACAGGATGCGCAAACATGAAAACAATCCCGCCCGAAATTGCCGACCGGAAATCGGCAAAGATTCATGAATCGATTCTGACGATCGACTCGCACGCCGATACGCCGCTTTTATTGGCGCGTTCGTCGAACGATCTGGGAAGAAGGAATCGACCCGACTCGCGCGGCGGGAAAGTCGATTTCATCCGCATGAAAGAGGGCGGATTGGACGCGATTTTCATGGCGGCGTATGTTGAACAACAGGAACGCACGCCGAGCGGTTACGCCATCGGAACGGATTTGTCGCTAATTCGGGATTATTTCAGTCGCGGCGTTCGGTACATCACGCTTTGCCACATGAAAAACAACGACATCTGCGATTCTGTCAACGACTCGACCGAACACGGCGGTTTGAGCGACTTCGGAAAAGATGTTGTCCGCGAAATGAACCGCGTCGGCATGATGATCGACGTTTCGCATATTTCCGATCAAGCCTTTTTTGACATACTGAAAATTAGTCGCGTTCCTATTATCGCTTCTCACTCCGGTGCGCGCGCCGTCTGCGACAATCCGCGCAATTTGAACGACGCCATGCTGAAAGCGTTGGCAAAAAACGGCGTCGTCGTTCAGATCAATTTTTACACCGAATATGTCAAGATGCTGGAACCGTACGCCGAACGCGATTCCGCGCTGAAAATCTATAAGGAAAAATATCCAAATGTCGGAGCACTCCCGCCCGAAGAACGCGAGAAAGCATTCGATGAACGCAATGCGATCGACATTCAATTCCCGCCGCGGTTAGCAAGTGTTTCAGATTTGGTTGACCACATCGATCACGTTGTCAAAGTCGCCGGAATCGATCATGTCGGGATTGGAACGGACTTCGATGGCGGCGGCGGTCTGCGGGATTGTTTCGACGGGAGTCAGATGGGAAACGTCACACGCGAACTCGTCCGGCGCGGGTATTCCAAAAAAGACATCGAAAAAATCTGGAGCGGAAATCTGATGCGCGTCTGGAAGAAAGTGCTTTCCGCCGCGGAGTAACTTCTCTTAACCACGGAACCCCGCCAACGGCGGGGAAAAATGACGAAATAAGAAAAGCCCGCGGAATCCCGCCAAGGGCGGGGGATCACGTCCCGAATAGTATCGGGATAAACTCCAGGACACGGAAAAGGGAAAGAAAGATTTAACCACGAAACACACGAAAGAAGACGAAAAAAGAATATGGATGGGTATCGGATATGGTTCTGCCGTCAGGTCTGAGGAGATGACGAAACGGAATATGTCAATCTATAGATTGTTTTCGTCCTTCAACCAATTCTGCGGATTGTTGAAGATATATTCACGGACGCGGTTCAATTCATCCTCATTGCGAATGATTCGATCGTAGAAACGCGGTTGCCAGGCAAAGGCATTGTCGATCTTCCGAGCACGGGTCGTTACCGCCGATTTGAATCCGCGAATGACCGATGACAAATTCTTCGATTGCGGCGCGGATTTCTCCGATTCCGTATCCGTATTCATTTCTGATGGAATATGGATATTATGGGCATCCGGGATATTTTGGTTTATGCGGTTTGTACAGTTCATCTGGTCTATTTGGTTTATTTGTGTTTTATGGGTAGAGACGCGATGCATCGCGTCTCTACGAACAACAATTTCACCACGGTTGTATTTGTTAGGGAACAGATTCACGAATTAAGGAATACGTGAGTTTAAGAAAGCGTTAAGAGATGAAGATGATATTAAAACTCCGGAAAGCTCCGATAAAAAACCAGACGACAAACAGATTAAGTAGTTAATAACTCACCTTACGCAGAAACAACCCTTCGGAATAATGGATATTGGCATATTGGAAAAAACCGGCCAATTCCATTACTTTATTGTTCCAATTTTCCGAGAGTTACGTAGCGTGAGTTAATTATTTGCTTTTGAATTCACCAAGGCTTCTTTTATAATGGGAAAATATTTCTTATATATTTCCTTAGAAGTAGCAATAGGATCGCCTTTAGGCACATCAGAGTAAGATTCAGTGCTATTCACCCATTTCCATTCCCAATCCTTCATTTTAGTATCAATAGTATTTTGGTCTATTTCCTTCTTCTGTTCCATAACATGAATTACATATTGAAAAAATTGCGCCCAGCGTGGTTTATAGAATCCTTTTAACAAGCCAGCCCATTGTTTACACGCATATTCATGTAAGAAGCTGTTCTTGTCTCCCCATAATGTTATTAGGTCTCTTGCATTTCCCTCGTATAGCCTTTTTTCCTTCCCATTCGTTGCCCACTTCTTCGCTTCGTTCAACCATCTGCCAAGTAAAAAATCTTTTCTTGTAGCCAGAAGTCTATCCATGTCATCGATGAGACTTAAAAATTGATCGCTTGATTCTTTAAAGGTTACCAAATCTTTTTGCTTGTATGCATCAGCGAATTTCTGATACAAGAGATCACCGTAATTTGCTAATACCTGTCGCGACACATCTACCAGATCATATTTAAATCCGTCACTGCTTTGCAGTTCGTTAGCCGCAGCTATAAAGTCGTCCCATGCCGGTAATAAATCCTCAACCTGGTAAGGCGAAGGCAGAGCTGTGAAAGTTATGTTTGTGTTCATATCAAATGTAGGCCGCCCAGTAATAGTAGATTCTCTTCCTTGTGACGCCTCTATGCTATAAACGGTCTTTAATAAAACTTCCCAGGCTTTGTCAGCTTCGGCATTTTGCTTCCCGTAACGGCGGACGATGTATTCTTTTAACCATTTGTGCAGATCTATTGGTTTATCCCGCCAAATATTTTCCAGCATCAATTCATATACTGCCGGGTTTTGTTCAATGCCTTCCGCGGTTATTCCTAAACCCATCATGTTACCGGATTTAGAATCTTGTAATGTATTGGATGGGCTGCTTGCTATGTTTTTCATGTCGCCAAACATGTCAATCCTACCGCCGAAATTATGCAGCAGGCACCATATCCACGGCTTTCCGTAATAAGCACTGGTTTTGTTCCACACAGGATTTAACTCGCTCCATAAATCAAGAATAATCATATTATCATCCGGAACTGCACTAAGTAACGCTTTGATTTGAGCAGGCTTCCAGAAATCAGCATGATTATAAAATAACCAGCCCTGCATAACCCATACTGCTTTAGGATCTACCCATGCCATTGACTGATATACTTTTTTGCTGATAGCATTCAAGAAAGTAGAGTCATTGGTGGGTGGTAAATTTTCATTAAAGGTATCTGCTGTATAAAGATGATTGGTACCATAAGTTTTAGTTTGTTCAACCATAAACTTCTTCCCAATATAAGTAAACATCGAATCAGTTGGATCTACACTATACACATCGTTAAATCCACCTACCCAATTTGTTTTTATCAACTTTGTTTCAGGAAATCTTTCCTTAAATGATGGAGGGACATGACCTGTAAAAGCAGGAAGAACAGGCGTCATTCCTAATTCTCTTTCTCTTTTAAGAATCTTTTTCTGCAAAGCTTCGTGACTCTTCATCCAGCTTTTGGGTAACGGTCCTCCGTAACCATCCAGGTTTCCCATCCAAAACCAGCTAAAATATGCAGGCCCGCTAAAAAATTTTTCCAAATCTTTATCGGTAAATCCCATGCTTTTATATACCCGCCTCCATACTGCATTTTGTCCCGTTAAAGCTAAAGGCATATTAATTCCGTTAAGCGCCATAAAATCAATTTCCCTTTGCCAGCGATTCCAATCCCACCAGGAAGCCGTATAATTGAATGTTGTAAATGGTCGTAGTAAATTGTACCAATTATGGTCGCGAAAAAGTGTACCAAAAATTCATAGAAAGGTGATTTAAAGAAAAAGAAGAATCCTCTGAGGAGTGGTAAGCTATGGTGAGAATACTT
>JBAZPZ010000036.1:0-18731 GCA_041645495.1 Fidelibacterota bacterium | reverse complement strand
TGTTTTCGGAAAATCGACGTGCGCGAATGTTCGGCTATCGCCGTGCCAATCGCGAAGCGAATAGCCAACGATTGTATTCTCACAGAAGATTTTTTCCGTCGTGAAACCGGCTGGTTGGATATTCAGACTTTTCACTAATTTCTGAGCGACCGTCGTCTTACCGACACTGATTTCGCCGGTCAGAATGATACGAACGTTGGGTAAAAATATTTCCGGGTCAGAAATAATCACCGATTTCAGCAATTTAATCGTCTATTAAAGGGCGTTTAAATTCGGATTAGAACAGCGCAAAAAAGCATTAGAACCGAGACTCCCTGAAGCGTCCACCGCAAGCGAACGGGAACGAATCGGGGCGCGAGGCTTTCATAGCGACTTCCGAGGGAAACTCCTAACGGAAAAAGCAGAGATGACAGTCCGATGGCTATCGGCGAACAATAGAGCGAAAGCGGAATGTTCGTTCCCGGCATAATGCACGCGGGCATTCCGGTAAAAATCTGGACGAGCGGAAAAAGTCCAACGGCCAGAACGGCATAGAGTCCGCCTGTCAGCATTTTACCGGAAAATTTTTCCGATAATTTGCCGCGGATCAGTTTGACGCTCGCCAGCATCGCGAGCATTTCCAGCGTTATTGCAAAGACCGGATTGCCGATTTTTATGTGTATTTTGGGAAGTCCAACCAACGTCGCGTCGAGTGTTTTAAAAAGTACCAGAACGGCGAACGAAATCCACAAATAACGAAACTGCCGGTTCGCACCGAACCCGAACGCCAGCAAGAACGCGACGACGCCCGTCATGATCGAGCCGAGAAATATCCAGTTCGGCGTATCGTGCAGAAGAATCCCGGCGGCGGCTTCGAGAAATCCCCAGACCGAGCCGATCCCGATTGCCAGCCAAATCCACGTCTTTTTATCCTGATGTTCCATCATAACTCCTAAAAAATTGTTGACAAAATTTACAAAATCCAATGTTTGCAATTACTGAAATTTTCTCGCAAGTCGCCCATCATTGGTACAGGTAATATTTCTGTGACGTCGTTTTAAACGCCTCGACCTCTTTCTGCCATGAGGCGAGGATTTGTTCGGCGCTTAAATTATCCATAACCATTTTCTGGACGCTGTCCGTGCCGAAGGCTTTATTGAAACTGGCGACACGTTTGGCATCGAACAACGGTTGATCCGGGTAGAGTTTTCTCAGCGCCGTCAAAATGTGAATTTGTGTTTCGATCGGCTTGAACGTCCTGAAGTTGACGATATGAATCTGCACGCCTTGCATCGGAACGTCTTTTCGGGATAAATAATAAGGACGGAAATGGAGCGGTCGGAAGACAACGCCCGGAAGATGACGACTGTTAAGTTCCGTCGCCAGTTGCTCGGCGTTGATCCATTCTTCGCCGACGAGTTCGAACGGCAATGTGTAGCCGACGCCGATATTCACCGTCGGCATCTCGCCAATCCCGCCGGTCGCGGCGCAGTGATAAGCCGTTTCCCAATGCGGAATGTGCGGCGAAGTCAAGATCCATTCGAGTCCGGTGTCACTCCAATTCATTTTTCGGTTCCAGCCTTTCATTGGAACGACGGTCAAATTGCAGTTGATTCCGAATTCCGTGTTGAAATAGCGCGCCAGTTCTCCGGCTGTCAATCCGTACAGATACGGGATCGGAAACATGCCGATGCCGGATTTGAACGCAGGATCGAGCACCGGACCTTCGACGAGTTCGCCGCCCAGCGGATTTGGTCTGTCCAACACGATAAAAGGAATATTGGCGTCCTTGGCGGCGGACATCGAGCGCGCCATCGTGTAGATATAAGTGTAAGTGCGGTTGCCGATGTCCTGAATATCATAGACGAGCGCATCGACATTTTTCAGCATTTCCGGAGTCGGTTGATGCGTTTTACCGTAGAGACTGTAAACCGGGACGCCCGTGCGCGCATCGACGAAATTGTCGATCGTTTCGCCGGCAAAAACATCGCCGCGAACGCCGTGTTCGGGACCGAAAAGTGCTACCAATTTTCCATTTTTGGCGAGAATGTCGATCGTGGATTCGAGTTTGGAATTTACGCCGGTCGGATTGGTGATGAGTCCAAGTCGTTTTCCGCGTATCAAATCCATTTTCTCGGTGATCAGGACGTTGATTCCGGGTTTGACGACGGGTATTTGGCGGGTCGGCAATTGGGCGAAAGATAAGACGGCCAACCACGCGGTTACGGCGCAAATGCCGATTGTATATTTCGAGGAGTTATTCATCGTTTCTATTCCCTATGTGAATTGTGTCTGAAACCTTTTCAAATCTAAGGGAATTAAGGAGAGGCTGTCAATGTATTATTTGTCAGTGAGAAGAAATTTATCTATTTTCACCGTTGCACAGTTTCGGGCGGTTGGCTAATTTGATAGGCGATTTGAGTGAAAAAATGATGACAATAAAAACCAATCCATTTGCAGAAGCGGAACAACTGGCGAAAGTCGAGTGGTTCGTTCGTTCCCGCGTGGGAGAGATTCCTTCGATCGCCATCGTTCTCGGTTCCGGTCTCGGTTATTTTGCCGAGAATATCGAAGCGCGACAAACGCTGGATGCTCGTGAAATACCCGGTTATCCTCAGCCGACGGTCGAAGGTCATTCCGGGAAGCTGATTTTCGGAACGATCGACGGAGTTCCGCTCATTGCCGTCCAGGGACGAAGTCATTTTTACGAAGGACGAACCATCGCGGAAGTGACTTTTTACGTTCAATTGCTGAACCGGCTCGGCGTCAAATATCTGATCCTGACGAATGCGACAGGCGGAATCCGGTCGGAGATGCGCCCCGGCGATTTCGTCGTCCTGACCGACGCGATCAGTTTTACGCAGATCGAAATCTTTCCTCCGGAAGAAACCAGAAAATCGCCGTTCGATGCCGAACTGACAGAATTGGCCAAACGGGTCGCCCGCGAGCGGAAAATTCGCCTGCTCGAAGGCGTTTATTGCTGGACGACCGGGCCGAGTTACGAAACGTCGCTGGAAATCAAAACCGTGCGTGATTTCGGAGCGGATGTCGTCGGTATGTCAACCGTTCCGGAAGCGCTGGTGGCCAAACATCTGGGCATGAAAGTCCTCGGCATCAGTTTGGTAACGAATCTGGCTGCCGGAATCGGCCAGCATCCGCTCTCGCATGAAGAAGTTCAGCAGGCGGCGGAGGCGATTAAAAAGCCCTATTCGATTTTCATATCGGCGGTGGTATCGGAAATGTACAATAAAGGATTAAACAAGTAGCGGAACGATGGGAAAAGCGGAAAAGGAATTGGAAGTACTCAGTTGGAAAAAAGCCTTTAAGCGGGTTTTTTATATTTATTGCATTGGCGGCGTTCTCGTTCTGGCTCTGTTCGCGTTTTATTCCAAAGACCTTCCGTCGATCGAGCAACTCCAGAATTTCAATCCGGAATTGGTGACGCGTATCTATTCCTCCGACGGAGTGATTTTACAGGAACTCTATACCCAGCGGCGCATCTATGTTCCGTTGGACAAGATTCCCCATGCGATGATCGCCGCCGTCGTTGCCGTCGAAGACGCGCGGTTTTACAAACATTGGGGCGTCAGTTTGCGGGATAATGTTCGCGCGCTGACGATCGACGTTTTAACCCTCAGCAAGGCGCAGGGCGCCAGCACACTGACCCAGCAACTCGCGCGAATTCTTTATGAATCCGTTGGGTTCGACAAGACGTTTTCCCGTAAAATAAAGGAATTTCTGACCGCTTTGCAGATCGAACGGATGTACGGAAAAGACGAAATCGCCGAAATGTACATCAACTCCAGCTGGATGGGACACGGCGTTTACGGCATTCAGGCGGCGGCCAGGCGGTATTTCAACAAAACATCCGAGCAGTTGACGCCGGACGAATGCGCATTGTTGGCGGGTGTGATTAAAAATTCCGTCCGCTTTTCTCCGCTCCGGCGGCCGCTCAGCGCCTTTGGGAGACGAAATCTCGTTCTCAAAAAAATGGAGGAAATGGGCTTCCTCAGCGAAGAAGAATATGCGCTTTACAAAAACGCGCCGCTTCAGGTGTTGAAGCCGGAACCGCCGGCGAGCACTGCGCCGTACTTCGTGGAATACGTACGCCAGCTGTTGACGAAAGAAGACGACAAGTACGGATTCGACATTTACCGCGATGGGCTTTCGATTTACACGACGCTCGACTCGCGCGTGCAGTCCTGCGCCGATTCCGCGTTCATCCAGTATCTGTCGCAACAACAGCAATTGCTAAATCAGCGGCTCCTGAACAGCAAAAACGAAATTCAGTCGCTGATCAAAGACACCTCGCTGACCGTCCAGAACGTGAAGGCAATGATCCGCGGCGAAGTGCCTATGGCGCAGTCGTTAAAAGCGTCGCTCGTCGTTCAGGGTGCGCTCGTCGCCCTCGATCCGTCCAGCGGCAAAATCTTGGCGATGGTCGGCGGGCGGGATTTTTCCGAATCGGAATTCAACCGCGCGACTCAGGCCAAACGCCAGCCCGGATCGGTCTTCAAACCCATCGTTTTTGCGGCGGCTATCGACAACGGCTTTCCGGTGACGACGATGTTGCTGAATCAGCCGTTGGTGATCAACCTGCCGGACGGCACGCGCTGGGCGCCGAATAACTATGACATGACAACGAGCGGCAACACGACGCTCAGAGACGGATTGACACATTCGATCAATCTCGTCTCCGTGCGAGTCGTCCATGAACTCATCTCGCCTTCGACGGTTGTTCAGATGGCGAAGCACATGCACATTACCACGAAAATCCCGGCAGTCGAAGCGATCGCGTTGGGCGCCGCCGAAGTCATTCCGCTGGAAATCACTTCCGCTTTCGGAATTTTCGACAATCACGGCGTGTGGGTCGAACCATACGCCATCAAACGCATCGAGGACAAATATGGCAACGTGATCGTGGATTATTCGCCGCGCCGGGAACTCGTACTCAGCGAGGAAACGGCTTATTTGATGACGAGCATGATGGAATCGGTCATGAATCGCGGGACTGGCGTATCGGCGCGGTCGGTTTACGGCTTCCGGCTTCCCGCCGCCGGAAAAACCGGAACGAGCAATAACTTCGCCGATGCGTGGTTTATCGGATTTACACCGCATGTCGTTGCAGGCGTTTGGGTCGGCGTCGATAATCCTGCCGTTTCGTTGGGAAGTCGTCAGGCTGGCGCAGTCGCCGCTTTGCCGATATGGGCGACTTTCATGCGGGACGCGCATTATGCGATGCGCTGGCGCGCGCAGGGTTTTTCGCGTCCGGACGGAATCGTCGAAGTAGAAATCTGCAAAGAGACCAAACTCCTTCCATCCAAATATTGCCCGCTGGAAACCGAAGTCTTTACCGAGTCAACCGTTCCGACGGAACGTTGCCCGATTCACAAGGAAATCAAAGACAACGATAAAAAGGACGGCGTGACCTTTTAACGGATGAATAATCCGCTCAGAATCGTATGCGAATCCGTACAAAAAAATTGTTGCGGAATGCCCCGCAAATCATCTATATTTAGGATGGTTATAGTTAATATTTTTGGCAACGATTGTATGAAATTTCTGACCGAACCATTCTCGATCGGTGTTTTTTCCTGAACAGCGGTTTTTGATCTTTTCGACATAAATCAATTGTGAGGTATCGTCATGAAAAAAGTGGTCTCTCTTCTGTTTGTCGCTCTCCTCGTTCTCAACGGTTGCTCGTCACTTTCTTTTATCCCGACGCCTGCTAAAGCGACGCTGGCGACGACCGACTATGTGAATCAATCGATGCAAAAAATGGTAGATGAAACTACCCAAAAAGTCATCGATCAGGTAAAATCCATCATGGACGAGGCATTGAAAGCCGACCGCGAAAAAATGGACTCGCTGAAAAGTACGATGGAAAGCCAACAGAAAGACGTCCAGGCCGTTCTCGCCAAAATGGAAGAGATTGATGCGCTTTCGGCACAGATGCGCGACATGGTCGGTAAAATGAAAAAAGACCTGAATGAAGCGAAAGCCGAGATGCTTGACAGTCTCGACGTCGTCTGGGTCAGTGTCCGGAATCTGGAAAAAGCGGATCAGATATTTCAGACGAATCTGGTACAAATTGAAGCCAGCATCGTCAAATTACAGCAAATCGACGCGGAATTTACCGCATTGACCAATCAGATGAATCTCCACATCGACGCATTGCCGAAAGAAACACTGATGAAACTTCGGGATGCGATCGGGAAATTTTATGAAGCACAAATTCCAATTCAGCCGGGGAAATGAGATCCTGACCGGCGGAGGTGTTCTGCGATGAAAAACCATGTCCTGTTCACCCAAATTGCCAATCAAGTTACATATTTCCTGTTCGTCATGATCGCGTTGGCGATTTTCGCCCGGCCGGTTTTTTGCCAAAGCCTGACATTCGAACAAGCCAAGGCTAAAATGGCGGAATTGACGACGCAGGTGAAGGCGCTCGATAAGGAAATCGCCGACGGACTCGAGAAAGCGACCAAAATCGAGATCAATTCTACGCCCAAAGGCGAATTCGAGACGACCACAGAATACGACGAGCGGCTCAAGCAAAATGAAGCGAAGAAAGCCGAACTTGTCGCCAAGTTCGATGCGGCGAAAACCGAGCGGCTCACGATTTTAAATAAAGAGATCGAAACTTTAACGGGACAGACTTACTCGATGCCCGTTGCGATTGAACTCGGAACCTATCGCGCCGATATGGAACGGTTTCCATTCGTCGTTCCCTCTTTGAATAAAAAAGGCTCTTTGCCGGTTTACCGCTCCATCGCATCGCAATTTAAGGATGCTTTCCCGACGCTGAGTCCGGTCGGATATTTTCAGATTCAGTGCGAAGGCGAACCGCGTCTGGTATATGTCGTCGTCCAGTATAACAACGAGCCGCTTATCGCGCAGACTGACCGGAAGATCGAAGAAATCAAGGAAACCGCTGCATTGAAGGGACATGGGCGCAAGATCAATGCTGTCGCTTTTAACCGCGATGGCAGTTTGCTCGCTACAGGTAGCGACGATAAACTCATCAAAATCTGGAATGTAAAACAGAACTCCTTGTTGACGACTCTTCAGGGACATACGCGATACGTCAAATCGCTTGCCTTTCATCCGTTCGAACAAATTCTCGCCAGCGGTTGCGACGACGGTAACGTCATCATCTGGCAAATCGAACAGTCGGCGCCGCTTAGAACCATTTTCGCGCACGAAGGCGGCGTTCATTCGGTCGCTATCAGTTCGGATGGCAATACGCTGGCAACCGCCGGATTCGACAAGACGATCAAACTCTGGAATCTTGCCGACGGGCAACTGCTGAAAACCTTTTCCGGACATACCGATGAAGTTAAATCGGTCGCTTTCAGTCCCGATGGCTGGACTCTCGTCAGCGGCTCGCTCGATCTGTCGATCAAACTCTGGAATGTACGCGACGGCTCGCTTATCAAATCGACTAAAGGTCATCTGCTCTGGATCAATACGGTTGCCTTTTCTCCCGACGGCGAGCTGATCGCCAGTTGTAGTGACGATCGCTCGGTCAAACTCTGGAATGCGCGCGATCTCTCGCCGATTCGGAAAATTACAGGATTCTCCACACCGGTCACCAGCATCGCGTTTAGCCATCCGGAAGGGCTGACCCTCGCCTGCGTAACGGAAAACGGCGAGATCACTTTCATCAAAACAGAGGATGGTTTGATCGTTAAAACGATCAAAGGTTCGACGGGCGCCATCAAAGGTGCGGAATACGATTTGAACGGGAAAACCTTTGTCAGTGCGGGCGACGATAAGACCGTGAAAGTCTGGGAAATCGTTTACGATCCGCTGAGCGAATTGGCCAGCGCCGGACTGGGAACGGGTAGAAGCGCATCCAATCAGACCGGACTTCCGCCGATGTTGACCGCCGATGTGCGATTCTCGGAACCGTCCGGCAATAACTATCTCGACGCTAACGAAACCGGTGCTCTGACGATTGTTTTGAAAAATTCAGGGAAAGGCACCGCGGTCGGCGTTTCGGCGAACCTAACCGGTAACGCGCCGAAGGAATTGGATTTTCCGATGAAAACGTACATCGGCGACATCGCGCCCGATTCCGTGAAGACCGTCGAAATCCCGCTCATGGCGCGATACAAAATTCCCTCCGATTCCGTTTCACTTGTCTGCAATATCACTGAGACGTCCGGGTTTAACCTCGATCCCATGCGCATCCAGTTTCCGACGAAAGAATACAACGTTAAATTGGTGAAAGCCGGTGTCATCATTGAAGATAATTCGCAAAACGGAATGATCGAATCGGGCGAAATCGTTGATGTTACTGTGCGAATTCAAAATCAGGGGACCAGCGTCGCTAAAAACGTCGTCGCCGTCGTTCGTATCGGAGAGAATGTTTTTTATGCCGGGAAAACGGCGCAGGAACGGTTTGAAAAATTCGATCTCGGCGACATCGGTTCCGGAGAATTCAAAGATGTTACGGTGAAAATTTTCACCAATGCCGTTGCGACGGATGTGCCGGTTTTCCTGACGCTCTCCGAATATTACCGTGAATACGGCGCGCAGAATATCCCGCTTGAACTCGCTTTCAACAAGCGCATCACGACGACGCAGGAATTTATCGTTCAGGGCAAAGATGCCGGAACCGGATACCAAACCGGCGGTTTTTCCATCGACGTGGAAATGAATATTCCGTCAGGAACGATCCGGCAGAATGATGCCGTCGCGCTCATCATCGCGAACCGCGATTACCAAAACAATGACATTCCCGATGTCGAATACGCGCAAAGAGACGGCGAATTCATGAAGCAATATCTGATGAAAACGCTTGGCTACCGAGAAGGTAACATTTTTCTCGAAAAAGACGCGACGCAATCACGCTTCAGGACGGCTCTCGAAAAACTGAAAAATGCCGCCAAAGATACGGCCGACGTCTTTTTCTATTACGTCGGACACGGCGCTCCCGACCCGGAAAAGAAACGCGGCTTCTTCGTGCCGGTTGATTGCGATCCGAATTACGTGAGCATCGGCGGCATCGGTTTAGACGATTTCTACCGCGTTCTCGAAAACCTAAAGGCGAGAAATATAACTGTCGTGGTGGATGCCTGTTTTTCCGGATCGAGCGACAAGGGCATGATCATCAAGAATATCAGCCCGGTGATGATCGAAGTGGAGAAGAAATACGTCGGCGCGCCCAATCTGACGGAATTCACGTCGGCGTCCGGCGACGAGGTCAGTTCGTGGTTTCCGGAGAAAAAACATTCGCTTTATACCTATTATTTTCTAAAAGGACTGCAGGGCGAGGCTAATGCGAATAAAGACGGGATGTTGACAGTCGGCGAACTACAATCTTACCTTATGGAAAAAATTCCTTATGAAGCGCGCCGTCTGAACAATCGCCAACAGACACCGGGCGTGACGCCGGAACGCGATAACCGTGTTTTGGTGTGGTATTAAATAGAAGAACTTGAGTCAAGTCGCGCAAAAAGTTGGTAAACCTTTTCCGGTGCGAAAATCCAAGCGGCTTGACTTAAGTTCAACCGTCCGCTGTTTCCACTGTTTCCCTTCTGCCCTAGTTCTGCTTCGCTCAACTTATGTCAAGTCAAATGGACGGTTTTTTCGATAGGGAGATGATTTCGGGTTCGACTTAACACAAGTTTCGTATAAACCGTCCTCCTTTTCTCCGATCTCCCAACCAAAGTCTCGACATTCACTAAAATATTGCTTAAACTTGATTCGTCTGTATGGAACTAAAGATGAAAGTTTGAATTATGAATCGCATTTTACTCGTCGGATTGTGTCTCTTGTCGTTACTGAGTTTTAACCGGAGCCGCGCGGCGATTCCGGTTGTCGTCGATACGTTCAAGGTATTTGACGAGTCCGTTCCGCCGCTGGAAGCCAAAAACCGGACGCTGGCATTCGCCCGCGAATGCGCCATCCAGAAAGCCGTCCCGGAACTCGTCGCGACGTCTTCGCTGATTTCGGACATGCGGGCGGAAGTAGGAAAGACGGGCGAAGAGCAAACGTCATTCAGTATTTTCGCCATTTCCTCGCAGGCGGGATATATCGTCGATGAAACCGTTTTACCGATTGAGATGAAACCCGGAAACGGCGTTATCCGGTACAATGTCAAACTCAAGGCGAAAGTCGAACCGACGAAAGGCGAGCGCAATCCGTCGATCGCGCTAGATCTTCAGGCGAAGAGCAATTACCTTCACGACGGCGAGCAATTAATCCTGACGGCGAAATCCAGCGTGGACGGTTACCTTTATTTGTTCTATTTTTTATCCGACAACACCGTTTTGCTGATGTTCCCGAATTTCATCTCGAAAGATAATTTCTGCAAAGCCAATGTCCCGGTGCAAATTCCGACGCCGGAAGACCAGAAGCGCGGATTGCGATACGTCGTTTCGGCAATTCCGGGCAGAAAAGTCACAGCCGAGAACATCTTCGGCGTGTTCTGTGTGAATAAGATTGCCGGAATCGATCAGTTTGTCGGCGTCAAACAGGGAATGGCGCTCGTCACCGGCGGCGACGAAAGCTTCACCGACTTCCAGAAATGGTTGGCGAACGTTCCACTCTCGCAAAGAACGGAAAAAGCGGTTCCAATTCATATCGTTAAGTAAATCGATCTGACGCAGGATTCGCTTTTCCACTCACCTCCTTTTTTGCCCGCTTGTCGATTTTAACTTTAAGTAATCATAAGGAGTGCTTAATCTGTACCAAGTAATAACACGACGTACAGGCACAAGTCTCATTAAAATGTAAAATTCCTATCCTTACTGCGGGGGGCTTGCGCCCGTTTACAAATTGACGAGAGACGTGTTATTTTGGAAATTGTAGAACGTCTTTCGCGCAAGGTCGGCGAGCAGAAGTTGATAACTGATAAAAGCCTCTAACCTTGAAATGTACGCCTGACTGAGTCGATTGCGGTCTAAGGCGAGCGATTGGCTGTTGAGTTTGGCGAGTTTGATTGAAATCTCGCTCAATTCTTTGTTGATTTCCTTTTCACGGATTTCGAGGCGATTCTTCATGCCCATTTCGATGGCTTTTTCTTCGTCGATAGTGACAATCGGATAACTCAGATCGAACCGAAGTTCGATGGAATCGCCGAGCGAGATGCCGATGAGTTGTTTAAAACTGTTCGCCAGCGATGCGCGGTTGGATTTGGCGATGTCATAGTCGTTCATCGCGTCGCCGAGATCGACTTCCATCTGAAGGGCTTCGACTTCGGCGATGACGCCAGCCTTGTATTTATTCTGCGCGAGTTCAAACGTTTCCTTTTGATACGTCAGTGTTTGCAGAGAAATCTTTTCTCGCTCGATCGCTGACAGGAGGCGATAAAATCCCTGACTGACCTCATAGCGCAAGTCCAGATCGGCGCGTAGTAACTGCTTTTTGGAGAGTTCGTAATTCAGCCGCGCCTGTTTGAGGCCGGTGCGGATTCGGTTGTAAGCGTAGAAGGCTTCAATCGGCTGTTCGAAGCCGAGCCGCGTATTCAATTGGATCGAATTTCGGCGATTGTAAAAATCCTCCAGCGTATAAAATCCGGAACTCAGATAAATTTGTCCATCGGTTGGAAGCGGTTGCGTGAGGACGAGGCTGGCGTTGTAAGTGGATTGCTTGATCGGTATGTAATGAACGCCGAGGCTGTCGCTGTAACTGCTGATGGTTTCGGTATAATTCGGCGCTTTGATGGTCAGATTGACATTGGTTCGGAATTGATTGGCGGTGGCTTTCAGTTCGAATTCCGCCGATAGCAGATTTTCTTTCAGCGTGAGCATTTTGTAACTGCGCTTCATGGCGATTTCGAGACTTTTATCAAGGTCGAGAACGTACATTTCTCTCGCCGACAAGAGGCTGAAAAAACCGCACAGGCAGACGATAATCCGAACTTTCCGGGAAAAACTACGCAACATCACGACTCTTTCCATTTTTCATCTTTCAATTCTCCTTCGGCGAATCTTCGATCTCCGACTTCCAATTTTCAATTTTCAACCTCAAATCTCCAACTTACAACTTCCCCATTTTTACTCATACCTCAGTGCATCGATCGGATTCAACTCAGCGGCTTTTTTCGCCGGATAACTGCCGAAGAGAATTCCAACCAAACTGCTGACGCCGAAAGATAAAAACACCGACCACAGACTTACGGCCGTTTCCCAATCGGAATAGATCGTAACGACGAACGAAAGTCCATAACCGATCACGATTCCAATCAAGCCGCCGCAGAGGCTGAGAATAATTGCCTCGATCAGGAATTGATTGCGGATGTCTTTTTTCCGCGCGCCCAGCGAGCGGCGAATGCCGATTTCGCGCGTTCGTTCGAGAACCGACGCCAGCATGATGTTCATGATGCCGATTCCGCCGACGAGTAGCGAAATGCCGGCAATCGCGCCCATGACGATGCTGAAAATTTTCTGCGTTTCCTCGCTTTGACGAAGGAGTTGTTCGGGTACGATGAGGTTGTAATTTTTTTCGCCGTTATGCCGCCGAAGGAGGATTTGATCGATCAGCGTTGCGCTCGAAACGACGTAATTTGTGTCGGAGATATTGACGATGATCTGGTCTAATTCGCTGGCTTTCGGATCGCGCTCGAACCGGCTCTGTGCGCTCCGGATGGGAAAGAAAATGTGATTGTTCAGGTTGACTTCCGAAGCGACGGCGACACCGATCGGCTGATGTTCGAGTACACCGATGATGGTGAACCAGAGACTACCGATTTTGACAAGTTTTCCGAGCGGATCTTCGACGAGAAACAGAGTCTTGGCGATCTCGTCGCCGAGGACACAGACCCGCTGATGAAGCGTGTTGTCTAAAGACGTAAAATAGCCGCCGTTTTTGATGGTCAGGTGCATCACGTCAAAGTAATCCGGTTCGGCGCCGGTCAACGTGATCTCGTCGGATCGCGTTTGATACCGCGCTTCGTAGTTCGATTCGACGACCGGAACGATTTTACGTTCGGTTGGCAAAATATCCCGGATAGCGGTTAAATCGGCATAGTTCAGTCTTGTCGTCGCTTCCCGGGTTTTGTTGTTGGCGTCTTCGAACAGGTTCTGCGCGATGATATTCGTCAGACCGAGCGATTGAATCTGGTTCATTGTTTTTCGACGCGCTCCTTCGCCGATCGCGAGCATGGAAATCACCGCGGCGACACCGAAAATGATGCCCAGCATGGTCAGAAACGAGCGTGTTTTATGGTTGCGCAGACCTTCCAAACTGATGCTGATCTGTTCGCTTTTGAACAGCAGGAACCAGCGCGGAAAATGGCGGCGGTTACGCTTTTTCTTAAGTTCGAGATTGTATGCTTCGATCTGGAGTTGACTCTCGAGATCGGCGGAGGTTTTCCAGATGTTGGCTAACCGGCTTTCGTAGTCGGCTTGCGCCGTTTCCAGCGTATTTTGTTCGTTTTGAAGTTTCTGCAGGAACTCGGCCGTGTCGAATCGTCCGGATGTCGATGAGAAATTCCCCACGCTTGACCTGAAAAACCGGCGCGACGTCTTTGGGTTTTAATGTTACATAGCCGGCGATTCCGCCGCCGATGATGAGAAGGAAAATGAGATATCTGACTTTGAATTTTCGTTTGACCGGAGATTTCATATATCTGACCTTAAAAAGTTGGCGTGTGTTGGTTAGGTGCGAATTTCATTTTATCGTCGATCTTCCCGATGACGAAAGCATTGCCGTCGGCAAGCCGGATCAACTCGATCGGAATTTCCTGCGCGCGGTCGGTCGTCAGGAAGAAAGCGTTTTCCCGGGAAAAAAGACACCTCGACGGGACGCGAAAAACCTGGCCGACATTATCGAGATAGAGTTTGACCATGGCGGAGAGTCCGGGTTTCAGACGGTAATTTTCTCTGGAATTGATCTTTACGTGAACGGTGTAAACTTTGGCGCGCGATGATTGTGATAAATATTCGACGATTTTCGATACGAAAACAACCCGACCGGTGAAAACCGTATCCGGATAGGCTTCGACGATCAGTTCGGCGGAATCGCCTTCATGAATAAACGGGCGATCGACTTCATTCAAGTCGATGACCGCAATCATATTGTTCAGATCGGGAATAGAGACGACCGGCATCTGCGGGCGGATGGAATCGCCGATTCGGAATTTTTATTCAGGATGCGCTGGGCCTTTAACCCTTCTTGCTCTTTTTTGAGGTTCAGCCGGATCTTTTGCAACTCCAGTTCGGCATTCTTTTGCTCCGTGTCGGAGTTGTATTTGGACATTTCCAGCTGGTTTAGAACAACCTGTTCCTGAATTTCGAGTATGCGGAAGATAGACGATCTGATAATTCAAATCCCAGGCGCCGGGTGATGAGATCGTCGTTTGGAACTCCGAATCCAATTGGCCCGATTCGACGGCGGTGATCAAACTGTCCGGAACGGCGTTGTAAAAGTCGGTTTGAGGCGTGCTCGGTTTATCCCGGCAACTTATCCACAAGATCGCGGAAAGGAATATCGAAAGCGAGTGCCCTAAAAATAGTGAACGAGAAAACCGGAGCGACGAAGAGACCTTTTTTTCTGATACGATCACGTTAATACACTCATGAAAACCAATTACCAAAGATGAAAATAAACAAAAAAATTTTAATAATGAAGCGGATAAATGTTCCGGTATAGCCGACAAGTCGCTAGTCCGAATCAGAACATGGACATGGAAATTTGTTCTTGAATCATTTTAAATAAAACGCTATAATGCTGTCAGAAGTTTTTTCTGAATACCGACTAAATTCATTAATCGAAACGAGCGAGGTAAGATGAAAAAGAAGAAATCGCCGAGGATGAGAATTCAGATGATCGGGAAAGAAATTATCTGTCGGATCTGCTCCGTTGGTTATCAAATAAGTCGCTTTGTCACCCGCTCCCGATTGTTATATGAGCAGGAAGAGGTTGGTCGAAAAACAAACGGCACGCTTAAACCGACTGAAAGTTCGTTAAATGCGGTTATCCGTCGGCAGTTGACGGAGAGCGAAAAAATCCTGTTACATAAAATCTCCGATGTAAGAAGTGAACTGTCGGCATCGACGACACAGATCACGATGCAGGATTTCGGTGCACAGAGGAATCTTCTCCGAAAAGACAAATCGGATGAGAAGTCCGGGCGTATTGTGACGAAAATAGTCGGGAAAATGTATGCTGACTCGACGATTTGTGAGGCTCAGGGACGTTTTATTTTCAATCTGGTTCGTGAATTTCGACCGGCGGTCTGTCTTGAATTGGGAACCTGTTTGGGAATTTCGGCGGCGTATATCGGAGCCGCGCTCGAATTAAACCAAACCGGGCGGCTGATTTCAATTGAAGGCAGTGATTCCTTGGTGAAAATTGCGACCGCGAATCTTGCGAAAATCGGCTTGACCCAAACGACTGTTATATCCGGGAGATTTCAGGATAAATTGCCGCAGGTTCTAAAGGAATGGTCGCCACTCGGATTCGTTTTCATCGACGGGCATCACGAAGAGTGGGCAACGCTGAACTATTTTGAAGAGATTTTACCGTTTGCGGGTCAAAACGCGCTCTTTCTCTTCGACGATATTTATTGGTCGTTTGGCATGAACCGCGCCTGGCGGAAAATTCGGGCAGACCGGCGAATAAGTTTTTCATGGAACCGATTCATGATGGGTGTTGCGTTCAAGGCATAAATCGCCGGAAAAGCGGTATGCCGCAGTACTGACACGTCGGTTGAGTCTTTCGTTTGAGATTCCGTCCAAATTTTGTATTTTGTGACGGTTGTAAACGTAGATGAGTGTAAAGTACCAGAAAAAGCCCGTAAAGAAGATCGAGCGCCGACGACAGGATGAGAAACGGTTGACGTTTTTGTTTGTGACGGTCGTTTCGATCCTGGCTTTTATCTTATTATATTACCTTCCAAAGGCGGCGCCATCCAGAGATATTCTGCTTCATGAAGGAAAGGGTTTGCTGAGCAAAACCCGGCTTCAGTTCGTCACCAGCGGTTTCAAGGAGATCGGCATGAACACGGCGCCGGACGGCCAGATTTCCATGACCTTTGAAATACCGGAAAACCGCGACGCGCTCTGGGCTTTCGGCGTTGTGGAGAGCCGATTGAACGCCAACCGGTTGACGGTCCGAGACACGGTCTTTATGGCGAACAACCGCGGATTCAATTTTTATGTGAGTTACTTTGCTCAGCCGGTCGGAGTCATAACATTTCGGCGGGAGGTGAAACCGCTGATTCCGCCACCTCCAAGTGTAACTGTTCAGGCGAAACCGCAATTGGTCGTCATCATCGACGATTTCGGATACAGCGATAACGAGGTGATTCAGGGATTTTTGGAACTTCCCGCCCGGCTTACACTCTCTATCATTCCAGGACATCCGTTCAGTAAGTGGGTTGCGGAAATCGCTCAAAGAAAACACAAGGAAGTGATTATCCACATGCCGATGGAACCGGAGAACGGAAATTACAGCCGGGGTGAAGACAAATTTATGCTGAAGTTAGCACAGACGCCTGATGACATCGAAGAAAAACTCCATCTGGCTTACGAAGAATTGCCGACAGCCGCCGGATTGAACAATCACATGGGTTCGTTGTTCACCGCAGATTCGGAAATGATGCAGATCGTCATGAAGAGTTTGCGGAAAAAGGGGCTCTATTTTATCGACAGCATGACATCGCCGAAGAGTGTCGGATATGAAATCGCGCAGCAAGACGGCGTGCCCGCGGCGATGCGCACCGTATTTCTTGATAATAAGCGCGATAAGAACGAAATTCAAAGGCAATTTGATAAGGCGCTTGAAGTTGCAAGACGAAGCGGAAAGGCTGTGGCAATCGGCCATGTGTACCCGGAAACGTTATCGGCGTTGAAAGCGTTGATCGACGGCGGCCTTTTGTCGGACGTAGAAATCGTGTTTGCATCGGAAATCGTGTCATAAACCGTCAGAGAAATTATGCCGTATTTGGAAGTCAATTTAGACCCCTTTTTATCCGTCGAAAGCATCGTCCAGACGCCGCTTGCCAATCCGCTGAACCTGCTGACCTACATCGAATCCCGCGGCGTGACGGGAATTAGTTTTACTTTTCAACCGGAACTTCCGTTTCTGAAAAATATATCATTAGTCAGAGAAATGACCGGCGCGCGGCTGAATATTCGGTCTTCCGTCGAGGCGTCCAGCGTTGAGGGAAGCCTTTTCCTGAAACCGGACGTACTGACGCTGATCGATTGGGCTGATCCTGACCGCGCGATTCGTCTGCCGTCGAAATCCGTTCGCGACATGCTCGATGCGGTTTCGGAGCCGCGCGAATTCGCCGTCGCTGTCCGGATTCACGCACATCCCAAACAACTGAAAGAAGCGTACGCCTTGAACGTTGACGAGATCGAGATCGCGGCCGATCCGCTGGCCCGCCAGACGAATCGGATCGGATATTTGGCTGAGTTGGATGCCATTGCGAGGACAATTCGGCTGGCAAATAAGAAAAGCGTGAATGTCACCTGCGCGGGAAATTTGGATGAACGAACGATCTCGGCCATCCGCGACGTCGCCAACGTCGAATTTTTTTCCGTGGGAAAACACCTGCTTTCACGTGCACTGATGGATGGATTCGGACGCGCGTTAAAAGAAATGATCGAACATATTGAAACAAGATAAAAGGAGAATCACTGAATGAAATTAATTACCAAGTTCTATAGAGGAACGATTTTAGAGAGTTTCCACGTCGGTTATGCCGTCGTCGTGGACGAAAAAGGCGAAACGCTTTTTTCGGCGGGCGATCCCGACTATCCGGTATTCATTCGCTCTGCGGCGGCGCCCTTTCAGGCGGCCGTTGTAGTCGAATCCGGAGCCGTCGAGAAATTCAAATTGAACGAAGAAGAGATTGCAATGATTTGCGCGTCGCACAACGCAGAGTCCTATCATACCGATCTCGTATCGAACATTCTCAAGAAAGCCGACCTAAAAATCGAAGACCTTTTGTGCGGGGCGCAACCACCTATGGACAAGATCAGCTACGAGCAATTGATTCTGCAGGGACGTCGGGCGACTGCCATTCACAACAATTGCTCGGGAAAGCACGCCGGAATGCTCGCCGCCGCCAAGGCGCTGGGCTTGTCAACGGAAAACTACATTGGCGCCAACCATCCGGTTCAGCAGAAAATTCTTGAAAAGATCAAGACATGTTCCGAAAGGGAAAAAATTCCGACGGCTATCGATACCTGCAACGCACCAACCTATTTTCTACCGCTGAAAAATCTTGCGCTGATGTATCGGAAACTCGTCGATGGCCCAGACGAATCCCTGCGTAAAGTCTATCACGCGATGACGACGCATCCGAAACAAATCGCCGGAAGAGGTCGTTTTGACACCGATTTTATCATCGCACTCGGTGGCAAAGCGGTTGCCAAAATCGGCTCGGAAGGGATTCGCGGCGTCGGACTTCGCACCGAGAATGGTCGAAACATCGGCGTCGCTATCAAAGTTTTGAGTGGAAATTGGGACGCGGTTAATTCCATGACGCTCGCCGTCCTGAAATATATCAGGGCGTTGGATGAAGAGACGCTGAAGAAACTCGACATTTATGCCAATCCGGTTATCAAGAGCTACACAGACGCCGAGATCGGAAAAATATCGACAGAAATCCTGCTGGAAGACTGAACCGGCCGAAGTTCGTTTCAGTAAATATGGATAGCAGATGGGAATGAATCACAAACCTACGATTTTTTTTGACCTTGGAAACGTGCTGGTGCATGTCGATAAACAATTGGCAATCCGGAAACTTTCCGAACTAACGGGCAGGAACATGGTTGAAATAACCG
>JBAZPZ010000035.1:0-19389 GCA_041645495.1 Fidelibacterota bacterium | reverse complement strand
TGTAAACCGCGGTAGAAAAGGAAAAGAGAGGTTACCACGAAAAGAGACGAAATAGACAAAAATTTTAAATAATGCCCAATGCCTTGAGCGGGTCATCCTGAGCCACAGAATCGACTTGATATGGATTTGAAAGCCAATCAGAAATTAACGCACTTTATCAATGGAATGAAAGAGCCGTGGCGAAGCCTCGCCATTGGCGGGAACCTGTCCCGAAACTTCGGGATGAAAACAGGTTGTTTTCTTCATAAAAAGAAATTTGCAAGGAAAATTTTTAGGGCAAAGGTTAAGTTTGAGGTTGAGTAAACCAATTTCCGGAGCGTAGCGACTAAATTGGTTTTGGTTTTAGTCTCGTCCGATCTTTGAAATCGTCAGGTTTGAGAACCTGACGGAACATGTGAATGACACTGAATTATTGCCACGCGCTTTAGCGCGTGGATAAAGATAGATACAGAATTGGGCTTCAGCCCAAACAATAGGACTAAAGTCCCGTTTCTTCAAGAGGGAGCATTTATCCACGACCTCCGCCAGAGGCGGACAAGTTCCGGTCGTGGCAATAGAAGGTTTTAGAAGTATTATTGGGATGAATTTATATTGCCACGAGTTTTAACTCGTGGATCATGGAGAAAAACCAAATATGGGCTTTAGCCCAAAGAATCGGACTAAAGTTCGGAGTTGTTGTTTGTTTATTTGTCTACGGCTTCCGCCGGTCGGCGAATAAATTCCAGCCGTGGCAATAGATAACTCTTATTAATCTTTCTCCGCGACCTCAGCGTTCTCCGCGGTTATGAATTATCCTTGCAAATAATCGCATAAAAGGAATAAACTTAGCCGCTATTTGAGCCCTCGTAGTTCAACAGGATAGAATAGAGGATTCCTAATCCTTTGATTCGGGTTCAACTCCCGGCGAGGGTACCATAAATTATTAAGGAGAAACCAGAATGCTGAGACCCAAAAAGAAGATTACGAAGAAAGAAATGAAAAAAGACCCGATGTTGGAGAAAATATCGCAGGTCGATACATTTGTGAGAAGCAATCCCAAGCAACTGCTGTACGGCGCACTCGGCGTAGTCGTGCTGGTTGCTTTGGTTGTTTTGCTGGCACAGTCCAAGAAGAGCGCCAACAGGGAAGCCTCGGGCGAACTGGGAATGGCGGAGATCGCATTGGCAAAAGGCGACATTGACGACGCAGTTGTCCGGTTGGAAGCGCTGATCGAGAAGAATCCGCGGACGAAAAGCGCCGGAATGGCGACGCTTCTGCTGGCTCAGTCCTATTTAACGAAATCGGATTACGACAAAGCGCAGGAGAATTTCGAGAAATACGTCGATGATTTTGACGACGACGAAATGATCGAAGCCTCTGCTCTGAACGGCGTCGGACTCTGTCTCGATCACAAAGGCGAATACAAAAAAGCCGCGAAGATATATGCCGAAGCCGCGGACGAATCGCCGTACAAATTTCAGAAACACGAATACAGTCTGAACGCTGTCCGCAGTTTGATCAAGATCAACGAACTGAAAGAAGCGGAAGAGATGGTTCAGAGGGTTCTGAATGACGAGCCGGATTACAAGGCCAAAAGCGCAGCGGAACAACTGCAAGCCCAAATAGAGGTATTGAAGGGCTAAAAATATTCGTTTGGAGAAGAACAGAAAGATTCCTAAATTTTCGACGGTTAAAGTGGGTTGACAAAGCCCACTTTTCCATTTGGAGAGAGAAAGAATGACGAGTGTGAAGGAAAAAGCAAAGGAAATCATCGGGCGGATCGTCGAAGCGAACGATTGCTACCTGATCGACGTTGCCATCAACCTTCAGGGCGCGCGGCAGTTCATCAAAGTCGCGGCTGAATCGGACAAAGGAATCAACATCGAGCGGATCATCCGGATTACAAAAGAGATCAAGGCTGACGCCGAATTCGACGCGTTGATGCCGGACGCTTATCAGCTGGAGGTGACCTCGCCGGGCGTCGATTATCCGCTGAAAACGCGGCGCGATTTTCTCCGAAACACCGGCCGATCCGTGAAAGTCCGCATAGAAATCGACGGCGTGAAGTCTTCCGTCGAAGGGAACATCGTTTCGGCGGATGAAACGGGCGTCACGCTGGAAACAGCCAAAGGAAATCTGGTCTTTGCCTATTCGAATATCGAATTCGGGAAAGTTCTTTTAAAATGGTAGAGAAACAAAGAGGAGCGAAAAGTTGATAAACCGGGAAATCATCGAAGCGTTCGGGGCCATCGCGCGTGAAAAGAATGTCGATCGCGCTGAACTGAGCGACATCATTCAGAAAGTATTTCTGACACTGATCGAGAAAAAATACAACAGCGTCGAAAACTTCGACGTCATCGTCAATATGGATAAAGGCGAGATCGAAATCTACCAGCGGAAACTGATCGTCGAAGAGATAACCGATCCGCTGAATCAGATCAGCGTCGAGCAGGCGAAACTGACCGAGCCGGATCTGGAAGCGGGCGAATATTACGTGGAGATCATCGATCCGCTGAGTTTCGGCAGACGACTGATCACGCACGCCAAACAGATTTTAAATCAGCAAATCCAGAGCGTGGAAAAGAACCAGATCTACGAGGAATTCTCCAAGAAGATCGGACAGATCATCATCGGCGATGTGCATCAAATCAGACGCGACGCCATTTTTATCAATATCGGCAAAGCCGAAATAAAGATGCCGCACGAAGAACAGATTCAGGGCGAAAAGTACCGCCGCGGCGAAAGCATCAAAGCGATCGTCAAAGAGGCGACTATCGGACCGAACGGGCCGGAGATCATCGTTTCGCGCGCATCGGAAGAATTTCTCATCAAACTTTTTGAGAACGAAGTGCCGGAAATCTACGACAAGACGATCGAGATCAAACAGGTGGCGCGTCATCCCGGCGACCGGAGCAAGGTCATCGTCGAATCGAACGACCGACGCATCGACGCCGTCGGCGCCTGCGTAGGCATCAAAGGAAGCCGCATTCAGGCGATCGTCCGCGAACTGAACAATGAAAAGATCGACATCATCAATAACAGCAGTGAGCCGGAAATTCTCATCACGCGCGCACTTTCGCCTGCCAAGCCGTTCATGCTGGAGATCGATGAAGAAAAGAAGACCGCGCTGGCGATCTTCGCCGACGAAGATATCTCTGTCGCCATCGGGAAAAACGGTCAGAACATCCGGCTGGCTTCGAGAGTGACCGGCTATTCAATCGACGCGATCAAACGCTCGGACTACGAGTTGACCGAATCGGAAACGATCTATCTGGAAGACATCGAAGGACTGACGGAACACAACTGGAAATTGCTGTACGGCATCGGCATCGATACCGCAGAAGAACTGCTCGCAACGCCGAAAGAGGATTTGATCAATATCAAAGGTCTCGGCGAAAAGACGATGGAGAAGGTTATCGCGCTGGTTGCGGAAGCGGTCGAAAAGCGGAAAGCCGAACTGGAAGAGGCGTGCAAGGCCGTTCAAGACGCGACGGCGAGTTCGGAAGATTTTGAAAAATACGAAGAAGAAGTCGATAAATATTTAGAAGAAGACGATGATGTAAAACCCACAGTGAAGGAGGAAAAGGCAAAGACACAAGTTTCTGGTGAAGATGCTGGCGTAGATTTGGAATAAGAATAGAAAGCTTTGAATGGATCACGAACCGAAGACAAGACAAAAGAAAATTTTTGAGATAGCCAAGGAACTCAATATATCCTATACCGATATCATTTCGTTCCTTGCAAAAGAGGACAGTTCCCCCAAAAGTGTGAATTCTCCGGTCGATGAATTGACCTATATCAGAATTCTGGAACAATTCGCCAAGGAAAAGAATCTTGTCGAACGCGCGGTCAAGGAAAGAGCCCGAAAAGAAGCCGAACAGAAGCGGAAGATACAGGAAGAAAACCAGAAAGCCGCCGAACTCGAACGCCGGAAAATGGAAGAGGAAGTGGTGAAAGCCGCGTCCGTTCTGTTTCAGAGTGCCATCGGGTGCGTGATCGATCTTGGCGCCGACATCAAACCGATTTTAATCGAGCAGGTTCGCGAAAAAGTCCGCAAGACGGACGTCGTCGCCGAACAGCCGGTCGAAGGGGCCGTCGGATCGGAAAAAGCGGTTGAAAAACCGGTCACTAAGAGTGAGAACGAGATCAAAGGTGAAAAGAAAAAGAAAGATAAAGAAAAGCGTAAACTGAGAAGAATTGCCATTTCGGACATCGAAGCCCGTCTCGAACAAAAATTCGGGAAGAAAAAACCGGGAACGACGGATTTCAGCCAAAAGAAAGGCAAGCGCAATAAAAAAGGAGCCGAAATCGACGATAAGAAAGTTGACGATTCCATTCGTCGTACCATGGCCAGAATAGACGAAAAAGTCATTCGTAAAAAATATAAAAAAGGCGGAAGCGACAAAGAAGAGGTCGAAGAGATCACGAACAGAATTCGCGTCAGTGAGTTTGCCTCCGTCGAAACACTGGCTTCGATGATGGACATCAGCCCGTCCGACGTGATCCAGAAATGTATTCAAATGGGAATGTTCGTTACCATTAATCAGCGACTGGATTTCACCACGATTACGATCATTGCCGACGAGTTCGGCTTCGAGGTCGAACAGGTGGCGATGTTTGGCGAGGAACTGCTCAAGATCGACCAGACGGAAGAAGATTTGGCTAATTCCGCATTTCGTCCGCCGGTCGTCGCGATCATGGGACATGTCGATCACGGCAAGACATCTTTGCTGGATTTTATCCGGAGATCGAACGTTGTAGCCGGCGAATTCGGCGGCATTACCCAGCACATCGGCGCCTATCAGGTCATCTTGCCAAGCAAAAAGAAGATCACGTTTTTGGATACACCGGGACACGAGGCTTTTACGGCGATGCGCGCACGCGGCGCTCAGGTGACGGATATCGTCGTGCTGATCGTTGCCGCGGACGATGGTGTGATGCCGCGAACGGTTGAGGCGATTCATCACGCGAAAGCCGCGAACGTTCCGATCGTCGTAGCGATCAACAAGATCGACAAACCGGAAGCCGATCCGGAGCGCGTCAAACGCGAACTGGCGGATAATGACGTGCTGGTCGAGACATGGGGTGGAAAGGTTCAGTACGCGGAAATTTCCGCCAAGACCGGAAATGGGATAGATCATCTACTGGATTTGATCCTGCTCGAGGCCGAAATGCTGGATCTGAAAGCGAATTACGATACCTACGCACAGGGGACGATTGTCGAAGCGAAAATGGATAAACGTCACGGACCTATGGCGACGACGTTGATCCGGAAAGGCACACTGAAGATCGGCGATCCGTTCGTCTGCGGCGCGGCCTTTGGAAAGGTCAGGGCGCTCTTCGACGAACGCGGTCAAAAACTGACCAAATCGGAACCTTCGGACCCGGTTGTAGTCGTCGGTTTTGATATTTTGCCGCGGCTCGCGGATGTATTCTCCGTCGTTCAGGACGAACATCTGGCGCGCAAGATCGCGATGGAACGTCAGAAAATCCAGCGCGAACAGATGAATCGCCAGTTCAAGGAATGGTCGCTGGATACGATCTCAGCCAAGATTGCCGAGGGCAAGATCAAACAATTGAACGTTATCTTAAAATGCGATGTGGACGGTTCCGTCGAGGCGATCAATCAGTCGTTGAAAGAACTCGGCAATTTGGAAGTCAGCGTGAGCATCAAACACATGGCGGCGGGAGAGATTTCCGAATCCGACGTGTTGTTGGCGAAAGCGTCGGAAGCGGTCATTGTCGCCTTCAACGTTTCGGCGAATCCGAAGGTCAAGGAACAGGCCAAGAAGGAAAATATCGAAATCCGGTATTACAGCATCATTTACGAATTGATCGACGATATTAAAGCCACACTCGAAGGGATGCTGAGTCCCGACAAGATCGAGGAAATACTCGGCGAGGCGGAAGTTCGCGAAGTCTTCAAGATTCCCAAACAGGGAATGATCGCCGGTTCGTATGTCGTTGCCGGGAAAGTGACCCGGACGGCTCGCGCCCGGCTGAAACGCGACAAGCAGGTCTTGCACGTGAGTTTCGTCGAGTCGTTGAAACGGTTCAAGGACGACGCACGCGAAGTAGCGGAAGGTTTTGAATGCGGAATTTCGATCGAAGGTTACGACGATTATAAAGTCGGCGACCGGATCGAATTTTTCGAGATCAAATCCGTAAAAAGGAAACTTGAATAAGATCGATTTCCATAAATTAGAACATGACGATCGGTTTGTTGCAGATGGATTTGTTATTGCCCATGACGCGCTCATTAAAAGATAAACGCAGTGTTCTGAGCCGCCTGAAAAATCAGGTCCGGAACAAGTTCAACGTCGCGATCTCCGAACTCGGGATGGGCGACGAGATGAGCCGCAGTCAAATCGGCATCGCCACCATTAGCAACGACCCATCGATCGTTCATGATATTTTACAACAGACTGAGCAATTTATCGAAACCCGCTTTGAGGTTCAAGTGATTGGCAGAAGGATCGAAATGTTATGACAAGCAGTTATCGGAATCAGCGTGTCTCAGACGAGATCAAACGCATTCTGGCCGAGGCGTTCATTCGGGAAATTCACTGCGGCGAATACGGACTCGTGACGGTGACGAAAGTCGTCTGCTCGCCCGATCTCCGGCTGGCAAAGGTCTATGTCAGCATTTTGAATCACGACGCCGAACAGCGGAAAAAAGCCATGCAGAAGATCTGTCAGCACGCTTCCTTTGCGCGCGGCATTCTCGGTAACAATATTTCGCTGAGAAATGTGCCGAAGTTGTTTTTCTACGAAGACGAAACACAGGAATACGCCGAGAAAATCGAAAAGTTGATCCAATCGATTCATCAATAGAGATTTATGACGACCGTACAGGAGACAGACCGAATTTTGAACGTATATAAACCGGCAGGTATTTCATCCTACGACGTTGTTAGAAAGGTTAAACGTTTATCGGGACTTCGGAAGATCGGGCATGGCGGCACGCTCGATCCCTTCGCAGAAGGCGTCCTGCTCGTCCTCATGGGCAAGGCAACCAAGCGAATGATCGCCCTTTTGCAGTGTCCGAAAACGTATGAATGTATTTTAAGACTCGGACAATCTACGAAGAGCGGCGATCCGACGACTCCGGTTGTGGATTCTTCCGAAATTCCCGCGTTGACGCCGGAAATTTTGGAGAAGGTTCGTCAATCTTTTCTGGGCGAGATCGAGCAGACGCCGCCGCGATTCTCGGCAAAAAAAGTCGACGGTCAGCGGGCGTACAAATTAGCGAGACGCGACGTCGAATTTACATTGACGCCGAAAAAGGTCACGATTTATGATCTGAAACCGGAAATCGTCGATGCGTCGAATATCCGGATCACCGTGACCTGTTCCAGTGGAACGTATATCCGAAAACTCGGCGAAGACTTTGCGCTGGCGCTGGGAACGGTTGGGCATCTGATCTTTCTGAAGAGACTGCGAGTCGGCGATTACCGTTCGGAAGACGCGATTTCGTTCGACGGATTGGACAGCCTGTTTGAATCGGTGGAGCAGACAGTTATCGCATGATTCAGGTATTTCGTGGAATAGAAAATTTGCCGGAACGGTTCAAAGGAAGCGTCGCCGCACTGGGCGTTTTCGACGGACTTCATCTGGCGCATCGGAATATTATCGGAACGGCTGTCGCCGAAGCGAAAAAGATCGGCGTTCCGTCGCTACTCGTCACTTTCGATCCGCATCCGCGGAAGGTTTTAAATCAGGCGGACGGTTTCGTCCTGCCGGTTTTGACCACATCGCAGGAAAAAATCCACTTGCTGGGTCAGACGCAGTTAGACGCGGTGTTGTTCATCCAAACCGATTCGGAATTCCTGAAAATGTCGCCCGAAGAGTTCATCCGGACGATTTTAAAAGAACGTCTGAACATCCGGAAAGTCGTCGTCGGATATGACTATCGCTTTGGCAAAGACCGGGCTGGCAACGCGGCAATTCTTCAGGAAAAAAGTAAAGATAACGGCTTCGATGTCGAAATCGTTTCGATGTTTTCGATAGAAGGCGAGCGAGTGCGATCGTCCGCGATCCGGAAGTTGCTGACGGACGGACAGGTTGAAGACGCGTGGAAATTGCTTGGCAGACCGTATTCGTTGACGGGAAAAGTTATCAAAGGATTCGGGCGCGGACGTGCGCTGGGTTTTCCGACCGCCAACCTTCTGCCCGACGATCCGCAGAAGCTCATTCCGGCGTCCGGCGTATATTTTTCGAGAGTTCATGTAAAAAATTCCGTATCTTACGGTATGAGTAACCTCGGAACGCGGAAAACGTTTGACGAACGGGAGTTCGCAATCGAAGTTAATCTGTTCGATCCGCCGTCGACGGATTTGTATGGCGAGGAGATAGAAGTTGAATTATTGAAAAAGTTGAGAGATGAAATTAAATTTGAATCTGCCGATGAATTGAAGAAGCAGATGATTATTGACAAAGTGCTGTGTATTAGAATCAAGAATGAAATGGAGGATAAACTGAATGGTATTGACGAAAGATATCAAGCAAGAGTTAGTTGAGAAATATGGTCAGGATCCGAAAAACACCGGATCGGCCGAATCTCAGATCGCAATTTTGACACAGAGAATTAAGGAACTAACCGAACATTTTTTAAACAACCCCAAAGATCATGCGTCCCGCCGCGGACTGATGAAACTCGTCAGCCGCCGGAAACATCTGTTAAGTTATCTGAAAAAGAAGGACATGGACAGTTACCGGACGTTGATCGCAGAACTTAACATACGTAAGTAGAACACAGGAGATATAATTGATCCGAAAATCAATGACCCTTGGCGGTCGTGAATTAAGTATTGAAACCGGGAAGATGGCCAAACAGGCTTCCGGTTCCGTAACCGTCCGTTATGCGGACACCATCGTTTTAGTGACGGCGACGTCGAACCTGTTAGTAACGGCCAAGCAGGATTTTTTCCCGCTTCAGTGCGAATATCAGGAACGTGCCTATGCCGCCGGAAAAATCCCAGGCGGCTTTTTCAAGCGTGAAGGGCGTCCGTCCGAGAGAGAAATTTTAGGCGCGCGTCTGATCGATCGCCCGATCCGTCCGTTATTTGCCGACGGATTCTTTTCCGACACGCAGGTGATTGCCAGCGTGATCTCGAGCGATCAGGAGAATCCGGGCGACATTCTCGGAATTATCGGCGCATCTGCGGCGCTCAGCATTTCGGAAATCCCGTTTTTAGGACCGATTGCGGGCGTTCGCGTTGGCCGGATCGACGGCGAATATATTCTGAATCCAACGATTCCTCAAGTGGAAAAAAGCGAACTGGAAATCGTCATTGCCGGAAGCGAAGAATCCGTCGTGATGGTCGAAGGCGAAGCGAAAGAAATTTCCGAAGACACGCTTGTCGGCGCCATTGAATTCGGACATCAGGCGATCATTCAGATCATTCAATTGCAGAAGGAACTCATCGCCGAGATCAAGCCGGTCAAAGCCGTTTTTCAGGCTCCGGTTATGCCCGAAGGATTTGTCGCGGCAGTCGAAGCGAAGACGTTGCCGATGCTTTCCGATTGGCGCGAAAAAGCCAAACAGAAAAAGAAAATTCGTTCGGACGCGATCGCGATTTTCGTGAAAAACCTCAAAGAAGAACTCGAAGAACAATTTCCGAATATGGGAAGCGTCATCGAGAAGATCGTCGATGAAATTCTGAAAAACGACATGCGGAAACAGATCGTTGAATCCGGTGTCCGTCTGGACGGCAGAGGACTGAAAGTGATTCGTCCGATCACCTGCGAAGTCGGCATTCTACCGCGTGCGCACGGCTCAGCGCTGTTCACACGTGGCGAGACGCAGAGCCTCGGTTCGGTGACACTCGGTACGAAACTCGATGAGCAGATCATCGACGCTATCGACCGTGAGGAATTCACGAAAAAGTTTATGTTGCACTATAATTTCCCGCCGTTCAGCGTTGGTGAAGTGCGTCCTCTGCGCGGAACCGGCAGACGAGAAATCGGTCATGGACATCTCGCCGAGCGCGCTTTGAGGACGCAGATTCCCGGCGAAGAGGAATTTCCGTACACCGTTCGTATCGTTTCCGACATTCTGGAATCGAACGGGTCTTCCTCGATGGCAACCGTCTGCGCGGGCTCGCTCGCGATGATGGACGCCGGAATTCCCGTCCGTTGCACCGTCGCAGGTATTGCGATGGGATTGATCAAGGAAAACGATCGGTACATCGTGCTGACGGATATTATGGGTGCGGAAGACCATTACGGCGATATGGATTTCAAAGTCACCGGCACCAAAACCGGTATTACCGCCATTCAGATGGATTTAAAGGTCAAAGGCATTTCAACGAGTATCATGCATTCGGCGCTTGAACAGGCGAAGGAAGGCAGATTCTTTATCATCGATACGATGGAAAAAACTATCAGCCAGCCCAGACCGGAAATTAGTCCGTACGCCCCGAAGATGATCACGATGAAAGTCGATATCGAATTGATCGGTGAGATTATCGGCCCCGGCGGCAAAAATATTAAAGCCGTTCAAGCCCAAAGCGGAGCGAAAGTCGAGATTTCCGACGATGGCATGATCTTCATTTCAGCACCCGACGGTTCTGCCGGGGAAAACGCCAAGCGGCTAATCGAAGGCATGATCGCCCGACCGGAAGAGGGAACAATCTACCGGAATTGCGCCGTGAAGCGTCTGGAAACCTATGGTGCGTTCGTCGAATTCCTGCCGGGAAGAGAAGGTCTCCTGCACATTTCCGAGGTCGCTTGGAAACGCACAGCCGACATCAACACCGTCATGAAATTGGGCGACAAGGTAGATGTTCTATTAAAGAAAATCACCTCGCCGGGACGGTTTGAACTCTCGATCAAAGAACTCCTTCCCAAACCGGAAGGTTATACCGAGGAAAGAAATTCGGATCATGAATTTTCCGGACGCGACAGAGACAGTCATGGTTCGCGAGGCCGCGGATCGTTCGGACCGAAAAAACGGTTCTGATTCGTGACGACCGGTTTGCATCATAAGACGGTATTGCCGAACGGAATCCGCGTGATTTCCGAATATGTCGATACCGTCTATTCGGTTGCACTCGGTTTTTATGTTCTTGCCGGTTCTCAGAACGAGACGAAAGAGACGAACGGTTTGGCGCACCTTCTGGAGCATATGGCGTTCAAAGGCACCAAAAGCCGGACGGCTTTTCAGATTGGTAACGAAATCGAATCCATCGGTGGAAGTATCAATGCCTACACGAGTAAAAGTTCGACCTGTTTTTATGTTCGGATGATGAGCGAAACGATCGACCGCGGCGTCGATGTTCTCTCTGACCTCATTCTGAATCCCGTTTTCGACCCTGATGAATTGGCGAAGGAAAAAAACGTCATCATCGAAGAAATCAAAGAGATCGAAGACACTCCGGGCGACATCATTCACGACTATTTCTCCGAACAACTCTTTCCGGAGCATCCGTTCGGGCGACCGATTCAGGGAACGATCGACAACATTCGCTCCTTCACCGAGAAACATTTGACCGATTTCATCCGAACGAATTATACGGGTGACAATTTGGTCGTTGCCGCTTCCGGCCGGATCGAACATCAGACGCTGGTCGAGTTGGTTAAGCAGTATTTGAGTTCGCTACCCGGCGGAAACGGAAGACCGGAGATTCCCGGCGTTCTTCCGGTATGCGAACGTCAGAAAATTTACGCCAAGCCGATCAGTCAGGCGCATTTAGTGCTGGGGAAGCGGATTTTTTCCCAGACTGATCCGCGCCGGTACACACTCGGTCTGCTCAATGTTCTTCTCAGCGGCGGCATGACTTCACGCCTGTTTCATAACATCCGTGAGAAGTACGGATTTGTGTATGAAATCTATTCGTTTTCGGATCTGTTTTTATCGGAAGGCGCATTCGGAATTTACGCCGGCGCCGATACGAAAAAATTAGACAAAGTCCGTTCGCTGATCTATCAGGAATTGGAAAAAGTGGCGACGGAACCAGTTTCCGAAGACGAGTTGAAAAAGATCAAACAACAATCGAAAAGCGGAACCGTTCTTAGCCTGGAAGGCATGCAATCCAGAATGAGCCACATTGCACGGATGGAAATTCACGAAAAACGCGCCATCGGCGTCGATGAAATTCTGGAGATCATCGACGGGATCAGCGCCCGCGATCTTCAGGAACTGGCGGCGTATATTTATACGGATAAATCCGACTTCATCGAGACGATCGTCGTTCCGAAAAACGGATATAAACGATATGTTAAAAATCAATCCGATCAGTAAAGTTTTTGGAGGTTTTCATGTTATCGAAAATCATTCCCGCTGAGCGTACCGAAAAAGTAACATACGCCATCCGGGACATCGTTGTCAAAGCAAAGAAACTCGAAGCGCAGGGAAAGAAAATCCTCTATCTGAATATCGGCGATCCGCCCGTTTATGACTTTGAAACTCCCGAAGCGTTGAGAAAAATCGTTGTCGAAAAAATTCTTCAATCGAACGCGGGCTTCCGGCTGAACGTTTCGACCTACTGTGATTCGATGGGAATTACAGAAGCGCGCGAAGCGGTGGCGCGCCACACAATGGTGAAGAAAGGATTGAAAAACATCACCGCTGACGATGTTTTCATTTCCAACGGCGCATCGGAAGCGATCACGCTCGCCATCGCGGCGCTGGTCAATCCCGGCGACAACATCATGACGCCGTCGCCCGGTTACCCGCTTTACAGCGGACAGATTCCCGTCTATCACGGCGAACTGAATCCTTATTTGCTGAATGAAGAGACCGGCTGGCAGATCGACTTCGACGAACTGGAACGTCGCGTCAATGCGCGAACTAAGGCGATTGTCGTGATCAATCCGAATAACCCGACCGGCGCGAATTATAGTCTCGAAAGTCTGCTGAATATCATCAATTTTGCGCGAGAGCATAATCTAGTTGTGTTTGCCGATGAAATTTACGACAAACTGCTATTCGACAACCAAAAACACATCTCGATCGCATCACTTTCCGAAGATGTTCCGGTCATTACTTTTGGTGGCTTGAGCAAGAATTACATCATGCCGGGCTGGCGCGTTGGCTGGGCGATCTTTCACGATCCGGAGAAAGTCATGGTCGATTATCGCGAAGCGATCAATCGTTTGCTTCGTGCGCGGCTTTGTGCGCCGCATCCACAACAATATATGGTTGCGCCAGCACTCGAAAGCGGTGATCCGCATCTGATCGGTGTGATGGCGAAAATCCAAAAACGCCGCGATATCACATTTGACATGTTGAACGCGATTCCGGGAATTTCATGCGTCAAGCCGGAAGGCGCCTTCTATGCTTTCCCGAAAGTTCAGTTACCGGATGGCATCAGCGACGAAACTTACGTCCTGGAATTGCTGGAAGAGACCGGTGTGCTGGTAGTTTACGGAAGCGGATTCGGCCAAAAACCGAACACTCACCATTTCCGGATTGTCTTTCTGCCGGATGAGGAAACACTGGTCAAATCATACAAACTGATCGCTGAATTTACCGGGCGATTTTATCAGAAACACCACTTCGTACCGAAATAAATCGAAGGAGCGGCGATATCGCGGACAATCGGGTCTTTCACAATCGCATATTGGTCTATCACAAGGTCGATGAAAAGAAAGAGATCGGGATTACCTGCATTCCGCCCGAGAAATTTCGTAAACAAATTCAATTTTTAACGCGACAAGGTTTCCGGCTCGTAGCACTTTCGGATTTGGAAGGATGTTATGCCAACGATCCCAACGCGATCGCCATCACTTTTGACGATGGTTATCGGAATATTTACGAATACGCATTTCCGATTTTGGAAGAATTCCATGCGCCGGCAACGGTCTTTATCATCACGGATTATATCGGGAAATCGAATGACTGGGACTCGCATCTTGGATGGATCCACTTCCCGCATCTGAATGCCGATGAAATAGACAAACTGCACCAAAAAGGGTGGGAGATTGGTTCGCATGGAAAATCGCATCGCTGTCTCGCCGGGCTGAGAACCGATGAAATTCGGATGGAATTGTCCCGCTCCAAAGAAATCTTGGAGAAAGAATTTGCCTGTAAGGTTCGATATTTCGCTTCGCCGTTCGGCAAAATTAACCGTCGGATCGTCGATTCGGTCAGGCAATGCGGATATTCCGGTGTGTGCGGCTTTTATCCTTTCAGATATAAAAATGGAGTTCGAGATCGAATGGAACTCGGCCGAATGGCTGTCTATTTGACCGACTCGCTTTCGTCGATCGAGACGAAAGTCCGCGACGGAAAAGGCTTCCGCTGGCAGATGATCAGGCAAAACCTGATCAATTTTTGCTCGAATGCAACGCTCATGACGAATGCCCTGAAATAAAAAAATCCTTGACATAACGAATCTTCCTGATTATACTATTAAAGTAATGGTTTAAGTGAATTGTACAACAGGTCGAAAGTGAACAAGCCTATAAAAAAATTATACTACTCTATCGGTGAAGTCAGCGACATCACCGGACTGAAGCAGTACGTGTTGCGTTACTGGGAGACTGAATTTCCGTCGCTATCACCTTCCAAGAATCGCGCAGGGAACCGCGTCTATCGCGAAAAGGATATTCAGGTCATCCAATATATCAAACATCTCCTGTACGACAAAAAATTCACAATCGAAGGAGCAAAGCAAAAATTGAAACAGACCAAACCCGAGGAGATGGAAATATTTAACAACGAAGAAAGTCCGGCGGTTGGTGAAGCATCACCGGTTCAGGAAAAGAATCTACCGGAATTGCTGCGTGAGGTTAAAAAAGGTCTCCAGGAGATTCTGGATATTCTGAATAATTGGTGAAAGTGCACGGTTTTTTCCTTAGAATTCTATTTGAAAAAGGGTAAATTTCTCCCCGTCTTTGACATCGGAGCGTAGCGCAGTCTGGCTAGCGCACCTGAATGGGGTTCAGGGGGTCGGAGGTTCAAATCCTCTCGCTCCGACAAAAGCAGGGTCACTGTAAGGATTTTTGATACGCGAAAGTCATTTCAATCGGAAACTATCTATTAACACGATTGGTTTTTCGACTTTCTTTTCATAGACCTTATTGCAAGAAGACCGAATTGGAGAATGAATGTCGACATTTGTCAAATATGTTGTGAACGAATACAATCGGAAAGATTTTTCCGAGAATCTGAGCCGGATCAAAGATGCCGGGTTCGACGGCGTTTTCATTTCTTCTACAAAATCCATGTCTATGCCCGACGCCGCAAAATGGCGATCGGATTTTCTTCCGGTTTCCAGAATGGTAGATCTGGCGCGCGAAAAGGGTTTGAAAACAGGCGTTATTCTGGTCTGCTTTCACAGTCCGTCCCTTTGGAATCAGGATTCGTTTTCGCCACCGGTCGGTATTTCGGGAGCCGCTTATGTTCCAGATGACTGGTATCATCCGATTTGTCCGAACAATCCAACCGGTCTGGAATATTTTTACCGGCTTATCGATAAAATGGCACGAATCTCCGCGCCGGATTACTTCTATCTGGAATATCTCCGTTTCCCGTTTTTTTGGGAAAAGGAAGAATTGGACGTTCAAAACAGGGTTCCGCCGTTCTGCTATTGTCCGTTTTGCGTGACCGAATTTTCATCGGTTGTTGGAGAAATCATCACATCGCCGCAACAAATCATCGAAATGATGCCCGAATGGCTTCAATGGCGTTCGACCACCGTTTTTAATGCGATCGTCGATGCTAAACAAACGCTCGGGAAAAACTCGAAGTTGATCATTTCTCTGCCGCCGCTGGCGCTGATCGATCTTCCTTTCACGACGGGACAATTACCGCTGGCGATTACCGATGAAGGATGTTTCGTCTCTCCGTATCTGCATCACGAACAAAAAAAGAAAAATCTCATGTGGGTGGAAGATTTGCTCGATCAATATCGTCTCGATATGAAGATCAGGAAAATCATTCCATGCTTCGAAGCCTCCACGCGAAAAGAACTCGATAAATATATCTCATGGACACGTGAAAATGTCTTTCCAGGAGTCATTTTTCACGAATGGTCTAAACTACGCGATAACTTACAGGTCTGATTTCAGTTTCTTTTTGAAAGGACAGATATTGCCGGCTATATGGGCATATTGGCAAATGAACAGACAGTTTTGTATATTATTCATCGAAGAGTTATAAATGGGACGCAAACTCTTCCGGAGTAAGAAAAAGAATTTGACGTGAAAGAAGAGACGCAAAACATGTTTGTTGTATTTGTTTATCCATTTTCGAAATCGTTCATTTTAGATAAGAAAACGGATCGTTTCGGCGGATTTACATCGATGCTGGATCTGTTCCGATCCGTCCCCGAAAATATCACCATTACACTCGATTTTCAGGTCAAATGGTTAGATGATTATCTGACGCAATTTCCCGGCAAGAGGAGTGAGATCGCACAACTGCTCGCTTCCGGCCGGTTGACGTTCGGTCCTTGGTACGTTTCTCCGTGTTCCTGTTTATCCAGCGGCGAGGCCATCATCCGGAATCTGCTCATCGGAGAAAAAGTCGGACAGCGATATGGCGAAACCTTGAAAATAGGCGTAAGCCCGCTGACGAGCGGGCTCAATTCGCAAATTCCGCAGATTTATTCCGGATTCAACATTGATACCGTACTGATCTCCGAAAAAGTGCTCATTCCGTCGGTTGAGTCCAACGAGTTCATGTGGGAAGGAATGGATGGGACGAAGTCGCTGGCAAGCCGGTTCCGGCGAATTAAATCGAGTCAGTTCGAGCAATTCCTTTCCGATTTGCAAGGAAAGTCTGCGGAAAGTTCGGTGCCAAATCAAACCGGTAATTCCTCAACGCCCGGGTTGATTCTGATCGAACTTGACGAAGCTAGTTGGGGAACCGCTGAATTGGAGAAAAACCTCCGGATGCTCGCTGAAAATCTGTCCGGGAAAAATGTTCAAACGAAATTGAGCCGGTATCCGTGGGCGATCAAAGAATCCGTGGACGTAGAAAAATTGCCAGTCAAACGACGCGAATTGTTGGATGAAGCGACGTTCCACCCAAATTCTGGCTTTAGGTATCCGGAAAGAGTGCGCTCGCTGAATCTGAATTTTAAACTCGAACATTTGATCCAATTTTATATCGAACCCTGGATTCAAATCGGAAAACAACTGAACGCTCCGACAACGAATGTCGAGGTCGAAAAATTATGGCAGAAACTTTTCACGTTACAAAATCTGATCCAGCGTGTTTCGGCGAACGATATTCAGAAAATTGAGGAGATCAATCGCGGCTACGAACAGATGATTCAAGTTGCCAAAAACACTTATGAGAGTGCCATTCAATCCGTTCTGAACCGAACCGAGATTCGTAAGAAAACGAAAGACGATTTTCTAATTGCCATCGTCAATGCACTGACATATTCCCGGTCGGAAATCGCCGAAATCTCTTTCGAAATTCCGGCAAACAGCGATAAAAAAGCCATCGAAATCAGCGATTTGTCCGGCAGATCGATTCCGAATTTCGTGATTGAAAAGAAAGAGAATCCCGTGACCATGCCGGATGGCAAACGAAACGTCATGCGGAAATTTAAATGCGTCATTGATGTAAAAAACTTACCGGCGATGGGTTATAAAATTCTTTCCGTTCAACCGGTCCTTTATCCAAAAACGAGTCATCTAACACCAATCAGTTCCGAAACGAATATACTTGAAAACGATTTCATGCGAGTCGAAATCA
Source organism: Fidelibacterota bacterium (assembly GCA_041645495.1). Classification (GTDB taxonomy): domain Bacteria; phylum Fidelibacterota; class UBA2242; order UBA2242; family UBA2242; genus 0-14-0-20-45-22. Next base: position 1,754 of record JBAZPZ010000035.1, on the reverse strand, counting down.
ATCCAAACGGAACGCTGACCGTATTTTCAATGGAAACCGCCTTTAGTTATGAAAATGTCGGTTATTTCCAATTTATACCGAAACGTAAAAACCAATCCGGAGCCGCTGCGCGCGTGAAGATGACGACGGAACAACTCCGTCCAGCAATCAAACAGGTTTACACTTGCTCTTTATCCGCGGCTTTTCGAATCGATTATGAATGGAAACCCACAACGGATGTTCCGTCCGGTGCATGTAACGGAGACCCGATTAAATTTTCTTGCACCATCACACTCCATCAGGCGTCGCGATTCCTTCATTATGAAGTCAATTTCCAGACATTCCCGGTGGGCGGCGATCTTCAGATTTGCTTTCCGACGAATTTTCCCGTCCAGACGGTTTTCAACGATAGCCGATTTGCATTCGAGTCTCGCAAACTCCGATCGAATTCCAACGCCGGGCACGAATATTTTTACGACCGCTCTTTCCCGATGACCAGCCTCGTGGGGCTTTGTAACGAAGAGGGCGGTTTTTCGATATTTACGAATGGATTAAATAGATATAAAATCGCTTCAGTCAACAAGCCGATTCTGGTTCTTCCGCTCGTCACCGATTACGACGAATCAGTCGATCATCCGCGGGAGAACGATAGCCTGTTGACGGAGCGAGGACTGAAAATCAAGTTTGCATTTTTTCCTCATCTCGGGAATCTCGAAAACGGGCAATATCTCCGGGAAGGCATGTGTTATCATGTTCCGTTGACCTGTCACCAGACGGAAGAATCGTTTGGATCTTTACCGACGAAATATCAGTTTTTTTCGATCGAGCCGTCGGATCTGGTTTTTATCGCTTTGAAAGAGAGCGAAAATGGAGAGGGCGTCGTGCTCAGACTCATTAACCCAACCGGTGCATCGGTTCACGGCAAGATCGCGTCGTATTTGCCGCTTCGTTCGGTTTCACAGGTGAATTTAAAAGAACAGGTGATGGGGAATATTCAAATAGAAAATCCAAACCGGTTCGATATTGTCGTTCCGCCACAAAAAATTGTAACAATCCGGATCGTTTTTAGTTCTCATGAAGTTCCCAACCAGTTAACGAATTCGAATAAAAATCAATATTATCTCAATTATTAAAATCTTTAACGAGCGATTTGATATAAAGATATTTTGTATCGGGTACAAGCAGGGTGGGAAACGCTAAAAAATTAAAAGAAAAAAAACATAGATAAATCTTGACATATTTTAAGGAACAGCATAAATTACCGCGGTACTTTGAGAAGCATCGTCAGTTCGGGACTGAGGTAATTTACAGGGCGAGAGTCGGTCTTCCGAGGGCAACGGGACGGGATATCTGAATTTGAAATTTTCAGGAGCAATGAGCAGTAGTAAGTTGATACGATTGATTTCAAAATCATGAAAGACGTAAACATTCAAAGTCAACTTTTTTTCTTTCCAACACAAACAAGTCATTACTATAGAAAATATTTCCGAATAACGCATGGACAATCCATCCACGCTATTCATCTATTAAATTTTCGCTTTTTAAAAATTTACAGTCTTTTTCAAAAGGGAGATGGAAATGAAAAGAACGTTTACCTTTACAATCATTTTATCTTTAATTCTGGTGACGGCGCTATTCGCCGGCACAACAGGTAAGATTTCCGGTCGGGTCACCGATGCGCAATCCGGCCAACCGTTGGGTGGCGTGAACGTGATTCTGGAAGGCACCAGTTTAGGCGCCGCTTCCGATATGAGGGGGAATTTTGTGATTTTGAA
>JBAZPZ010000034.1:0-19983 GCA_041645495.1 Fidelibacterota bacterium | reverse complement strand
GGCAAACCATGAGAAAGATTTGTTACAGTTTCATACTGGCCTTCGTCTTCTTTCAAGTATCATTCGCTGATTCGATTGAAAAAACACCTGTCGGTCCCGGCGTCATGTATTATCATGAATATCGTCAGGCGGGGCCGTGGCATTTGTATGTTCTGGAAATCGATCTGAAAAACGATTGGCTTCATCTTCAGACAGCAAAAGCAAACAATCTGTTGGCTGGATATGAAAGGACGTCGTCGATGGCATCGCGAAATGATCGCGAAGGTCATCGCGTCGTAGGCGCCGTTAACGGCGACTTTTACGAGTCGGGCGGCATTCCAACGAATGCGCAGGTGATCGAAGGCGTTTTGATGAAATTGCCGATCAGCCGGGAAGTTTTCGGTTGCTCCGATACCAAGGAACCGTTCATCGCCGTCACGACATACAACGGAAAAGCGTTCGCAAAGAATGATAATGCCCTGTCCATCAATAACGTCAATGTGGAGCGCAGTGCAAATCAATTAATCGCTTACAATAAATATTACGCCGCCCGTACGCTGACAAATTACGACGGCGCGGAAATTACCGTCACTTATGTCAACGAACCGATCGTCAATGACACGATGATCGTCGTCGTGACGAAAAAGGACAGTTTGGCGGAAGCCGGTCACGGAAACGCCGTCATTCCCGCCAACGGATTTGTGTTGTCCGGAAATGGAATCGCGAAAGACTATTTAAACGCTAATTTCTTCGTAGGCGATACGGTGAAAGTGATTTTTCAATTACCCGCGATCGCGACGCGCATCAAAGAATTGATCGGCGGTTATCCGATGATTATAAAAAACGGCGTGAAATCGGTGCCGGACGGGAGTTTTTGCAGTGATCGGCATCCGCGAACCGCGGTCGGTTTTTCTCAGGATTCGACGAAACTATATCTCGTTGCCGTCGATGGCAGACAGGTGGGATTCAGCATCGGAATGTCGCTTTTCGAGTTAGCGGATTACATGCTGGAATGGAATATTTATCAAGCCGCGAACCTCGACGGTGGCGGTTCGACGACAATGGTCGTTCGGAATAAAGTCATGAACAGTCCTTCGGACGCGGGCGGCGAGCGCTCCGTCGCGAATTCGCTGTTGCTGATCAGCACCGCTCCGACCGGTCCGTTAAATCATCTGCGGATCAGCCCGAAAACGATTTATCTTCCGGCAGGCAATTCCTGCCAATTTACGGTCGCAGGTTTCGATCAATATTACAACAGCGTTTCGGTCAATTCCGATTCCCTGACATGGACATGCGATTCGACGCTCGGAGACATTGACGCGGCGGGAAAATTCCAGTCCGATACTGTCGAAACAACGGGATACGTTTATGTAAATTGCGGCGAAGTCCGGGATACGGCGCAAGTTTATTTGACGGGTCTGGCCGAAATAAAACTCCAGCCGAATCCGATCATTCTGAAAATCGGTGAACTGCAGACCGTCACAGCCGAAGCGAAAGACAATTACGGAAATATCGTTCAGGTTTCCGCTTCGAACTATACATGGGAAGTCACAGGAAATGTCGGAACCATCAGTACTTCCGGCGTTTTTACGGCAACCACGATGGGCGAAGGCGTGATCTCTGCGACGTTTGAGGAAGTGACCGGAACAACGCCGGTTTCCGTCGGCGCCGCGGCGAATGTGATGGTTGACGACTTTACGACGGTCGCCAATTGGTCGATCACGGGAACGAAAGTCAATCTCGCTCAATGCAAAATTACCGTCAGCGATTCGATAAAAATCTCCGAACCTTCTTCCGGGCGATTGGATTACAGTCTGGCGACCGGAGGAACGACAAATCTGAATTTGAATTGTACAATCCCGATTTCCGGCACGCCTGACGCGATCAGCATTCAGGTATACGGTGACGGGAAATGTCACTGGTTGCGAGGCGAATTTATCGATAAACAGGGTGAAAAATTTCTGATGGATCTGACGCCAGCTACTCCGGGAATCGATTGGACGGATAGTTGGAAGAAGTTGGAAATTCCGTTCTCCGCCGCGATTCCCAGTTGGGCGAATCCGACGGCTGTTTTGGATTATCCGGTTACGTGGAAGCGAATCTATCTTGCCGAAACCGACGATGCCAAAAAGGATGTCGGAACGCTTTACTTCGACGATTTCTTAGTGCATTTCATCGAGACGGAAACCGTCGCGGAACCGAAAAGCGGTGTTGCCGGAAAATTTCGTTTGGAAGCCAATTACCCGAACCCATTTAACAGTCAGACGAACTTCCGCATCTGCGCAAATCAGTCGGGCGATCTGAAGGTCACGTTTTACGATCTTTCCGGAAAAGAAGTGGATCGAGTCGATCGGTTCATCGAAACGAGCGGATACCGGCAGATTTCCTGGAAACCGGAGAATCTTTCCACCGGTCTTTATCTTTACAAAATGCAATTGAATGGCGAATCGATTGGCGGAAAATGTCTATTCGTCAAATAAATCGAAAACGAAAATTTGGAGGAAACAATGAAAACGAAAAAGAGCCGTCTGACTCAAGGAAATTTCCTGACTATGAGTCTCGGCTTGGTAGTCATTCTCTGTTTATGTTTGGCGGTGATAATGCAGAATTGCGAGACTAAGGCGATCACGACAAAAGCGCCTATCGAAGAAGTGAAGGCGGAATACGCGAAATTGGCGCCTGTCGAATTGAAGTGCGATCTGTCCAACCTTTCTGTCACGGACAAGAAAGTCCTCATCCGACTTATCGAGGCGTCGAAAATTATTGATCGCTTGTTCCTGTTACAGGTCAGCCGGGATAATCCGAAAATTCTTGCCGAACTCCAGAAATCGACGGACCCGAACGATCAGATTTATCTGGATATGTTCAACGTCATGTTCGGACCCTGGAACGAATTGGATGCCAACAAGCCGTTCCTGAACAATAAGCCGAAACCACTTGGCGCGGGATTTTATCCGGAAGACATGACCAAAGATGAATTTCAGGATTTCATCAGCCGGAATCCCGACCAGAAGGAAACCCTTGAAAGCGGTTTTACGGTCGTCAAACGGGAAAAAGATCAACTTGTCGCAGTTCCTTACCATGAAGAATATAAGGAAATGGTCGATCAGGTCGTGGAATTATTAAAAAGCGCCGCCGATCTCACGTCGGACGCATCGCTGAAAAAATATCTGCAACTTCGTGCAGAGGATTTATTAACGGAAAACTATTTCAATAGCGATATGGCATGGCTCGACTTAAACGGAAACCTCGAAGTCGTCATCGGGCCGTATGAAGTTTATGAAGACGCTTTGTTCAGTTATAAAACCGCTTATGAAGCATTCGTATGCGTCGTCGATCATGTCGAGAGCCAGAAGTTGGAGACCGTTGCGACCTATTTGAGCGATATGCAGTCGAATCTTCCGATGCCCGCGGAATACAAGAAGTCAAGCCGGGGAATGTCTTCGCCGATCAAAGTCGTTCAGGAAGCATTCTCGGCTGGCGATACCAAATCCGGAATTCAGACAACGGCATTCAACCTGCCGAACGATGAAAAAGTGCGTGAAGCAAAAGGCTCCAAAAAAGTCATGCTAAAGAACATCGCTGAGGCGAAATATGAAAAATGCTGGGTTCCGATCGTGAATCTGATTCTGGCTGAAAAACCGCTTCAGAACGTAACGTTCGAAGCGTATTTCAATCACGTGCTAATGCATGAAATCAGCCATGGCCTCGGACCCGGGATAATCACTCTTTCCGATGGAACACAGACAACGGTTAGTAAGGAACTGAAGGAATTGTATCCGATGATTGAAGAGTGCAAAGCGGATGTTTTGGGAATCTATGAATATGTTTTTCTGATGAGTAAAAACGTTTTCCCGAAAGATCAGAAATACTCGGCGTATGCAAGTTTTCTGGGCGGAATGTTCCGCTCGATTCGCTTTGGGATCGATGAAGCTCATGGCGGAGGCGTTGCCATTCAATTCAACTATTTCATCGAAAAAGGCGCATTTTATGCCGACGGACAGGGAAAATTGGATCTGGACGAGAAAAAACTTGAAGCGGCTATTTCCTCACTCGCCGAACAATTGCTGATGATCGAAGCAAAAGGCGATTATACCGCGGCTAAGAGTCTGATCGATCAATATCGGGTGATGACGCCATTGATGTCCCAAACTATCGAAAAGCTCAAACATCTTCCAGTGGATATCAGACCGATTTATCCTGAAATAAACTAAGAATTTCTAACCTGTAACGAAATCCCTTGTCATTGGAAGATGACAGGGGATTTCTGGTTTATTGGTTCACCGGATTTACACGGGGAAAAGGTGATGGCAATCTCTGTCACCAGATTGTGACATCCATTCTATGAATTGTGACAAATCAGAGCAATTGGGCGTGACAGATTGGTTTGGCTCGTAAAATAAAAAAGCCGCTGAAGTAAAGCGGCTCATCTATTTTACTCTGAACAAGTGAGGTTACCCTCCCCGAACGTAAATAAGAGGGGATTGTGAGGGATATTACGGCACATCCGGGGAGGGGGAGGGGAAATGTATCAGATTCTCTCTTTTTTTTACTCGTTTCTTTCAAAAATCACGTTGCTAATGTACAAAACTTATGCCAAGTATCAAAATCTTTTTTCAATTTCAAAAACAACTTTTCTACGAATCGGCGTTCGGATAGTTCCGAAAATTTTAAAAATTATTTTTCTCGTCGGTAAAAGCGTCTGGAATTTGAAAATCATCTTGTAAAATAGGATCAAGGGAATAAAATACTACCCGAAGTCTCTTCGGCTATTTCGAATCCTATTAACTGAGAAATACTTTTCCGATGTTGGAATTGATTGATATATTTAGCGTGCTGATGAATTGAAACTAAACTGGGACTTTGATGAGAAAAGTAATCGTTGTTGACGATGATCCGGGGATTCTTGATCTCGTGACGGAATTTTTAGGACAGCACAAACTGAAAGTGCTGACTGTCAGCGAGGGACTTAAAGTAGTCGCCCTTGCCATCAAGGAAGAACCCGATCTGATCATTCTGGATATTGACCTGCCGGACATCGACGGATTTCAAGTCCTGAAAAAACTAAAAGAACGCCCCATCACCGCTTTCATTCCGGTCATCATGCTGACGGGAAAAGCCTCGACCGATTTTCAAGTAACCGGGTTGGTTTCCGGAGCGGACGATTACGTTACCAAGCCGTTCGATCTGAATGTTCTGTATGCAAGAGTGATCGGCGCTTTGCGGCATTCGCTTCTCAGTACACGTTTCAAACACGATCAGTTCAATTTACTTCATTATCTCATTCGGAATTATTCCAAACGCGGCTACTCGTGCTTTACCAAACTAATCGAACAGTATCCTGCCACACCGCAGTCATGGACTGGATATATTCCCGATCTGATCATTGAAAAAAAAGACAAAATTCGATGTTTTAACTTCGAGACGACGCAATCGCTTCTCGAAGAGCCGCTTTTAGACCGGTTGACCTCTATGTCCGATCTCGCGTTCTCCAGCGCAAAACGCATGGAATCGACGGTCATCGTCAGGACAAAAGACAATTATAAGATCGTCGAAAAAATCATTGGGGAGAACGGACTGAATCTGAAAACGAAGTTGATCAAGAAACACATTTCCAGAGGTAAAGATTAGGTCGTGAAAAAATCATCGCTTTTGGTGACCGTCGCTGGTCTCATTTTAGCACTGAACGTCGCAAAGCCCGCGGCTCAGACGCAAACTATCATCGCGCCCGAACTCTCTGGCGAGAGTCTCAGGCAATATATCGTTACCAATTACAAAACATCTCGCACGCTCGGATACAATACCGCTAGGGATTCCATGTACGGCAGGATCGACCTGAAACCTGGAAATCAACTATCCTGTGTCTATACAGGATATACTATCACGATTGATCCAACCCAAAATATTCGAAACCAAACAAATTTAAAAAATATAAATTGTGAACATACATGGCCACAATCAATGGGCGCAGAGTCCGAACCACAAGCTTCTGACATTCATCATCTATTTCCCACTTATACAAATGTAAATTCTTCCCGCGGAAACGATCCGTTTGCGGAAATTCCCGATCAGAATACAGACAAGTGGTGGCGATTAAATTACTCACAGAATACGATTCCGACCACGTTGATCGATGAATATTCGGAAAAGGAAAATGATGCTCCACAGTGTTTTGAACCGCGTGAAGACCATAAGGGAAACGTCGCACGCGCGATGTTCTATTTTTACGCCATGTACAAAAGCGCGGCGGACAGTAATTTCTGGAACCTTCAAAAGAGCACTCTAATTGTCTGGAATTACTACGATCCGGTTGATTCCATTGAATACGCGAGGACATGGAAGATTGCACATTATCAGGATAATAAACCGAATCCGTTCGTTCTGGATTCCACACTGGCAAGAAGAATATGGTTCAACCGACCTTCCGAAGTGGCAAAGGAAAAAGCAATTCCGGAACAGATGAATCTGGTTTCCGCCTATCCAAATCCGTTCAACGCTTCTCTGACTATTGCCTTTTCTTTGCAGAATGCGAAAAATGTCGTTATCGATATGTACGATATCAACGGGAAATCGGTGGATGTTCTCTACGACGGAAAAATGCCCGAGGGAAATCATTCGATCGTTTGGAGTCCGCGAAATCTGAGCACAGGACTCTATCTCATCCGGTTCACGACAGATGGTCATTCGGAGATCAAAAAATGCGCCTACCTGAAGTGAACTTTTCCATACTTCAAGGAAAGTGGCTGTTTATGAAATAGCCTCTCTGTGCATTGTGGCAAGTGGATGCGGGAAAAACAATTTGCGCTATTTTGAAAGAATCGCTATTTTGAATTGTAGTGCTTTTTAAAAAGGCGATCAAAAGAAAGAAAATCCTTTGGAAAGAGGTGAAAAAATGAAAAAGACTTTGGTGTTTCTTCGTTTATTTTGTTCCTGCTTCCTTGTCATTTTGGCTTTTTTCCTTAATTTTGAAACCGGATATGGTCAGACATCGACCGAAACGGTTCTTTTTTCCAGCACGGATGTCAGCCAGTGGACGGTTGACGGTCGGATCACTTATCAACCTTCCGATACAACGCTTCGATTCGTCTTCGGTTTCGACGCAGATAATCCGCCAAAATCTCGACCGGACACGACGACTCTGGAAATCGTTCCAGAAATCGATCTTTCCGGATGCGACTCGGCTTTCTTTCGTTACTCGACCTACGATTTTTTGCCAAACGACGGATCGTGGATTGTTGGAACCGTGAACGTTTATGTTAAGCATGAAAATCAACCGCAATGGACGGAAGTATTTGAAGACCTATCTGCGATTGCCGGAAGCGTACATCATCTGAAAATCCGGATGAAAGTAGCGGTTCGTTCGGACGAAATAACTCCGGGAGCATTCGCCATCGATAATATTCGAATCGTCGGGAAAAACGATTAATCGGGAGTTTTTACCGGTTTGCAGAAATAAATGGGCCGTTCGACACTCATCATCGTTCTCGGATTTATCATTATTTTTGGATACATATCGATCCGCATGAATCGGACCGCACAGATCGCGGAAGAAAATTCAATCGATTTTACGGAAAAAGTGATGGCGCGACAGGTAGCCAATAGCGCTCTCGAATATTTGATTTCGCTCCATTCAACTTCCGGATACTCCGACACGACCCTATCAAGGGATTCCTGGCTGGGTGGTTCGTTTACAGGGACAATTACAACGATTGCTTACGATACGACAGCAGGCGAAGACAGCGTGTTGATTTCCGTGACAGCCGAGGCGGGTGAACAGACTTGTACGAGCTCGGTTACTTTATGGAGCCGGAGTCTGTTACTTCCGGATATTCCCGCTGCCGTCGGGATTTGTACCAATTCTACCAGTTTGTCCATCGTCGGACATTCTCACATTTATGGTTCGGATACCGATATGGATGGAACGACTTCCAGGCGAGGTTGGCATAGAGGGCATGGAGGACACGGAGCGCATCATGGCGGACATAGAGGACGAAGACATCACGATTGGCATCACCATATGCACGAACCGCCCGATCTGTCGGGTGATCTTCCCGGTGTTGCTGTTTCCGAAGAAGAAGATAGCGTGAGTTTGGTGGACCAATATGAGGGCTCAACCAAAATTCAGGGCGAAGGGAGTTCACCGAGCATTGCAATTTATGACGAATCCACGCAAGAGGATATTCAGGCAGTGGCGGATGCTTACGAATCCATTGCCGATTACAATCTGACATCATGCGATGGCTTAGGAAGCGTGACGTTGGGAAGTCCTACATCTCCCGTCGTCGTTTATGTCTCCGGCGGATGCACGATTTCTGGAAATTTGACCGGCTACGGTGTATTGATTGCAGAAGGCATTACATTTAGAGGACGTGTCAAATGGTACGGAATCGTTATCATCACAGGTGACGCTGATGCCGACTTATCGAGTAACGGAAATTCCAGTATTTATGGGGCGATATTGCTTGGCGCCCCGACATCGACCATTTCAATCAAGGGAAACGATGCCTTGTATTTTTCTAGTGAAGCGGTTCAAATGATCGAATCGCATATTTCTTCGACGGAAGATAGTCCGAAATGGGTCAATAGTCTGACGTGGTGGGACTAACGTGGAATGTTATCCGTCGGATATTTTTCCCGTTGACGTTCGATTGTTTCTTCCAAATTCTCTTTTTTTGCGCGGACGCGGTCTTCCAAAGTCGGCACTAATTCGGCTTTTAATACGATGACCAACTCTTTTTTCGTTTGATCAGTCGAATTGTAACCTGTCAAATATCGCAATCCTAAAACCCACCACGGGAGGTCTTTTAGCCCGGGAATTCCTTTTCGAACAGTCGATTTTTCCTCGGCGTATAAACCAGCGATGGCAGTCTGTTCGCCGTTGACCAGCAACACATCGGTATAAGCCACCTGCTTATCGATGGTCGTGCTGACCGCGCCAGGCGTCGCTGAACTACGCTCGGCGCGAATATTCAGGTGAATGAATGTTACGCCTTGATCGATTACGACCTGAGGAATAACTTCGAGAATTGTTCCGACATCAAAAAACTTATCGGTTGTATTCCCGGCAAAATCTTTTTGCTTGATCGAGAAAGAACTACCTACTTGAATCAATCCTTTCGTTCCGTCGAGGACCATTATGGTCGGTCGGGCAATGATCTCACCAATATTCATTGCCTCAAAGGTTCTAAATAATCCTTCAATATTCAACAAACCTTTGCGGTCGCGATATCTTGAAGAGAGGGAAAAAAATTCCTGAGAAACGGCGGTTCCGGCGAGAGATTTAATATCGATATTGGATTTATCGGCCATGACCGACCAATCGATCCCGGCCTCGGCGAGCGTTCGTTTATCGCCCTGAAAAAAGATGGCGGAGATCTCGACCTCGCGACTGTTTTTTGTTATCACTATTTTTCCTGATGATTCTGAAGATGGAGTAGGTGTGGGCGCAGATTCGCTTTTGGAATCGGCCGGCTTAATAATTTCCAAATAGGAACCCTTATCGGCGTACTCCAGATTGGAAGCGCTCAATAGAATTTCCAGCGCCTTTAACCAGTGACAGGGCGGAATTTCGATATTGATCGGACCCTTTTGTCCCGTCGGATCGATGATGACTTTGTTCTCGAATTTGGTTGCCATAATGCTGAGGATTTTCACAACCTGCTCAAAATTGGCGGTTGGTGGGAAGGAAACCATTTGTTCCTGAGTGATGTTTTCGGAGACGGGAAGTCTCTGCGCGAACGAAACAGTTGGCGCCAACTGTACAAACATCAAGAGCAGGACGATGTCAGCGATGTAATTGAAATGTCGGGATTCGGTCTGAATTCTCATTTTCCACCTTTTCCTGAAGATTTGAGTTGTAAAATGAACGTATCGGTAATGCCGCCGCGGTCCATCAGAAATTGCGCTTCGCCATTATTGAGATCGATTTTCGATAAATACCCCAGATAAATTTCATCGCCGATCTTGATCTGCTTTACGGCTCCTTGCTGATCCTGAATGAAAGCGGTATTGGCCGTAAGTGCGATCAAACGACTGTTTTCAATATTGACCAAGTTGCCGATATTCGGCGGAAGATAGTCAAGGATCAACGGTTTAAACGGATCGAAAACGGAATATGATTGAGTTTGGATAGAGGCATAAGGGCCTAGCGCCAGCAGATCCGGATTTTTTGTCTGGGTAAAGAAAATGCCGATCAAACGAATCACGATTTCCAAATCCGCCTCAGCTGTTTTTTCGGTCGATAATTTTGCCGATTTCCTTTTCAGACTTAGCGATTCGATCTTGTAAAGCGGGGAGCCGTATTCCATCCGCCGGATGAAACGCATCGCTTTGGGAAAATTTCCCTCTCCAGCCAACTCGTATGTCGCAGTCGAGACGTTATCTTTGCGTTTAACACCGAGTAAATTGAACCGAAAGTTGAAAAAAGTGCCGTAACGGTCGATTTCTTCCAGATACCGATAGGTTTGATGAATGGTTTGTTCCGGCAGAATCACTTTCGGGTAATATTTGAGTTGAGCGGAAAGTTGCTTCAGTTGTTTTTCATATCCGTCCAGATCGGAAAGCGCGTTCTGAAGTTGGGTCAGGCGGTCTTGTTTTGTCTTCAATTCCTGTTCGATTTTCGTGAAATCCTTCCCGAACTTCATGTTCAGCAGAAGATGTCCACCTAAACCGATGAGAACTAAAAAGACCGCGAGAATGAGGCTGTTGCGGATTTCGTACGACATATTCTGCTTCCTATTGAAGTGTAGCGATAAGTTGGACGGCTTCCAGACCGACTTCGCTGGTTGGACTTTGTTTTACTATCGAGAGAAACAAAGTCCGTGCGTCATTATTTCGATTCGTTGCCGCATACGCTTTTCCTAAAAAGAGCATCGCACCTAACTTCTCCTCGCTTTGCGGATTTTCCTCAATGAATGTGGAGAGGACTTCGATCGCTTCCGGATAGTCGCCTATCGAAAAATAGCATTTTCCGATCCAGCATTTGGACTTGACGGCGTATTTTGGATCGGCTGTTCTCGCGGCAATTTCTTCGAATGTCGTCAATGCTTCATCAAATTTCTTTTGATCGAATAATTTTACTGCCGCTTGAAACAGAGCGGAGGATTTTTTTATTTTCCCGCCTGAAATGCTTTTATCCGATTTCTTTTGAGTTGCTTGAACGGGAATTCTAACGACAGGATTGAAACTTTTTTCGTCTTCAGCCACTTTTTCGACGATGATTTTAAACTGATAAACCGTTCTTCCCCGAATTTCGATGGGCGTGACGTTTTCAACGCTTGCCGATGGAAATTGAGCAGCAAGCCGAGGCGCTCGATTTCTATAGAGACTGAATCCGGTCATTTGAAAACCGTTGCTTTGAGTCGAAATTTCAGTCAACCAGAGATCGTCACCGGCATCGTGAATAGCCCGGATAACTTTGTCAAGCGTGTAACTCCATTTATGCGTTCCCGACGAAAGCGATTCCAATAACTCGAGTTTTTGTCTACCGAGATTTGTCTGGATCGTCAGACTATCCAACAGTGGTTCGACCCATTTCAATCCGTCGATTGATTGTTCGAGATAGGCGTTTTTCTGAGTGAAATTCGTCTTCGTTTTCGATTTTTTGGCATATTGATGATTGATCCATATCGGCATCAGAAAAATCAACGCAAGTAATAAATATCCGTGCCAGGCGAGTTTAAAAACCTGTTGACGATGGTTGATATAGTCGGGAATCAATGAAAGCGGCGTTATCTTTTTCTCATCGGAGAAAAAGACGGTGACGGTATTTCCGAGCGGAACAGCAAACTCGGATAATGACTTTTCGGTTTCTTCAGGAAATCGGAATAATTCCGGCCGGGCGGTGAAATAGGAGACTTCCGTTATTCCTAAGGCTTGCTGAAAAAATGGACAGGCGTCGAGCGTGATGGCTTTACCGGTCAAAATCACGCTGTATCGATCCGGAATGTTACCGAGACTTTGCTCATAAAGGATTTTCCCGGAGATCGTTTTCAGAAGTTGCGTCGAACTCACATCGTCACGGATCGGAGGAGCGAGTTGAGTGATCTGGCCGCCTTTGGTAATGATGATTTTACTTTCCTCGAGTGCGATGTGAACGATAATCAGAACATCGTCGTCTGGAGGATCGTAGTTGAAACGGATGAGATTCGATAACGCGACTTCATCCGGAAGAACGGAAACCAACCGGAACCGCTTCTTCATTCCTTTTTGAATGGATTCGTACAAATTGATGAGCGGAATACCAGTCTTATTAGCGAAAGCGAAGACGTTATTCTCTTCGGTTAAAAAATAATCGAATTGATCGTTGGCTATCTGATTGTTGAGTCGTTCGTTGACTTCCGCATAAACTTTCTTGCGGCGGGCAGATTTTTTTAACGTTTCATACCCGTTTCGCAATTGAATGATGTGGGTGAGGGAAGAAGGAAGATTAACGGCGTAATTAAAGTTTTTAGCCGGCGCTGATTCTAGAATGGATAGCAGAATGCTTTCGTTGGATTGTTCCTCGGGAATTTCAGATTCCGGGGAAGTAGCCAGTGTCGTATCCAGCGAAGCGGTCAAATCTTTTTCACCCGAACCAAAAATATCTTCGGCCGAAAGAGCGGGGCGACCGTTCGTTTCGACAGCCCGCGGTTCGTCGGTCGTCGCCTTCAGCGGTTCGACCAGTTTATGTTTCTCAGCGGACTCGATCTCTATGACCCCTTGTCCCGACGTGCAAAACAGAGAAGTCAATTCAACGCCGTCAACGTTCAGCGCAAGGAGTCTCTTTTTGGGTAACACCCGGATCGACTTTTTAGACTTTGTACTTGACAATTTCTTCGAACCTCTTCTTGTTGTTTGCGTTCGCCCACGCTTCTTCATACGAAATGATTTTCTCGTCGTACAGACGCTTTAAATCCTGCTCCATTGTAATCATTCCAAGTTGGGATGATTGCTGGATCATTTGATAGATTTCGTCCAAATTATCGTTCTTGATTGCGGCGCGGATCGATGGAATCATGAGAAGGACTTCTTTGGCAAGAACCCGTTTATTGTCAAGGGTTCGCGGAAGTTTCTGGGAAATGACTACCGTCAAAACATCGGCAAGTCGTTCGCGAACGCGGTCTTGTTCATTCGAAGGTACTTCGGCAATGATGCGGTTGATACTTTCAACGGCTGACGAAGTGTGAAGGGTCGAAAATACTTTGTGACCGCTGTCTGTAATCTCCAATGTCGTCATGATCGTATCCGCATAACGCATTTCGGTTATAACTACAATATCCGGGTCTTGCCTTAGCGCCTGCATCGCTCCGTCTTTGAATGTGAGAACGTCGGTTCCGACGCTCCGATGCCGGACGACGCACCGCTTCGGTTCATGAACATGCTCGATGGGTCCGCCGATGATAACTATCGAGGAATCTACCGTGCGATTATTGGCGTCGATGATCGAATCCAATGTCGTGCTTTTTCCCGAACCGGTTATTCCTGTAATCAGAATCAAACCGCGTTTGACGAATTTTAAACTAAGCGCCTTGAGAACTTCGGGATGAAAATTAAATGCGGAAATCGGACGAACTTCCGAACTGATCAATCGCATATTCATCGCGAGGTGTTCCAGATCGAAATAAACGTCTGCGCGAAAGCGCTGGAGCGTTCCGTTTTCCATGATGCCGTAAGAAAAATCGACATTTCGGTATTTGATCAGGTTCTGCGCCTGTTGCTCCATAAGAATGTTTATGATGAGTGTGTCGGTCTCGGCCTCCGAATATTGACCTAATCCTGGATCTGTCACTTTTTCGCCGTGAATCCGGAACCAGATGCTATTGCGGCAACCGTAAGATCCTAAATCGATATCCGAAGCGTTTTTTGTACGCATTTCGATTAGGAAGGCATCGATCAGATTTCGGAGAACCAGTCGTTTGTCCGGCTCGAGATTTTTTATCTGATTTATCAGAAATTGCTGGCGTTCGATTCCATATAAAAACTGGGGGATTGACTCGTTGAAGTTACGGAGTATTTGATGCGCAGTTTCGATTAAGTTTGAGTCCATCATCATTCCTTATCGGTTACGCAATTTTTGTTCCAGTTCGCAGACCCGCTGGTTAGTCAATACCAGTTTTCGCCTCAGCACTTCGAGGACGTTGACGGTATAAATGGAAAAAATGCGCTGTTCCTGCCGGGAAAAGAAATCCATCATCACATGCCGGTTGAACTTGAGAAGCGTCGTCGGAGACTCCGTTCGGACTGAGGCAATGCGGTAGTGATCGCGGAAAACGACAAGTTCTCCGAAGACGTCGCCTTTTGCCAATGTCGCCAGTTTGATGCCCTCCCGCCAGACGGTGACCGATCCTTCGCAGATGATATAAAAATCCTTTCCGATCTCGCCTTTGTGAATCACTTCTTCATCAGGTTGAACATTGAATTCTTCGCCGAGTTCGAGGAATTTTTCGGCGACATCCTGAGGAAAATTGGAAAGAATAAGCGGCAGTTTTTTAAACGAGATGAAGCTGTCGCGTTTCTTCGACTTGATCTTAATTGACGAGGCGTCCGGGTATCTATTCAATTCTTCTGTGAAATCTGATTCATTTTCCATATCAAATCGCTTTTAAGTTATTCGGTGTAATTTGTCCCTGCCATTCCGCCGTTCCTAATCGTTCCTGGTAGTAAAAAGGTGTTTCGACGGTTAAAGAAATCCCGATCATTCTAATTTCGGATGGAACGATCGTTGAGTTACCCTGCTCGTCAAAATAGGTCAGTTCCAGGCGAGTCAATCCGAGGGCGACGTCGGATTCAGAACCGTTGAGCGTCCGATACAGGTAGCGATCTTTGGCGTTTTCCGTTCCGGTTGCTTCTCCAGACGCGCCGAGGCGATAAGCGACGGTATCGGCGAACCCATCCTGATCAATATCGGAAACGAACGAAAGACTCGAATCAGAAATGGATTGAATAGATTCGGTCGCCGTCTCAATGCCCTGACCGATTTTCCGAAAGTCGGTCTGAAGAATCGTCGCGATGTTCGTGGCGTTTCTCTGAGCGATGACATTTAATGAATTGACGGTGTTCGATTCCATAATTTGTCCGTTCAAAGTTAAAAGCGAGAGGATAAAAATCCCAGCGATTAGAAAAGTACCGGCAAGTTCGATATCAACCAATCAAAGCACCTCAGTAATTGTAGTAAGAAAAAATCCGGCTGATAGTCACAGGTTCCGGGATATGTTCGCTCGAAACCGTGACGTTCAGCCGCTTCATGTAAGTTTGGTCGGATTGAAAATTTACCAGGTCGTTTTCGTTGACGTAGCCGACATTGGCGGAAATCTCAAACTGAATTCCGTTGACCGTCGTGTCACTCATACTGAATCCATTAAAATCGTCGATATCATCAAAATTCGGATAAACTTCTCCAGACTCGGCACCGAGCGCCGTGGGTTCGGACAGAGAACTCAATCCACCGGATAAGATGGCGCTAACGGTTGCTTCGTCGAATTCCTTGGTGGTGGCAGATTCGATCACAGCATCTGCAAGTGACGACGCCATCGTTTGGCTTTCGCAGGCGATAATCTGAAAATCGTTATTGTAACGCGCGGAGTTAATCGTCAATGTGTATCTTCCGAATATTGCGATAGCGCCCAGCAAAATCAGCAGTTCCGCGCGACCTATTCCCATGTCTATTCCTCGACCGTTACGGCAGATACTTCTTCGATCGTGGAGACGCCTTCTTTGATACGTTCCCGGCCGGAAACACGGAGCGACAGCATGCCTTCTTTAATGGCCTGCGTACGAAGTGCTTCCTCATCCACCTGCTCGCCTGCGGTGACGATAAGCCGACGAATTTCCTTCGTGAAAAATAGCGCTTCCATAATCGCTATTCTGCCTTTGTAACCGTGCCGGCATTTTTCGCAGCCAACGGCTTCATAAAAAGTCGTCGCCTCGATTTCCTCGTCGGTAAATCCCAGATGCCGCGCCGCATCGACGTCTTTGGGCTTGGACGGTTTTTTACACGCTTCGCAGAGTTTTCGAACGAGACGCTGAGCCATGATGATATTGACCGAATAGGCGATGAGGAAAGGTTCGATGCCCATTTTATATAAGCGGGAAATGGCGCTCGGGGCATCGTTCGTATGAAGCGTCGAAAATGTCAGGTGTCCTGTGTTGGCTAATTTAATTGCGATTTCGGCGGTTTTCAGATCACGGATTTCACCGACCAGAACGATATCCGGGTCATGCCGCAGGATAGCGCGGATCGCCAGGTCAAACGTCATCTTGTCGCTGATCTTGAGCTGACGCGCGCCGTTGATCAGGTACTCGACCGGTTCCTCTACGGTCAGAACACATTTTTCAGGGGAAATGACAGAATACAAAGCCGCAACCAGAGTTGTGCTCTTGCCGCTTCCGGTCGGACCCGTTACAATGACAATTCCGGATGGCTTGTTGATGGCGCGTTTGAAATCGTCCAACGCCTGTTTCTGCAATCCCAGTTTTCTTAAATCGGTGATGACTTTTCGGTCATCAAGAATGCGGATGACGATACTTTCCAGTTTTCGGTCGAACTCCGAACCGACGATCGGTACAATGGAAACGCGGTAGCGAATCAGATAGCCATCGACTTTTTTCTGAATAAATCCATCCTGTGCGATGTCGCGTTCAAAGCGATCGACATTTCGCGTCTTATCTTTAAAAACCGCGGCGATGGCTTCCGGTTTGACGCCTTTTTGGGAATAGTAAGTCGAAAGTTTTCCATCCCGCCGCAAGTTAAAATCCGTCACATTTCCGGGCTGTGGGACGATATGAATATCGCTAACTCCCTGACGGACGGCTTCAACGAGAATTCCTTCGACGAGAGTGGTCAAAGCGCTTTGGTTGATTTCAGCGTCCAACGCGGCTTCATCGATGACTTCTTCTTTGGGACCTTCTTCATCTTCATACTCGATTTCATCCAGCAGGCTGAAAAATTCATTCCGGCTGGAGAGACATTTATTGATGATTCCATCGAGGTTTTCCAGACGGTCATATACGATCTCGTATTTTGGATAGGGAAGTTGTTCTGCGAGAGATTTTATTTCTATGTTGGTAGGATCGGCGCAAAGAATCGTCAGCACGTTTTCGCCTTTTTGCGTGGTGACCTGATAAGGGATAACCTTATTTCGAATCAACGCCGCGCGAAAATCGTCACTGTGATTATCCAGAATCCCAGTAATAAACGTGATTTGTTCCTCGGTGATCATATCGGCGGTCACCGGCATTTCGCGTATTGCAAAAATCGCCGTGAGTTCACGTAAGACCGCATGCCTGTCGATTCCCAGATCCTCGAAAAGGATTTTGCCAACCTGTCGCCGCGTTGTCGCCGATTCGCCCGTCTGAATTTCAAGCGCTTTTTTCAACTGGTCAGGACTGATGATCCCTTTTTCCAGTAATATTTCACCAATGAGTTTTGACAAAGTACGTTTCCTGCTGGGTTTTACATAACGGATGTTTCCGATGAAACGACGGTAATTCCGATCATCACGCCCATAATGAACATCGTTACGATAAAGTTGACGAGATTAATGACTTTTTCCATACGGTAGGAAGTGTCGGTTTCGTAATAATTGGCTAACTGCAACGCATTGTTCCGTAAGGCGCCGGA
The DNA here is from genome assembly GCA_041645495.1 of Fidelibacterota bacterium. Classification (GTDB taxonomy): domain Bacteria; phylum Fidelibacterota; class UBA2242; order UBA2242; family UBA2242; genus 0-14-0-20-45-22. The sequence goes on along the minus strand of JBAZPZ010000034.1, from coordinate 2,405 downwards.
TTCAGCGCCCGACCGAAATCGCGAAATAGCTGTGCGTGTGAAGACGTTGGAGGCCTCCATCGCTTCGACGATGCCTTTTCCTTCGCCCAGCATCAAAGGAATTGCCACGTCTTTGATTTGACGTTCCATATAGGAATTTCGACAGGCTTCCGCCGCCACCTGAATGACTTTTACGTTCTCGCCGGAACCGCTGTATAACGAATAGAAAACTCGCGCGAAGATTTCGATGCTGGTCTTGTGAATCAATTCGCCGATGACCGGCATTTTGATGATGTATTTATCTTTGAGATATTTTCCCTTTGGAGTCTTTAAGAAATATATTAGTGAACCGACCGGAATGATGATACATAACAAAATCACGATCCAGTGTGCCGCGAGATAATCGCTGAACTTCATCGTTGCCGCCGTCATTGGCGGCAGTGTCTTGCCGAATTTTTTGAAGACACCTGCGGTCTGTGGAAAAATGACCATAACATAATAAACGACGACGAGAAGGATCACGCCGAGCGTGATAAATGGTGTTACTAGTGTTTTGCGAAGGTTGCGTTTGAATGCCTCGTCGCGCTCCATGAACTTGGCGGTGCTTTCGTAAATCGTTTGCATATTACCGCTGGTGGACGCCACGGCAAGCATAAACGCCGGAAATTTGCCAAATACATCTTCATGTTTGGCGAACACTTCGGTTCCTTCCTTGCCTTCTTTCAAATCCTGACTGATACTTTTAATGGTTTCCCTCAGACATTTGTTGGTCGTATCTTCGGAAAGAAGCGTTAAAATTTCATCGTAAGGAAGGTTTTCTTTCAGCAGATCGGCGCAAAGTCGTATCCAACTGGTGACCTCGTTCGCCGGGACTTTTCCTTTGAAATCGAACCACTTTTTCTGGACGCGAATTTCTTCGTATCCAAACCGTTTGAATGCCTGAACGAGTTCGTCCTTTGAAAAGGCTTTTTGTTCCCCGTTAAGCGTCTGTTGACCGGTCTTTTTGACGGTATAGATAAATGTAGCTTTTTGCTGAATCGACTCGATTTTGACTTTACGTTTTTCAGCAAGTTGATCGAGCGTTTTCCTGGCTTCTTTCTTATTGACAGCCTCGATAACACCTTGAATTCGGTTACCTTTTAAACCGACAGCCGTATATCGAAAGATTTCCATTTTACATCAATCCCATAAGGCAAACCGGTCAAAGAAAGTCAGGTCGCACATTTGACTCCTTTGACCGGTTTAGTCAGATTAAGGTTCAAAGATGTTAGGGTAGTGTGATGGTCGGGGCGCCCGATACTCCATCATCAGTAACTCCCGCAACGACTCGAACTCCTTCGTTTGCTCCTACTGCAGTAATTGTGATACTGTCCGCATCGACGACGGCCAGAGTAAAGGTGCCATTTGCATTACTGGCATCGGAACCTAGCTTCGTAAACGTGACACCGGTGAAATCCCTCGCTCCGCCACCCATTTCTAACGGTTTTCTCCAGTATTCCGCGGCCTTCGCTCCGATCATGTTGACGTCTTGAACCAGCGCATCACGTTCGGCATTCACAGCTCCTTGGCTGAACATGTTGATGCCCACGACGACGGCGACACCTACGATGATTGTCCCTAAGACGATCAGTAACAGTTGTTGTTGTCCCATGGATTTCCTCCTCTTTTTTTGGTTTTGCTACTTTTTAAACAACTAACTCACTCAATTTTCACGTCGAAATAAATCCTAAACTGGTATCAATTTATATGATTCCAACTGCGTTGTCAAATATTTTTTAATAATTCTTATAAAAATTCATTCATCATTTTCCGCTTAATTTGGTTTTCCGGCGTTGAAGTGACAGGAAAGATGTCTTTGCCCACATCCAAAAATACGGAACTCGGAACATTATTCTCGTTGAAACTCTCGAAATACTTGCTTAGAATTGGCTGAACGATGGTTATTCGGAGGAAAATGAAATGAGTGGAAAATGGATTCGGTTAGGCTGGATCGCCGGAATTTGGCTGATGGCGTCAGGACTTGACGCGCAGGATCAGCCTGATGTCCGTCAGAAAATGAATGAAGAACAGGCGAAACTTCGGCAGATACAGGAACAAACGAAAAAAGATCAACAGCAAGTTGCGGACGAATTCCGGTTATATCAGGCTCAGATCACCCAGAAATACGATGATGCCGTTCGGCAGGAACGAAAACGATTGGAAGATCAGAAGACGGAAATTTTGAAAAAGTGGAAAGACTATCGTTTCAATAACCAGGAAGAAGTTGTTGAATACAGTAAAGACCTTAATTCACGTGGTAGTGTGAATTTTAAAGATGGGAAGGTCAAGATCGAAGTCATTGCCGATCCCAAAGACCCGCATGCCGAAGAAAAAGCAAAACAGGCGTTGAAACAAAAACTGGTCGATTTGGTGAAGAAAAACGCCGA
>JBAZPZ010000033.1:0-20331 GCA_041645495.1 Fidelibacterota bacterium | reverse complement strand
GGAAAAGTCAATCTGGCGATTTATGCCATGGACGGGACTTTGGTGAAAACCATCGTCAATCAGCATCAAAACAGCGGCGATTATAAAGCCTTTTGGAACGGTACGGATCAGTCTGGCAAACCGGTCAGTTCGGGCGTTTACTTATATCGTCTGACAACGGATCGGCATGTCAAAACCCAGAAAATGGTATTGTTGAAATAGAGCGGGTATTTTGGAAATAGAAGAAGGTTGAGTAAAACTGGAAAATGAATGACCAATCGAGGTAATGATATGTCAGATAAATCGGTCACGGATACCAAACTCGACGAAAAGAACGAGTACGAATCACCACAAATCCTGACGAAAGATCAACTGCGGGTCGATCTTCAGACCGGAACGCTTCCGGATGAACCGCCGCCGCCGCTCTGATAACCGGTAATTCAGTCGATTCAAATAGTGGAAGATTTACACGAGTTACTGCGTACTGCGACTCAACCTTTGATTATCGCGACTAACGGCAACAGCATGTTGCCAGCGATAGCGCAGGGTTCGTCGCTGACGGTTCTTCCTTTTTCATCTGGGATAAATCCGGTTCGAGTTCGGGATCTGATCGTCTTTCACAGCGGTTCACGGCTGATCTGTCATCGCGTTCTCGGTGTTTTTCGGTTCGGACGACATGTTTATTACTATGAGAAAGGCGACGCTAACCGGTTCGGTTGGATAGTCAGCGAATCGAAACTCATCGGAAAAGTTATTGCCATCGACGGTCAAACGGTTCCAATCGATTCCAATTCATCTGAAAATCCGACTAACCGTCTTCGGATTCTTGGCGAAATTTTGATGGGAATGTTGGGGTGGAGAAAAGGTAAGTAGATCTGGTGGATTAAATCTGCCCGCCTCTGGCGGATAAGGTCGTGTTAAAGTCGGGGTAAAATTGTTGTTAAAGTCAGGATATAGTTGTCCATCTCTTTTCAACACGGATGCGTTGAAAAGAGATGGAAACCTCTACCTTTTCCTTTTCTGCCTCGGCGCTCTCTGCGAACTCTGCGGTTAATTCTCTTTATCAGGCGTCGCTAAAAATTTTCTTTATCGTGACCGAAAAAGTCTCTATATTTTTTACAATGAAAAACGAGCAGTTCTTCTTATCACAACTCTGTAAAATTGTCGTCAACGAGAAATCGCCCGTTTCACACGGTTTTGAGGAAATAACTTTCGACGAACCGCTTCTCATTAAAAAATGCAACTATCATCAAATTCTGCCACTCGTCTATTATTATCGCGAGGAGTTGCAGGTGCAATTTTCGGGTTTTTCGGAAGATTTTTTCCAACAGGCGCGAACCTATGCGGTTTACAATGCTACGCGCGTCATGGTCTATGAAAAATTTCTCGCGGAATTGGACGAAAAACTTCAGGAACGCCAAATCGAGTATCGCATTCTGAAGGGACTCGTCATGGCAAGCGAGCTTTATCCCGCTTCCTATTTACGCGCTTTCGGGGATTTGGACATTATCGTCCGGCCGGAAACGATTACCGCGCTGAATGACGTGTTGACCGATTTGGGTTTTCAATTATCGGAAGACTTATACTCGGTCTTTCCCGAAGCGATTATCAGAAAGTATTCATTCGCGCGCCACTATATTCGTTCAACCGCAACGAATGTGGCCGTCGATATTCATCTGAATCTGAGTGGAAAACTTCATGCTTTTCAGTTCAATATCGAAGATTTTTGGAAAAATTCCCGGCCGGTTACGATTGGTGATAGAAACTATCCGACTTTTTCTAACGAATATCTGGCGGTTTATCTGCTTTATCACGCCTTCAAACATCACTATTTCAAATTGATCTGGCTGATCGATTTTTTCAAGATTATGGATACGCCAACGCTCGATGTTGGGGAATTCAAACGGCTGATCGTCGAATACCGGATGGAAAAATTGTGGCGGATTTTTATTCATGTTTGTGTTGAAATATTCGGACGACTTCCGGCTTCCGCTACATCGCCGCATCTGAAAAAGTACTGCCCGATCGTTTCCCGACAGATCAACGCCAGTTCCGTCTTGAGAGGCGTTTTGCCGGTCTCGCCGTCAAAAGCGCGGATCATCCTGCCGATGATTTATCTACGTGGATTCGGGAAAAGGGCACACTTTCTGTTCCGACAATTGTTTCCGCCGCGGGAAGTCATCCGTGATTTTTATTGCCAAAAAGATTTGGCGCTGAATTGGTGGAATTATTTTAAATTACGGAAAAAGACGATCCTTGAGATGATGAACCTGTAAAAAGAGTAGGAGAATGAAAGATGGGCGCTCATAAACGCGCTGACGAAATAGAGTGGAAAATGTTTGACGACGAAAGTCTGCTGTTGAACGTCCGAACGGGTTACTATTTTCGGCTCAACGCGGTTGGAAGTTTCATTTGGTCGAGTCTCGACGGCAATCGAAGTGACGACGAAATCGTTCGTTTGATCGCGGACGCTTTCGAAACGACTTCGGAACAGGCGCGCAACGACTATCGCGCATTCATCGCCGAACTTGTCGAAGAAAAATTAATTCTTAACGCCTGAAAACCGATCATGTATCAACATTCGCGGCAACTCAATCTCTTGCATTTTATCATTCATCTTCACTCGAACGACATGCGTGTTCTGGATATTCTCTGCGACGATTTTATCTACAACCCTAAAAATGAAAATGACTTTATCCGGTCGGAATTCAACTTTGATATTCTCGTTGAAGACGACGATCGGACGATCGGCAAACCGACCGGCGATTTTTCCTACGCTTACGATTTCGAAGCCAACTTGCTTCATTTAAAATACCTGAACGGCGCGATCAACATCGATATCGATTACACTAAACGGAGCGTGTTTGCCGTTATCAGCCGCAGCTCGCTTTCCTGCGGCGCCGCGCTCGGCAACTGGATTTTGACGATTCCGCTGGCGGAATTTCTCAAAGAGTACGGAATGTATTTCATTCACGCCGCCTGTCTGGAATATGCGGGAAAGTCCGTTCTGTTTGCCGGTAAATCCGGTTTCGGAAAGACGACGATTTCGTTAGGACTTATGAAAAAAGGGTGGAATCTCATCGCCGACGACGAGGTTTTTCTTTTTGAAAAAGTCGCTTTCTACGCGGTCGGTGGCCCGGAAAAGGCAAAAATATCCTACAAAACCTGGCAGAAGTTCGTTGACATTCTCGGCGAAACGGCTGCTTTTCCAAATAAACGAACAATCAACCTGTCTGCGTTTTTTTCTGATAAAATGCGTGAATTTGGGAAAGTTCATTCTCTCTGCCTGATCCGGCAGGGAATGGAAAATCGTATCAACCGTCTGAAACCGATCGATGCGTTTCAGCGCCTGTTTTCACTGGCTTTTCTGAATTCAAATCCCGAATCCACCCGGAGTAATTTCGAGTTTCTGGCCAATCTTTGTCGTAACTGTCACTGCTACGAACTGGAAAACAACCTCGATTTCGATTCGCTCCATGCCTTTTTACTCGATGAATTGTTTGCTCACCCCAAATCGATCGGTTTGTCGAGCGAATGACTGAAACTCAGACTGTTATCCGACCGGAGAAAGGCATGGTGCGCCTGAATTTGGGCGAGATTTTGTGCCATCGGGATTTGTTGCTCTTTTTTATCTGGAAAGAAATCAAGGTGCGTTACAATCAGACGGTACTCGGTGTCGGTTGGGCGCTTCTTCAGCCGCTGATTCAGATGGTCATCTTTTCAGTTTTCTTCGGCAGATTAATGAAAGTTCCTTCGCAGAATTTTCCTTATCCGATTTTCGTTTATTCCGCTCTGCTTCCCTGGACTTTTTTTTCATCGGCAATGACACTATGCAATAACGCCGTGATGAATAATGCCGGACTCATCCGGAAAGTCTGGTTTCCGCGCCTGCTGATTCCGTTGAGCGCAGTCGGAACGGCATGTGTCGATTTTCTCGCGGCGTTGATCGTTCTGTTCGGACTCATGTGGTTTTCCGGTGTCGCGATCACGTGGAATCTGTTGTTTTTGTTGCCGCTGATCGTCGCTGAAATATTGTTACTGACCGGCATCGGTACGTTTATCGCCGGACTGTCGGCAACGTACCGCGACTTCCGGCACATCGTTCCATTCGGCATTCAGATCTGGATGTTTTTGACGCCTGTCATTTATCCCGCGTCCATCGTCGGTGCGCGACATCAATGGCTGTTCAACTTGAATCCCATGACGGGAATCGTCAATGGCTTTCGCGCCGCTATTTTGAATTTGCCGCCTGACTGGAACGCTCTCGGATTTTCATTAGGTGCGATTTGCATACTTCTGCCAGTCGGCGTTCTCTATTTTAATCGCGTTGAAACGCAATTCGCGGATCGGATATGAAGATGCCAGACGACGCGATTCAAATTTTTCAGTTGAGCAAAAAATATCCGTTGCGTGACGCGGAACGGTTCGATCAACTCCGGGAAGCCATCTCGGATTGGATATCACGCCCGTTTCGTTTGGTGGATTCCGATGCAGGTAAAAATAACGGGTTCATCTGGGCATTGAAAGAGATCGATCTGACCGTTCGACCGGGCGAGACGCTGGGAATCATCGGCAGAAACGGCGCCGGAAAAAGCACTCTGCTGAAAATCCTTTCCCGCGTCACCCAGCCGACTGAAGGAAAAGCAATCCTGAATGGTTCCGTGTCATCCTTGCTGGAAGTGGGGACGGGCTTTCATCCGGATTTGACCGGTCGGGAAAATATTTATCTCAACGCCGCGATTCTAGGAATGAACCGTCGCGTTATCCGGGAAAGATTTCAGGAAATCGTGGATTTTTCGGAAATCGGGCAGTTCCTGAATACGCAGGTAAAAAAATACTCAAGCGGCATGGCGGTGAGGCTGGCGTTTGCCATCGCCGCTCATCTCGATTCCGACATCATGCTGATCGACGAAGTGCTGGCGGTCGGCGACGCGTCATTTCAGCGAAAATGTCTCGATAAAATGGAGTCCAACGCGCGGAGCGGTCGAACCATTTTATTTGTCAGCCATAACCTGCCGGCGATCGAGCGGTTGTGCAGTCGTTGTATCGTCTTCGATAAGGGAACGATCGTTTTTGATGGAAAGCCGAGCGAGGCAATCGATTTTTACTATCGGACACAGGTTCCGTCCGGCGCTCAATCCGCTTTCGATCTGGAGGATTCGACGCGCTCCGGAACCGGCAAAGCGCGATTTACCAGCCTCGAGATTCGATCGGATAATCAGCACCGCGGAAACATCGTCCAATCCGGGAAACGAATGGACATTTTCCTTCAAGTGAAATCGGAACGGCCGGTCGTTAATCCGCAAATTGCTATACTCCTGAAAGATCAAACCGGACGGACGCTTTTTGGGATGAATACAGCCGAGGCGACGCAAAAATTCCCGATTATAGATAAAAATCTTGAGATTTGCTGTTGTATCCCTGAGATACCACTAAAGGAAGGAGTCTATTTTATCGATCTGTGGATGACCGAGTCAAACGAGACAGTCGATTATGTCCGGTATGCTTCCTCAGTCACGATTGTCCCGAACGATTCCCGTCCCGAAGCTTCGGGACAGGTTGTCACCGGATATGGCGGATTGATTTTTGTCAAACATGAATGGAAATATCAATAAACCCGATCCCGAAGCTTCGGGATTGCGAAATGTGTGTTAGGTCACCTATATGCCGCAATTAAGTAAAAAGTGAGAAAGGATATTCAGGTTCCCGTCGGAAATTTGTGTTGCCAAAGAGGGTTGGATTTCTTAAAATAACGCCCATGAAATACGTGCGGAATGCCTCAAACCAATAAAACAGATATTTTACAGCCGAGCGCATTTCGATCAACTGGATTTTGTACAGAATTAAGTGAAATTCGCCCGTTTTACTGATTCAGTTTCCGACCTTTTTTGAAAAAGCTCATCAATAAAATACCGTGATTTGAGCTTAAAATAAGGGCTGACAAAATGTGAGCCTCGTCGGTGCCTGTGACTGAGGAGGCGGAGCCGTGCCTGGAAAACAGATCGAACTTAGCTGCTGGTTTGTGCGCATTGTAACCGGAAACAGGATGTACAGAGAAAATTTTTGCCACTAAAGAACAGTTTTTAAAATTTTTAGATAGTAAGATGATATTTGTAGAAAAACCGATAAACCTTAATGATCTATGGGCAAATCGTACAACGAATTTTTCCGAACTCATCAAGATCGCGGTTGATATCGAAAATGAGTGGATCGTGTTGGATGGCGAGATGCATGCCGATTGTGAATCTGCTTTACTGGAAAAAGGCTCGAAACAGGAAAATATCTGGGGCGCTAATGTATATCCTGAGAATAGCGGCGATAACTTTTTGGAATTTATCTCGTTTATTAATATCCGTCCCTCTCAGGACAATCCGAGCATGGAAATACAAAATCCAGAAATTCGCGGAAAAATTAAACAGATCATTCATCGCTTATTAATCACTTCATAATTCATGTACTCATTGCGATATCATTCCATAACCGCTGACACCTGGTTTTCCAGATCGAAAGAATTTCAATTGCTCAACATTGCTTCCGAATTGGCGCGCGCCCAGCATTGGATTGAAAATAACAGAGTAGATTTAGTCAATTCATGCTATGATCGTGTATTGGAACTTGTCGACTTAACTCGTTCCGACCCGCAATGGAAATCGGGATTGCGTGAATTATCGCGTTGTCGGGAATATCTCGCCGGTCTTCGATGTGCGCACATTAAAGACTTAAGTGCAAATCGTTTATTAATGAGAACGCTGATTCAATTGAATGCCAAAGCGGAACGGATTTTTACCGGGAATAATGGATAATAAAGAATGCGTCTACTATTTAATACCATAAACAGAGGCTTGGGTCGAGCGTGGCGAGGTAACGATACTTTGGGAAGAAGGAAATAGGAAAAATGTGCCATTGGTCGCTGGCTACGGGACAATCTGTAACCCGTCACCAATCCCCCCAAAACTTTCTACCTACAATTACTATTTTCAAATTTCTCTTAAAGGAGCTAATACATGAAAATTCCGTTGCTTGATCTAAATGCCCAGCTGGCAACAATCCGTCCCGAACTGAAAAATGCGATTGACCGCGTTATCGAGTCCACTCATTACATCATGGGACCGGAAGTCGCAGATCTGGAACAGAAAATTGCCGATTATTCCGGTGCAAAATACGGGATTGGCGTTTCGTCCGGGACAGACGCTTTGCTCGTCGCCTTGATGGCTCTGGATATCCGGCCTGGAGATTTGGTCGTTACGACACCCTACTCGTTTTTTGCCACCGCTGGTGTGGTTTCGCGTCTCAAAGCGACTCCTGTTTTCGTGGACATCGATCCCGAAACCTACAACATCGATCCGCTTAAACTGTGCGAGTGGTTCGATCAAAATCCGGACAAGATTAACAAAGTAAAAGCGATCATTCCCGTTCATCTGTACGGACAGTGTGCCGATATGGATCCGATTCTCGAAGTTGCCGATCGATACGGGATTGCCGTTATCGAAGACGGAGCGCAGGCAATCGGTTCACAGTATCCGTCCAAAACCGGTGTTCGAAGAGTCGGATCGATGGGAAAGATGGGCTGTTTTTCTTTTTTCCCAAGCAAGAATCTGGGCGGCGTAGGCGACGGCGGAATGGTCGTGTCCAACGATTCGGTTCTATCGGAAAAATTGGTCAAACTTCGGAATCACGGCTCGCATCCTAAATATTTTCATTCGATGATTGGCGGCAACTTTCGTCTCGATACGATTCAGGCGGCAGTTTTGCTGGTCAAGTTCCCGCATCTGGAATCCTGGAGCCGTGCCCGGCAGGTTCACGCCAGTTATTACGATGCGCAACTGAACATTCCGGAAGTCAAAACACCAACAGTCGCCTACCGACGCGAGTTTCACATTTACAACCAATATATCCTTTCCGTCGCAGAGAAGCGCGATGAATTGCGAAAATGGCTTTCGGAGAATCAGATAGGAAACGAAGTTTATTACCCGGTACCTTTTCATCTGCAGGAATGTTTCAACGACCTTGGTTATCGGAAAGGCGATTTTCCGCATAGTGAATATGCCGCCGAACACACGATCGCTTTACCAGTCTATCCCGAATTGACGAAGGAAATGCAGGACTATGTCATTGAGAAGATCAAGGCGTTTTATAAGGTATGATTGAATGGATGTATGAGTGTATGAGTGCATGGATGGATGGATGCATGCATGGATGCATGACTGCATGGATGATATGTCTGAAATAGTTTCGACGCGAAGAAATATTAACAGAGGTTTCCGGAAATTGGATATATGGAAATTGTCTATCGAATATTACAAAATGGTCGTTGAAATTATGACTAAACATCAAGATATTCCTTTTAAAATTCTGGCGCAGGTAGAGGATTCTGCTCTGTCAATTTCGTCAAATATTGCAGAAGGATATTCACGCCGGACGTTAAAAGAAAATCTCAGATTTTATGAAATCGCACTAAGTTCGTCCGCAGAAAATTGTTCGCAGATTCATGCTTTGACGGAATCGGAACAAATTACTCGGAACGAGTTCGAATTATTGGATGTGAAATTATATGAAATTGAAAACAAGATAATTCGGATGAATCAATCGTTGATAAAGAAAATGAATAGCGGCGAGAAATGGGAATCGGACTATCAATAACCCTCATTCATGCAATCATGCATCCATGCATCCATGCATTCATGCATCCATCCATGCATGCATCCATGCCTCCATCCATCCATGCATTCATGCATCCATCCGTCCATCCCTAACTAACCAACTAATCTTTAGGAAATCAAAATGAAATATTTCATCCATGAAAGTAGTTATGTCGATGATAATGTTGAAATCGGCGAAGGAACGAAAATCTGGCACTTTTCGCATGTTCAGGCCGGTTCAAAAATCGGCATGAAGGTTTCGATCGGTCAGAACGTAAACGTCGGCAATAATGTCGTCATCGGGAATTTCGTTAAAATCCAGAACAACGTATCGGTCTATGAAGGCGTTACGCTGGAAAACTACGTTTTTTGCGGTCCGTCGATGGTCTTTACAAATGTAATGGATCCGCGATGCAAATATCCTCAACGCGGAGCGGAATTTTATCGGAAAACGTTAGTGAAAGAAGGGGCTTCGATCGGTGCGAATGCGACAATTGTCTGTGGAAATACGATTGGCAAACATGCGTTTATCGCGGCGGGCGCAGTCGTGACGAAAGATGTTCCGGACTATGCTCTGATGGTTGGCGTGCCCGCCCGGCAAAAAGGTTGGGTCTGCGAATGCGGAGAAATTTTGCCAAAATTCGATCATGAAGTGAAATGTCCAAGATGCGGATTGGAGTACTTTCTCGAGAAAGAGAAATTGCTCGCAAAGTAGCGATAAAGTTGTATGTAATGTTGGGATAATGTTGGGATAATATAGTGATAAAGTAGTAAGAGGTTTTAAAGTAAAGTGGCAGAAAAAAGTGAAACGGCTATCCTTAAACCACTCCATTGGCGCGACTTGGAAATTTAGCGACTTAGTCACAAAATGGTGCTGGACATCTATCAGATTGTTGCCCATTTTCCACATGAAGAAAAATATTCACTATGCGACCAGATTAAAAGAGCCGCCGTTTCGGTTCCAGCGAATATAGTAGAAGGACATTCCAGGAATTCTACGAAAGAGTTTATCAGATTTTGTTACATTTCACGTGGATCGTTAGAAGAATTGCGCTATTATTTGCAACTTACTCACGACCTCAATTACTACCCACATTATCACGACTTTAACAACAACCTTTTAATCCTTAGCGAGAGATAATTATGAAAAACATTGCTCTGATTGGTTGCGGCCGGATTTCGAAAAACCATTTCGAGTCCTTTGCCGCTTTAAAAGATGATCTGAAACTCGTCGCAGTTTGTGACATCCTCGAAGACCGTGCACGCGAGTCCGGCGAAAAATACGGCGCCGATTGGTACACCGATTACGACAAGATGATCCAACGTGGAGACATCGATATTATTTCGGTTTGCACGCCCAGCGGTTTGCATCCCGAACATGGAATACTTGCCGCTCGAAAAGGCATTCATGTCATTTCCGAGAAGCCGATGGCGACCAAACTTGAAGAAGCCGACAAACTCATACAAGCCTGCGACGCGAATCATGTTCATCTGTTCGTCGTCAAACAAAACCGGCTGAACACCACACTTCAATTCCTGAAAAAGGCGATCGAGAAAAACCGGTTCGGGAAAATTTTCGTCGTTCAATCGAATGTGTTTTGGCAGAGACCGCAGAGTTATTACGACATGGCCAAATGGCGCGGTACATGGGAATTTGACGGCGGTGCTTTTATGAATCAGGCGAGTCATTATGTCGATGCCCTTTGCTGGCTGATCGGTCCGGTCGAAAGCGTTATGGCGGAAACGGCGACGATGGCACGGCATATCGAAACGGACGACACCGGTTCGGCGATCATCAAATTTAGAAACGGCGTCATCGGCTCGATGAATGTGACGATGCTGACGTATCCGAAGAATTTCGAAGGCAGTATCACGGTGATCGGTGAAAAAGGAACCGTCAAGATCGGTGGTGTCGCGGTCAACCATATCGACAAATGGGAATTTGAAGATTATGATGACGACGACCGGCAGATTCAGGAATCGAACTACAATCCGCCGAACATTTACGGACTCGGTCATTTGCCATATTACAAGAACGTCATCGCAACACTCAACGGCGACGCGGAAGCCAATACGGATGGACGAAGCGGCAGAAAGTCGCTGGAAGTGATTCTCGCGATCTATAAATCGGCACAGACAGGCCGAAAGGTTCCGTTGCCGTTGAAGCTGTAGAAAAGGAAAACGGTATCGGGTAACGGGGATCGGGTGACAGGTGACAGGTGACAGGTGACAAATGAGGGAATAACTGGATATGAAAATAGAATCGATTAAAGATTTAACCGTTTATACTTCTTCCTTTGAATTAGCAATGAAAATATTCGAAGTGTCTAAAAAGTTTCCCAGAGATGAGACGTACTCGTTGACCGATCAAATTAGATGATCTTCAAGATCGGTTCCAATGAATATCAGGGAAGGATTTGCAAAGCGTAAGTATAAGCAGGTTTATATCCGTCACCTTATAGATGCTTTGGGCTCCGCAGAAGAGACTCGTGGGTGGCTTGAAATATCTAAAGATTGCACTTATATTTCCAATGAAACTCAAGTCGCTTTTGATAAAGATTATGATCATCTTTGCGCTTCAATCTCAAAACTCATCAAATCGTGGGAGAGTTTCGACTAACAGGTCACGGGTAACGGGTAACGGGTAACGGGTCACGGGTAACGGGTAACAGATTACAGGTTACAGGGAACAGAAGGCCCGAAACCAGATACCCGATACCAGATACATTTAACAAAAAACCAGGAAGGTAATAAACATGACAAATGAAAAAATCGGCATCATCGGTCTCGGCTATGTCGGCTTGCCGCTGGCTGTTGAATTTGGGAAAAAATTCGACACCATCGGATTCGACATCAACCTCAAACGTGTGAACGAACTGCGTAATGGCGTCGATCGCACTCTCGAAACCGAAACCGAAAACCTGAAGTCGGCGACTCGTCTGACTTATACGACAAACTATCTCGATCTCAAACCGTGCAATTATTTCATCGTGACGGTTCCGACGCCTATCGATAAATATAAAAATCCTGATCTCACACCGGTCATCAAGGCGACCGAAACCGTCGGCAAGGTTTTGTCGAAAGGCGGCATAGTTATTTACGAATCGACCGTCTATCCAGGCTGTACCGAAGAAGTTTGCGTGCCGATTCTCGAAAAGGAGAGCGGGCTGAAATTCAACGTCGATTTCTTCTGCGGTTATTCGCCGGAAAGAATCAATCCCGGCGACAAAGTGCATACCGTGACGAAGATTCAGAAAATTACGTCCGGATCGACGCCTGAAATCGGGAAGAAAGTCAATGAACTGTATCAATCGATCATCACCGCTGGTACATTTCTGGCCACTTCGCTGAAAGTTGCCGAAGCCGCCAAAGTCATAGAAAACTCACAACGCGACATCAACATTGCCTTCGCGAACGAACTGGCGAAACTGTTCAATGTTCTCGGAATCGATACCAACGAGGTCTTAGCCGCCGCCGGAACCAAATGGAACTTTCTCAACTTTCAACCGGGACTCGTCGGCGGTCATTGCATCGGCGTCGATCCGTATTATCTGACTTACAAAGCGCAGGAAGTCGGCTATCATCCGGAGGTAATTCTTTCCGGAAGACGCATCAACGATTCGATGGGCTTTTACGTCGCGGGGCAGGTCATTAAACTAATGATCAAAAAAGGACATACGATTGCCGGTTCCAAAGTTCTCGTTTTGGGAATGACTTTTAAGGAAAATTGCCCGGACATCCGCAACTCGCGTGTGATCGATATTATCGACGAATTGAAACAGTTCGGTTGCCAGGTCGATGTTTACGATCCGTGGGCGGATCCCGAAGAGGTAAAGCATGAATATCAAATCGCTATGCTCGATAAGCCGGAAGCTAAAGTCGGGTATGACGCGATCATTCTTGCCGTTGCGCATGATAAATTCAAAGATATGGACATAGAATCGTTGAAAAACGGTCATGCGGTTGTTTACGATGTGAAAGGAATTTTAAAAGATTCCGATGGAAGGCTATAGATAAAAATCGATCGGATGGTTTGGCTATTCCGAAAAATGATACTCCCGAAGTGAATCCGTAGAAAGGTCAACATGCAGACGCTGTTAAACTATGGCTTTGAACAAATCGAATGGCAGGTAGCCCTGTTGTCGTTCCTGATGGCGTTGTCGCTCTCCAGCCTGATCGCTTGGGTCTATGAAAAAACGTTTCAGGGACTTTCGTATTCCAGAAGTCTGGTGCAGAGCATGATTCTCGGCTCTCTTATCTCCTGTATGCTAATGATCGCGATTGGCGACAATATCGCTCGCGGTATCGGTATTGTCGGTTCGTTAGCCATCATTCGTTTCCGTACGAATTTGCGCGACCCGCGTGATCTTGTCTTTCTTTTTGCGTCGCTTGGTGTCGGCGTGGCGTCGGGTGTCCAGAGCTATGTCACCGGATTTCTCGGCGCCGTTATCTTTTGTTTTGCGGCGATGGCGTTGGCTGTATCTCCGTTCGGCACGCGCCGAAAACATGACGGCTTGTTGCGCTTTCAGGTTCCATCGGACCCGGCGACGACGAATAAAATCGCGGAGATTCTTCAGCAAAATACGAAGCGGTTCGTTTTAGTCACTCTGCGGGATGTTGCGCAGGGACAGGTGTTCGAATATGCGTATCAGGTGAAATTGGCTGCACCCGACGATAACCGGATTCTTCTATCCGCTCTCGAACAGGTTGATGGAATGCGCGGCCTGACCTATACCAATCAGGAGGCCGGCATCGAACTGTGAACGCTTTATGAAGAAATTTAAATTCAAACAAACGCGAAAGATCAACTGGTATGTCCTGTTATGGGCGGCATCTATTTTAATTGCCGTCTATCTCTTTTTTAACTGGCATATCGAGAAAAATTTACTTGGGATCGTCGAACGAAGAACTCACATTGTCGGCGCGCAGGAATCCGGGCGCGTTCAGACATTGCTGGTCGAACCCGGCGATAAAGTTACCAAGGATCAACTGCTGGCGGTTCTCTATTTCTCGGATTTAAAGAGCAATCTGGAAAATCTTCGCACCGAACTCGGTCGTCTTCAAAAAATGGAAAGCGCCCGACGAAATGCCTATACGATGCAAGTGGAACGTATGCGGTTGCAGTTGGATAACGAGGCTTCCGATCTGCTGGAACGTTTAGCAATGATCGAATCGAAGAGCGCCGAATTAGCAGGCGTCAATGCCTTGATCCAGCGTCTTCAGTCTGCTCAGGATGCCGGTTTGGGTTATAACCGCGATCTGGCCGAACTGAATATTCAGCGGGACGCTTTACTGGCATATCTCAAAGAACTGCGTCGCGAATCGCCGGATCGATCGGATAAAGCAGATATGTTGTCAGAATCGAATCGATCTCTGCACAATGCCAATATCGATGATATGAGCGAAGCTATGCTTGCTGAAGGTTTGAAACATACGGAGGAATTGCGCCGCCAGATTGTCGAAACCGAACATCGTATTAGTCTGCGAACTTTGGTCGCGCCTTGTGATGGTTATGTAACACAGGTGATTGTCGGACAGGGCGACGTAGTCAAGGCATTCGATCCGATCCTGACTGTAGAAGAAAGTCATCCGAGCCGCCTGATTGTTTACATTCCGGAACACTCAACCTTGCAACCTGAAATTGGAAATCCTGTCAGGATTTATTCGTCGCGCAGTAAAAAATTTGCTACAACCGGAACGGTTTCATTCATTCATCCCGGCTTTACACGGGCTGAAGACAGAATTTCATTTCGCGGTCAGATTTTTTGGGCGCGAAAAG
This sequence comes from Fidelibacterota bacterium, assembly GCA_041645495.1. Lineage (GTDB taxonomy): Bacteria > Fidelibacterota > UBA2242 > UBA2242 > UBA2242 > 0-14-0-20-45-22. The sequence goes on along the minus strand of JBAZPZ010000033.1, from coordinate 5,934 downwards.
TTCAGGTCGATCTTAATACCGATCATCAACTCGTACCCGGTGAAGTCGTAACAGTCCGGATCGCAAATAACGGTAATCTCATCTCCCGAAGTTTCGGGATCAATTCCAATGTCGCCGCCGCCGAATCATCCGCTTCATCGATTAAACACGATCCCGACAATTCGCCGCCGGTCAAGGACATGGATGTTCCTCGAAACCTGTGGTCGGCAACGAGTTTCGAACCTTCCGGTGTCGCATGGAGTCCGGAACTGAAGGAATTTCTGCTCGTCAGTGACGATACGGGCATCAACGAATCGACAAGCGAACACGCGCCTTACATTTTCCGGATGAATGAATTGGGCAACGTCGATCCGCAACCGCAGAAACTCACGGGAATCGCGTCCGTCAACGATCTCGAAGGAATCACTGCCGCCGGTAACGATACGTTTTACCTGATCTCTTCCCAAAACATCAGCAAAAAAGGACGCCGACCGGTCAACCGCGAATTTTTACTGAAAATCATTCGTAAAGACAGCGGTTTCATTGTGCAGGACAAAGTGAATTTGCTGACTTTGATCTTGCAGGCTTATCCGCCGGAAGAACTGAAACAGCTCGGCTTGTCGCTAAAAGAATCGGATCAACGTCCAGAAATCAATATCGAAGGCATCGCTTATGACGGTCAAACGCTATATTTCGGTTTGAAACAGCCGATTTCCGAAACCGGCGCCATCATCTGGAAATTGGAAAATCCGCAAACGATGTTCGACGCCGGCAAAATCGAGCCGGGACAGTTTACGCTTTTCGGTACGGTGAATCTGAAAGGTCCGAGCGGGAAACCGGCAGGCATTTCAGACATGTGCTTCGATCTGGACGGCAAATTATGGGCGCTTTCCACGATCCCGGACGCCGGTCAAAAAGAGCAACTCGGCGCTCTGCATCGCATCGATCGTTTTACGGACGGGCGATTGGAAGCCAAAACGATTGTTCATTTTCCCGGATTGAAACCTGAAGGACTCTGCTTTCAGGGAAGAACGCGGCTGTTGATCGTTTTCGATAAAGACAACGAGACGCCCGCCTACTGTTTTATCGATCCGGAACAACTATAGGCGATTCGATTCAGATGATGTTTCAAAAACAATTCAGACACTTTCCATATCTTTCCGCGGGATTACTTTTCGTTTCGTCGATTTCGCTCTGTTTTCCGGCTCAGCCGATTTCCGGTGCTGAGGATGCGTTCAACTCGGGCGAAAAGATTGAGATCAGCGTCGTGGATAAACCGCTGACCGAGGCGGTTCTCGTCGATATGACTATCAAAAATAGTCGTAAACTTCAGTCCATGTCAACCAATGTGGACATCGCGAACTATCGGCTGAAATCCGCCCGTAACATTCCGAATCCGGAATTGCGGTTAACCGACATCACGACGCGGAATTACAAAGATGATTTTGACGAACTGCGCATCGGAATGCGTTTTCGGTTGCCGGGACTCGGCGAAATGGGCGAGGACAGGCAAGATGCGACGGTCAGCCTCGGTGAACAGAAAAATAATGAACTAATCTACCGGCAAGAGTTGATCGCCGACGTTCGCCGGGATTATTTCTCCGTCATCTTGCATGACAAACTGAAAGAACTCTCCGAAAAAAGGGTTGGTCTGGAAGATCGCCGAATTAAAATCATCGAAGAGATGGTGGCGGTCGGAAGTCGTTCGATCGTTTATTACACCAAAGCCAAAATGAGGCATGCCGATTCCGTTAACGATTATGCGCGGGAGGTTCAAAGCCAGATCGAAGCGCGACGAAAACTATCCAGACGCACCGGTATGAACATCGATTGTCCGCTCGAAGAAACCGATCTGCCTGAAGTCGCGCTCGGACTGGATCGACTGATCGAAATCGCCTGCAAGAATCGTCCCGAAATTCAACTCGTCGCGCAAAGAATCGAACTGGCGATGAGACAAAACAAGCGCGAACATCTAAAGGTTCTGCCGTGGTTCAATTTTATCGAACTGAATTATCACGTCGAAGCGAACAACAAAGCAGATTGGGGCGAACTGATGATGGGAATCGACATTCCGCTTTTCAACTGGAACCGCGGAAACATCAAAGCCGCAACGCTTGCCGTTAAAAAAAAGGAAATCGAATCCGACGCCGTCAAGGAGACGATCGGTTATGAAGTCAACGCGGCTTATACGGTTTATCGGGATTTATTGCTGGATTGGAAAAACTTTTCCCGCGAATCCGAAACATTGATCGCCGAAGCCGCTCAGGTCATCGAACAAGCAAAGCAACATCAGACGCTTTTGATGGATGAAGTTATGGAGATGGAATTGACCATTCTGGAAACGCAGGAAATGCTTGCGCAAAAGAAAAAAGATCTCGCTGACGCGCTTTTAGACCTTTGCATAACCGTAGGCGTCGAGGATTACGCGACGTTACAGAATTGACATGACGGACGATCTGAGTAAAATCCGGCGCTACGAAATGAAGTATGCAATCACCGAATCGGTTGCCGGTGAAATCCGCGATTACATCCGGAATGTTTGTCTTCCGGACAAGCATGTCGCTCCCGGGAAAAATTACTATGTCGTCAATAATCTATATTTCGATACCGACGATCTGCGGTTTTATTACGATACGAAGAACCGCAAATTGACGCGATTCAAGGCGCGCGCCCGGTATTACGGTCTCAAAGCCGGCGACAGCATCTGGCCGGAGATCAAATACAAACATGCCAACATTATCTGGAAAGTCCGAAAGAAAATCTCGACTCGCGAATGGGCGGATCAGTTTACGCCGCAGGTTTTCGACACTTTACTGAACGACGTCCGGCCTCGTGTGAATACTTTTGAAGATGTCGTCTATTGGTTCGACGCCCGTCCGGTTTCGCATGTCCGATATGTGCGCGAACCTTACGTCAGCGTTCAGGATGATTACGGCCGGATAACTTTCGACCGCGAACTCTGTTATCGCCGATTGGACGGTTCCGTCGATCTGGATTACAACGAAAGCGAAATGCTCTTTTACGACAATCCGATGACGACGGTCAATCCGCAATCTCCGGTTCTGCTGGAAATTAAAGTGGAAACGCTGGTTCCGTACTGGGTGATCCGGATGATCAAAATGTTCAATCTCGTCCAGCGCCCGTTCTCGAAATATTGTTATAGCATCGACAACATGCTCGAAAGAAGTTCGACCGCGCGATGCTCCGTTTTTGATTTTTAATACAGGTAATCAGGTAAGTTTTATGCGAGTTCTCAAATCGGTTTCTTTCTGGATGATTTTCATGGTCGCGCATGTACTTTTGGCTGGCGATGTGACGATCAACGAAATCATGTACAACAGTCCCGGCGATACGGACATCGAATGGGTCGAACTTACCAACAACAGCGGCGCCGCCGTGGATTTAAGCGGATGGTATTTGATCGATGATAATGATGGTCATACGCATTGCGTGCTTTCCGGAACGCTTGCCGCGGGCGCTTATTTGGTTGTTGCGAGAATCGTGTATCAGTTTCAGGTCGCTTATCCGACCGTCACCAACGTTTTTTCAACCGGATTCGGCGCCGCCTCGGACGCCTGGGCTTTGAGCAACAGCGGAGAAGCCGTTCGATTATTCGATAGTACCGGGCAACTGCGCGACATCGTCGAATATCAGGACGGCGGCGATTGGCCGGGCGGCGCGGATGGCGATGGACCTTCTTTGGAACTCTTGAATCCGAATTATGATAATGCTTTAGCGACCGCATGGCGTTCCAGTTCGGCTGACGGCGGAACTCCCGGAAAGGTGAACAGCGTTTATACGGACAATGCCGCTCCTGTTTGCAAAGACGGCTTTCGTTCGATCGATCTGCCGACGCATGCGGAGACCGTTGCGGTCAGCGCGTTCGCTTACGATCATGAAGGATTGAACAGCGTCAATCTGATGGTCAATACCGGAAGCGGTTATACGGCTATCGCAATGGCTGACGACGGTCTGAACGGCGATGCGGTTTCCGGCGATTCCGTTTTTACGGCTGTCATTCCTGCGCAAAACAGCGGCGTGCTGGTCAAATATTACGTGATCGTGCAGGATCAAATTGGGCAAACCGACACGTGGCCCAATAACGCTCCTGACGAGTACAAGGCATACACTATCGATTATGCGCCGCCCGCTTTGATGATTACCGAAGCGTTGGCTTCCAATCAATCCGGCAAAAAAGATGAAGCCGGAGAATATGACGACTGGTTCGAAATCTATAACAACGATTCCAAAACGGTCAATCTGGCTGGAATGTTCGTCAGCAGTTCACTCGACAATTCTCAGGCGTTTGAACTGCCCGACGTCGATCTCGATCCGGGTGAATACTTGCTCGTCTGGGCGGATGACGATACCGAGCAGGGCAGTTTGCATGCCGATTTTAAATTATCCGCAAGCGGAGAAGACGTTGCACTCTTTGAAACGATCGATCATGGAAATGTGCTGATTCATGGCTGGTCTTTTGGCGTGATGACGCCGGACATTTCGATGGGTTTTCCATCTGTGTTGAGCAATACCGCGCCCGAATATCTCAAAACGCCCACGCCGGGCGCTACCAATGAAACCAGTGCGCTCTTTTCCGACGTCTGTATCAATGAATTTCAAAGCACCAGCAATTTCGGTGGTGATGACGATTGGGTGGAAATCTATAACCGCGGAAATGCCGCATTTGACCTTTCCGGTTGTTTTCTTTCTGACGATCTCGGCGAATTGACCAAATGGACTTTTCCGCAAAACACGATTCTTCTACCGGGCGCGCACCTCGTGATTTATGAAGATGCGCTGGGTTTCAGTTTTTCTTCTACCGGAGACGAAGTCATTGTCCTCACTGCGGCGGACAGTTTAACCGGTTTGGACTATTTCGATTACGACGAGCAAACTGCCGATCACAGTCAGGGACGCTATCCGGACGGATCGAGCAGATGGTATTTCTTCGCGAATCCGACCAAAGGCGAAGCGAATGCCAATCCATCCGAAATCGAAACCGCTCAAAACAATTTGCCGACGGAAATATGCCTTTATCAAAATTATCCCAATCCGTTCAATCCTTCCACGACGATTTCATTTTTGCTTCCGTCCGAACAAAACGTTCGTGTAGCAATTTATGATATGCTGGGAAAAGAGATCGCGCTTGTTGCCGATGAAAGATTGACTGTCGGACGACATGTGTTTCGCTGGAATGCCGAAGATCAGCCGTGCGGAATCTATTTTTACCGGCTTACAGTCGGATCCGTTCGCAAAACCGGTAAGATGATTTTGCTCAAGTAAGCAAGTCTTCATGCGATTCCGTCGATTCTCCGGGAAGATCGCATAAAACAGTAACAAAAAGTCTTTTTCCGGAAAACGAAAATTCTGGGCGACTCAAATCACCGGACGATGAGAACATCGTTCAGAATGAATATTCCGATGATGTATCTGTAAAAGCCCTTAATTTGACCGTCGTCACAAATAGCGCGATTCAAAGAGTTCATACGACCGGAGGGAAATTTTTTGGTTGATTTTTAGGTAAAAATGGTTAATTTCCCGACGAAGTTTATCGTTCATTAAAATTCCGAATCTGGATGTGTTTTCGACCCCGGTGAGTTTGCCCGCGTCGGTGTTATTAATCCCTTATGGCACAAATCACAAATACGCGCGCGAATTAGTTAAAAAAATCACCGGATTTTTCTATATATTTAAAATTGGCTCCGTCGGGACATGTGACTGACGGAGCGGAGCCGTGCCCGGAGGTTGGAGGGGAAAGGGAGAAGGAATCCACTAATCCCGAATGGTATCGGGACAAGTTCCCACAGATTAAGCGAATTAAGAAAATAAATTAGCGTTAACCCCGTAGAATAGTAATGATCAAATTTTTCTGCAGATTAAAAAGACTTATTCCACAGGGTAAACCCCGTGGAATAACCACTTGTAGGCAGAGGTAGAGGTAAAGGTGTACAAATA
>JBAZPZ010000032.1:0-20402 GCA_041645495.1 Fidelibacterota bacterium | reverse complement strand
CCGGCGCGAACTTGTTGGCAACATAGATCGATGTCGGGCCGTCAGCCGCTCCGATGATCCCGATAGAGGCGGCTTCCTTCAGATCGAAACCGAGCAGAGTCGCCGCCATCATCGTAAAGAAAATACCAAACTGTGCCGCCGCTCCGAACAACAACAAGACGGGATTCTTCAATAAGGGCGAGAAGTCGATCATCGCACCGATGGCGATGAAAATTAACAGAGGAAAGGCTTCGTTGGAAATGCCGACGTTATATAAAAAGGTCATGATTCCATGTTCGCCAACCGCCGAGGAAAAGGGAATATTGGCCAAAATCGCGCCAAATCCCATTGGTAACAGAAGCGTCGGTTCATAGTTCTTTTTAACGGCAAGATAGATCAATGTCGCGCCAACAAGCATCATGACGATCTGTTTCCAAGTGATGCCGATGAGGGCGCCGAACAATCCTGTTTCCATGTTTACCTCTATTAAATTCCGGTCTCGGGAGTTGCAGGCGATTGAACTGCATATCCGGCAAAAATCCCAAGCCATTTTCAATTCAGCATTGCTGGCCGTTCATTAAAACGACCGAGACAAATATACTGCTTTTTAAAAATTTTTAAAGACAAATTGTTACATAGCATAACATCGTTTACATATTTTAATGGTTAATACTGTAGCATGACATCGTTTACATTCACCCCATGGGGTGAACCGATTTTTAACGGTGTAAATATAGCGCCACATCGTTTACACCCAATCTACTGGAACATAGTACGGAAAACGTTGAACCAAGCGGTTATCTGAATATACGCTTAGTGATTGTCCCTCAATAGAAATAATTGCTTCCACGTAGCGATAGACAAGTTCCGGTACAACCTGAAATATTTCTCCAAAGATATTCAGGCGGAGATCACTACGAATGAAGCGGATTAAGGTTATCTTCCCCGACTCAAGTGGAATATCGTCTGGAATTTGATAATCTTTATCAATATAACGCGCCGGAGGATTTTGCCGGTGGACTTGAAGTGGGAATTTATTCTGATTGACGCTATAGCGATAATTATTGTTGTGAAATTGCTCGAATTCAGCGCTCTGTTTAACAAGAGAATCAAGGTTTGTGAATGTTTGTGAGCGAAAGAATTTTTTATCAAAGGTATCGTTGAATTTTTCAATGATTCCATTCCGCCAAGGTTCTCTGACGGGAATAAATATCGGAGTTACTTCCTGAGAAAGAACAAACCGAATTAATTGACCAAAACTATGTGGATAGCGATTGCTCCCTCGAAAAGATAGTTCGTTATCCATCTGCAGATAATCCGGGACGCCGAACTGTTGCCAGAAACGAATAATAGCCGGCAAAATGTCTTGACTGGCTTTGCTTGAAATTTGATTAACGTGGACACAATGCGAATCTGCCGCTATCATGTTACAAAAATATACTCTCTGTTTCTGGATATAGCGCGGGCCTACCAAATCCATCTGATGAAGAGCATCAACGTCATAGTTCGGATAGTCGTTTAACCTTTTAACGGGCTTCTTTTCCTTGAGGGTTAATCCATGCTTTTTGATGATTCGGTTAATCGTCCAAACTGGCGGAGGTTCGACTTTGAACTTCTGCAATTCCCATTGAATATTAACAGCCCCAATCTGAGCATATGATGTCTGTTCAAGATTGTGTCGAATTTTGATGATCATATTTTCCAGTTCGTTATCTATACTAAAGTGAATTCCATGAGGACGGCGAGAATATTCAGCATACCATTCCCCTCGTGGATCAGATTGATAACGTCTTAACCATTTATATAACCAAGGACGACTACATTTGAGCGTCTTGCAGATATCACTAATGCTCGTGTCTCGTAAATACATTAATACGGCTAGTTTTCTAAGTTCAATTGTATCCATTTTTCAGTCTCCGGTTTTTTACTGAAAAATGGACATTTTACAGCAATCTGTAAACGATGTTATGCGATACTTTGACCTCTAAATTGTAAACGATGTCATGCTACTAAAAGTGTAAGCGATGTCTTGCTAGTTATCAACTAATATCTTAGGAATTCTTCAAAAAAAACCTGATAGTGCAAGAAAATCCACTTCCAAGTACATTACGCATTATGTCAATGTCTCCTTACTCAGACATTGAGAAAGAACATGTCTATTGTTTACTCTGAAATTTGTGATAAATTACTCCCCGAAAATAGCATTATGAGAATGAGTAATAATCGATGAAGGATGATAAAGTGTCTTATAAAATTGACAATATTTTAGCCGCGGTGCAAATGTGCAGAAGTCATAGAATAAGTCATTTGGGAAATTCCACGATACAGAACCAGAGACGGTGAATGAACATTTTATTCCTAAACAGCACAAATGAAAAAGCTTGGGGCGGGATCGAAAAATGGATGTTAATCACGGCTGTGGGTTTACGTGAAAAAGGTTATAATATTTTCTGTGGCGGGAAATTCAACGCAATTTTTACCAACAGGTGCAAAGAATCCGGATTCGTTACTTTTTCAATGAAATTTGGTGTTGATTTTAGCATGATCAACAGTTTTCGACTATCAAAAATTTTAAAAGAGTACCAAATCGACATCGTTATTAATCACTATAACAAAGAAATCAAAATGGCCAGTATTGCCAGAAAAATACTTAGACGACCAATTATTATTGTCGCTCGTGCAGGAATGCCAAATGTCCATAATAACTGGCGGTATCGTTTGCTGTACCGGCGAATGGTCAACGGGATCATTACTAATGCCGTCGCCATTAAAGAAAAATATATGTCATATGGTTGGATGGAAGATCAATTTATTCGCCTGATCAGAAACGGAGTTGATATTAACGTTTCTGCTATCATTGATCGTAAAGCGATTGAACAAAAATACAATCTTCCAAGTCATCGCCCGGTATTGGGAATTTTTGGACGCTTAGTGTCTATCAAACAGCATAATCTTTTTCTTGATGTAGCCAATAACATCCTTCGGGAATATCCTGACGCGATTTTTCTGATTGTTGGATCTGGTCCATTAGAAGAAGATATCCGGCAGTACACAATTGATCTAGGAATCGAAAAAAATGTGTTTATGCTCGGATTTCAATCGGATCTAAATCCACTGTATGCTTTTTGTGATTTAGTTCTACTTACTTCTTCTTATGATGGATTTCCGAACGTTCTAATGGAAGCTATGGCTGTTGGCCGACCGGTAATTACCTTTGATGTGGGTGGTGTTAGAGAATTAATCCAATCGGAAAGAACCGGAGCAATCGTTCCCCCCAATGATGTTCAAACGATGACCGATAAAACGCTGGAATTAATAAAATCAGAGGAAATTCGAGAGGATATTGGGCGTGAAGCTCGAACGTCTATGATCGAAAATTTCTCGATCGCAAAAATGGTTGACGGTGTTGAAGATTATTTAATACAGCTTTACATAAAAAATCCTGATATTTGGAGTTAAATAAGCCCTTGCTGAAGATTGAAATTACAAGATGGTATAAAAACAGAGCCTTGCGGCTTCTCTATTTTACAAAGAAGGTACTTGATAAAAATAAAATTCACTATTGGCTGGATTCTGGAACGCTGTTAGGTTTTTATCGGGACGGTAAATTGCTTCCACATGCGAAAAACATCAGTATTAGCGTGCTTTCAAATTATATTCAGAACATCCAAAAGCTTAGAAAAGTATTCAAACCGTGGTACAAGTTTCAAGTAGTGTATGACAAGTCCGGATTTCGCTGGATAGATGGTGACATCGCGAAAATATTAATCAGTCCGTTAATTAAAATCGGTTCGCCATCAATAGGAATAATCATAACGTTCAAATTCAATTATAGTTCTTATACGCGTTGGGTAAGTGGAATTGTTTGTAAACAGGTGCCATCGGAATATTATAATTGTCTTGATTTGTGTAATATTGCCGGAAGACAGTATAATGTTCCTTCAGATATAGAAAAGTATTTGAAATTACGGTATGGTAATTGGCAGGTTCCTGTGACCCTTTGGAATACCAATACCGATGATGGAGCCGCTATCACCCAGGATATTATACTTACTCTGCCCCGGAAAACCCGCTATACAAATCCTAATAAGGTTAAAAAAAATGTATTCTTGACGGGTAAAAACCTTACTGCGACCAAAAAACTTTTAAATGACACGGTTACTTTTTTGGAAAAAAATAACATCCAGTACTGGCTCGACTTTGGTACTCTACTCGGGATTATACGTCAAGGGGGATTACTTCCCTGGGATGAAGATGCCGATATTTGTATTCATGGCGATTATGTAGAAAAATTCCTGGCAATTAAACGGAAATTCCCATTGAAGTACCGAATCAGTTTTAGATATGATAATACTGGCCGACTTCCGGGTAAACTTCGGGTGATTAAGATAAAATATTGGCAGAAGAAATATTTCCGATTCTTTAACATCAGGGAGTTACATTTAGATGTTTTCATCAAATATAAAATTGATGATTACTTCTACTGGATCGGGAGTAATGCCTTGAAACGGGTTAAAGCCCATTATCATGAACATCTTGATACGGTCGAATGGGAAGGGCGACCATATTACATACCGTCTGATATTGATCATTATCTCACGGACATTTTTGGCGACTGGAGAACACCGGTTAAAGACTACGACTCGAGTCTGGATGATCGGGCGATTTACGATTTTACAACAGCCAAATTAATAAATGAAGATATTACTAAGCAAGTATGAATTCTTACTGGTCTAACAAGGCTCAAAATTGTATCTGAATTTTAATATTATTTATACTGCCGGGAACGTTCGATACCTGCGGTTATTTATTCTGAGCCTGCTAAAATGGTCGGACTGTACTTTCCGGCTGGTCTCAAATGATTGCAGGGAGGAAGAAGAACAGATTTTGCGGGAATTTTGTCAAAATAATCCTCGACTGGAATTCCTGTCACTGCCTTTTGATGGAATGGTCCCACACGGAAAGGCTCTAACCTATCTTCAGCAGTTGGAAAAATCCCAGTATTTTTGCTTTATGGATTCAGATATTTTCGCAACCGGAGATTTTATAGCAGAATTCCGGAATTACTTCGGGCAATATTGTGGGATATTTTCCGGTACGGCGATCTGGTTGGATGAAGCCAGTCAGGTAATGCCACCAGGCTGCAAAGGAATCGGTGGCCGATTCAATCACACCGCGGACGGACTATGCCTGGGAAGCACATTTTTTGCCATTTACGAAAACGACATATTGAATAAAATTCTGCGTGAATATGCGATCACATTCGATAAATATTATCAATGGGATGAAATTGCGGTTACAGTTCGGCAGGAGATCGAGAATCTCAATCTGCAAAACCGGCGTTACGATACAGCCAAAATTCTTAATCTGTTGTTGATTTGCAACGGTTATAACCTCATCTACAAGGATGCCAAAACCCTTTGCCACCTCGGCGGATTGTCGACAGTGAAAGTCGGACCTTTATCAAAAGTCCCTCCAAAAGGTGTTAAAAGAATGCTAAAGGATTTCGCAAGGTTATTTTCGGCCAAAGGTCTCAATAAAATAGCCCAGAAGATATTCCAGGGTCAGAAAATTGTTAATATTGACTATGAAAAACGAGACATCGCTGACTATTTTACGAATCTGATGGATAGCCTGTTTGCAAAGGAACCTTTCACGAAAACGATCAGAGTGCATGATTTGCAAGTTTTAGCAAGAATAAAAGAAGCGACTCGCCAGATCGAGACGCTTTATAAAGAATTCGAACCTAAATTATATGATAAGCGATTGCCAAAAGGAAAACATATATGAAAGCAGTCATTCTCGCCGCCGGTTCCGCGCGTAGACTTTCGCCGCTAACCGACACAAAACATAAATGCCTGATCGAGATCGGGCAGAAACCGATTTTAGAACATCAACTCGACGCGCTGGATTTTTACGGCGTGAAAGACGCCTTGATTGTCGTCGGTTACCTCAAAGAACAAATCATTTCTAAGTATGGAAACCAGTACAAAGGAATTCGCCTGCAATATGTCGAGAATCCACTTTACGCTTCGACGAACACCGTTTATTCGCTGATGCTGGCAGGCGATTATTTCAAGGGAAATGATTTTTTATACTTCAATGCGGATGTCGTGTTCCATCGTGAATTGCTGGGACGGTTGATTCGTTCGGACAAGCCTACGGCATTGGGCGTTGAAGTCAATAAATGTGGCGAGGAAGAGGTAAAGGTTATCGTCGATAAAACTCATCGGATTTTGAGAATCGGCAAGAAATTGTCGCCTGACGAGTGTCTCGGAGAGTTCGTCGGGATTGCGAAGTTCTCGGCAGAAATAACAGATGATTTTATTAAGAGTCTGAAAGCCGTTGTTGAAGAAGGTGATCGGATGTCGTTTTTCGAGCGAGCCGTTGATTTGATCCTCCAAAAACATCCGATGTTTTATGAAGATATCTCCGACATTCCGGTTATCGAGATTGACTTCCTCGAAGATCTGGAAAAAGCGCGGACGATCATATTGCCAAAAATCTTAGCATTCAATAAAAAGTAATTGGTGGTCGTGAAATCAATCTCCGTCCTTTTCAACGTTCAGCATCTTTATTATTTACCGCAGTTTTTACCTGTTGCCAAAGCGATGAAAACGCGTGGCGGATTTGATATTTTCTTCAGCGCTACCGTCGATTCGCCAATGACGGATTATTCTCTGATCAAACGGTTCATTTTAAACGAAGGTTGGCAAATTATAGATGCGGAAAATGAAGCTGAGCGCCGCCGGAAAATTTTAAACCGACGGTTTGATATCACTCTATTTGGAAAAAGTACTCGCGCAGGTGATTACTGTTCCGAAAATACGCTCGCTGTCCTGCTTTATCACGGAATCGGTGTCAAGTCGTGCTATTATACCGATTATGACCCGCGAATCGATGTCCGTTATGTCGAGGGCGATTACCGCGTGCGGGAATTTGAGAAACGAAACCTGAAAACTCAACTCGTCGTGACGGGATTTCCTAAATTGGATGCACTGTTCGATCCGGAGGAAATTCAAAAAGCGACAAAAGATTTGAAATTTGACAACAACCGGCCGATCATTCTCTACGCGCCGACTTTTTACCCGAGTTCTATCGAGCCTTTTGGCGAAGGAATCGGCGAACTAACAAAATCTTTTAACCTGATCGTCAAACTACATCATTTTTCCTGGACTCTGCGAAAATACCGGCATCAGAAAGATTTGTTTCTGCAACTCGCTGACGAATATGAAAATCTCCGGCTTCTACCGGTGGAATCGTTCAATATCGTTCCCTATTTTTCTATCGCGAGCGTTTTGATGACGGAAGCATCTTCGACTGCGTTTGAGTTTCTGGCGACGGGCAAGCCGGTTGTCGTTTGTGATTTTTTACATTTGCGCTGGAAACATCATCTGTTTAACCGACGTTTCAGACGCGATCGGATGGACGATGAGATCATTCGGCAGTTGGATTTTGCTGTTCACGCTCCAAAACCGGAAGACGCGGAATCGGCAGTCACGCGGGCGCTGGATTCCCGAAATGAAATCGGTCAATCTTATGGTCGGAAACGGGACGATTTTCTGGGAATCGTCGATGGTCAGGCGTCGCGTCGCGTCGTGGAAGATTTGCTGATTCGGGTGGAAAGTCGCCGGTGAAAAAGTACCTTCACTTTCTGACCAGACCCTATTCGATCAGTGTCGTCAAACCGCTGATCGAAGAAATTCATCGTTCCTCGCGTGGCATTTCACTCTGTTTTGCGACGGAAAATGTACTACCGTATCTGACGGGCGATTTTTCAGTGACGCACTCGATTCAGGAAGCTATCGCTTTTCAGCCGGATGTGGTTTTTGTTCCCGGGAATGTCGTTCATCACAAAATTCCAGGCCTGAAGGTTCAGATATTTCACGGACTCTGTGAGGAAAAGGGCGGACACTACAAAGTTACCGGTTTCTTCGATTTGTACTGCACGAGCGGTCCGTTGATTACTGAAAAATTCCAGGCGTTGTCGCGGAAATATCGGCATTTTGAAGTTGTCGAGACCGGTTGGCCGAAGGTCGATGCCATTCTCACCGAATTTGATCGTCGGAAAATCTGCCGAAATTTGGGAATCGACGAACAAAAAAAACTGATTTTCTATGCGCCGACATTCAGCCCGAAGTTCAAATCTTCCGACTTCATCTTGCCGGTTTTACCCGATCTACCGAAGGAAAACGAAACTTGGATCGTCAAATTTCACGACCTGATGGATGCCACCGACAAACGGCGGTTCCTCGCTCTTCCGAAAGATAAATTTATTATTTATGATTCGCCCGACAACGTTCCTTTGCTTCAGGTGGCGGACGTTCTCGTTTCGGATACATCGTCAATCGTTTATGAATTTATGCTGTTGGATAAGCCGGTCGTCACGCTGAATGCGCAGGTTCGGGTCGATAAAGGAATCAACATCACCGAAGTCAGTCAATTGCGGTCGGCGATCGACCGTTCGCTCTCGTTCCCCGGCGAATTTTCTGAAAATCGAAAGGCGTCGTTGCGTCAGATTCATCCGTATTCGGATCGGCAGAATTCTGCACGCGTTTTGTCGGCTGTCGATGATGCGTTCGAAACGAATTTATTGGCAAGATTGAAACATAAACCGATCAACTTATACCGGAAAATTCAGACGCGGCGATCGTTAGGAGGGTGGTCGTTTTAACATGGCAAAGCAGGAACTACTGGGAGAGAGGCTAAATCGGGAAACCATCGAGAGGCTATGCAACAAAGGATGGATCATCGAGCGCGCCAAATTTATTTACAAACGGAAAATTAACATCATTGCTGATGTTGAAGTTCCGATTGGTGAAAAGCAGTATCGCGTCGTCGTGAAGAATTTCGGATGGCGGAATTCGCCGTCGAGATGGTTCAGCCCATTTATGCGTTCCCGCGCGAGAAAATCCTGGGACGCTTCGTGGCTTTTGCTGGAAAACGGCGTGAAGGTACCCGCTCCTATTACCTGTTATACCGAACGAAAAAAAGGATTCATCAAGAAAAACTTCTTGCTGTACGAGCGAATTGACGACTATCGGCTCGCGCGGAAAGTTCTGCGCGATTTCACGACTTCCGATTCGTTCAAAAATCGCATGATTCAGGTGATCGCCGAAACGATCTTCAAAATTCATCGGTTGAAATATCTCCATAATGACTTGACGCTGGGAAATTTCTTGGTGAAAAACGGGAATCCGGAAGATATGTACCTGATCGATTTAAACCGGATGGCGCCACGCCGGTTCATGACGACTTTCAGGAAAATGTATGATATTTCGAAAATGAATCTTTGTGACTGCGGGTTGACTAAACCGCATGAAAATTGCCGGTGGATCGAGTTTTTGAACTATTACGAGCCATCGCAAGTTAAACAGAACATGAAAGCGCTCCAAAAAGCGATCCAAAAAAACTTATTGAGACATAAGGTCAAGTCGTTGAAGAAAGAATTCTTGCGGGACGAATCGGATTGAAAACTTTTCCATCATTCTCCGCGTTGGTTGTGATGTTTGTCGGCTTGATCGGTCTGGCGCCATCTCCGGCGTCGGCTCAGTCGTATCCTTTTCAAGTTGGCGAGAAACTGGTTTATTCCACGGTGTTCAACTTCGTCAAAAGCGGACAATCGACGATGGAAATCTTGGGACAGGAAATCATAGACGGTCATGCGACCTATCATGTTCGGTCTCAAACGCAAACGGCGCCGTTTTTTGATAAATTGTACCGGATTCGCGACGATATGGAATCGTGGATCGACGTCAAGACGTTATTTTCACGGCGATTTCAAAAAAAACTTGCCGAAGGTAATTACCGGAAAGAATATGCCGTTCGGTTCGATTATCAGAAAATGCAGGCGATTTCGGAGACCGATGTTGACACGCTGACATCAATGGTTCACGATCCGCTGTCGATCTTCTATTTTTTGCGCGCTGAGAGTTTGTACGTCGGACGCATTTTTAAACTTTTCAATTATGATAACGATAA
This sequence comes from Fidelibacterota bacterium, assembly GCA_041645495.1. Lineage (GTDB taxonomy): Bacteria > Fidelibacterota > UBA2242 > UBA2242 > UBA2242 > 0-14-0-20-45-22. The sequence continues at coordinate 10,442 of JBAZPZ010000032.1, read as the reverse complement.
ACTAAAGCCGTATAACATCATCGTCAAAAGAATAGAAAAAGTCAATGTTCCTGCTGGCGAATTCGTCTGCTTCGTGCTCGAACCATTTTCCAAAGACGGAAAATTGTTCCGGCATCAAAATCAGGTTACGATTTACGTCAGCGCCGACGCGCGTCATCTGCCCGTGATGATTTCCAGCGACGCATCGATCGGCAAGACAGTGCTCAGGCTCGAAAAGTTTTAGTCATCTGATCCGAATTTAATTCGATAAATTTCAGCGAATGGCCAGACCGGATTCCGGATCGAAGAAATGCATCTTTTCACGGTTTAGATAGACCGAAATCTTGTCCTGAACATCTGCGTCCGGATTAAAATCGGGCGTCCGGCAGACGATGGGTGTTTTTCCCGTCGTAAAATAGATGTTCGTTTCGTTTCCCATCGGCTCGAAAACCTCGACATTGAGAAGGATTTTCGTCCCGTTTTCGGGCGGTTCGACCAATGAAATATCTTCCGGACGAATTCCGATCACCAACGGCTTCCCGATATATTTTTCCAAGGCCGGGCATGTTTGTTTGGGCAGATGGATTTGAATATTTCCCTCGTCGGCGATATAATTTTCACCGTCGAGTAAAGTTGTATGGATAAAATTCATCGCGGGACTGCCCATGAATCCGGCGACAAAAAGGTCGTTGGGTTTGTTGTAGAGATTCAATGGTGTGTCGATCTGATGGATAATCCCGCTTTTCATGACGGCGATTCGATCACCCATTGTCATCGCTTCGACCTGATCGTGGGTCACGTACACCATCGTTATTTTCAACTGTTTATGGAGTTTTTTAATTTCCGTCCGCATCTGGACACGCAGCTTGGCGTCGAGGTTTGACAGCGGTTCGTCGAATAAGAAGACTTTCGGTTTACGGACGATCGCTCTACCAAGCGCGACTCGCTGGCGTTGACCGCCGGATAACTGTTTGGGTTTTCGGGATAAAAGTTCGCCGATTTCCAAAATATCGGCGGCCTCTTTGACGCGCGCAGCGATTTCCGTTTTTTTATATTTCCGTAATTTCAGACCGAAAGCCATATTATCGAAAACGGTCATGTGCGGATAAAGCGCGTAATTCTGGAAGACCATCGAAATATCACGGTCTTTCGGCGGGACGTTGTTGACGTATTTGTCTCCGATATATATTTCCCCGCGCGTAGCTTCTTCGAGTCCGGCAATCAGCCTCAGCGTGGTGGATTTGCCACAGCCGGAAGGGCCGACGAGGACCAGAAATTCACCGTCATTGATCTTCAGATTCAGGTTTTCGATGACTTTTGCGTTTTTGTCATACTCTTTGGTCAGGTTTTTCAGTTCGATTGCAGACATTTTATTGATTCTCCATTTTGCGTGAACTTACTGCAGATTGCCTTTACTCAAAAGAAAAATTTCACATCAGGCGCCGGCGTTTCTGTCATCGGTTTTGAGGACAGAACGGTCATATCAATTGATTTTGATTTTTTCCGGTAAACTGTTATACTTGGGGCGCTTGTCTCAGGTTTATTTTGATGTTGGAGAAAAGATGCTGAAAAAGATCGATTTTGAAAAATTCTCATTGAAAAGTTTCGACGCTTGGGAGAACGGATGGTTTTTGTTGACGGCCGGCGATTTCTCGACGGGCGATTTCAATTCGATGACGGTCGCATGGGGAAGTTTCGGCTCGATGTGGAGTAAACCGCTTGCTTTGATCGTCGTACGTCCGACGCGATTTACGTTCGGATTTCTGGAAAAGTATGATTCATTCACGCTGTGCTCCTTTCCGGAAGAGCTTCGGGACAAGCTCCGGTTCCTCGGTTCGACTTCTGGCCGAGCCCGACGGAAAATCGCCGAATCCGGCCTGACGCCCGTCGCATCGGAAATTGTCCGGTCGCCCGGCTATGCCGAATCGAACCTGATCGTTGAATGCCGAAAAATGTACTGGCAGGACATGAATCCGGAAAATTTCCTGAACGCGGAGATTCACCAGAAATATCCTGAGAAAGATTATCACCGCATCTATTTCGGCGAGATCGTTCAAATCTGCGGCGTCTCGTCATTTGAAAAATAAGCCGATTCCCGAATGGGATTCCGGTATGAAAATATGTTTTATTTCAGAGGAATCGAATGTCAACTTTCTTGAAAACAGCCGGCCTTTTGGCGCTGTCCAACTGCTTCATGACCTTTGCCTGGTATGGTCATTTAAAAAATTTGAGCGACAAATCGTGGTATATCGCCGCTATTCTAAGCTGGGGAGTTGCCTTTTTCGAATATATGATTCAGGTTCCGGCGAACCGGATCGGTTACACGAGTCTCGGCCTTGCTCAGCTGAAAGTGATGCAGGAAGTCATCACGCTTATGGTTTTTGTACCGTTTGCCGTAATCTATATGAGACAACCGGTCAAACTCGATTACGTTTGGGCCGGGTTTTGCCTAATGGGCGCCGTCTATTTCATTTTCCGTTCATAAATCCGTTGGAAAACTAAAGAACACACGCAAAATTTGGCTATGCAAGTGAAACCATTTGCCCATAAAATTTTCAGATCGGAGAAAAGTTGAACGAGATCGACGCTTCCCGCATTGTGTCCGCCGTGAAAACGCTTTGTATGGAAGCGAATTATCAGGTCGATCCCATTGTCCGGGAAAGACTGCGCATCGCGCTGGATCAAGAAGACTCGCCGATTGCGCGGGAAATCCTCGAAATGATTCTCGAAAATCACGTGCTTGCGCAGGAAAAGCAGATGCCGGTTTGTCAGGATTGCGGCGTCGCGGTCGTATTCGTCGAACTGGGGCAGGACGTGCATATCGTCGGCGGTGATTTCTACGAAGCGATTCAGGAAGGCGTTCGACGCGGTTATTCCGACGGTTATTTACGAAAATCTATCGTCGCGGATCCGGTATTCGGAAGAAAAAACACCCGGGACAACACACCTGCGCTCATCTATACCGACATTGTTCCGGGCGATTCGATCCAAATTACAGTCGTTCCGAAAGGCGGCGGCGCCGAGAATATGAGCGAAATTAAAATGCTGAAGCCGGCCGACGGCATCGAAGGCGTGAAAAATTTTATCGTCGATCGCGTCAAACGTTCAGGCGGAAATCCCTGTCCGCCGGTCATCGTCGGCGTTGGCGTCGGCGGCGACTTTGAACAGTGCGCTTTAATGGCGAAAAAGGCGTTGATGCGACCGTTAAACGAACCGAATCCCGTTCCGGAATGGGCTGAAGTCGAACGTGATTTACTTGCTCACATCAACGAACTTGGCATCGGACCGATGGGAACCGGCGGCAAGACGACTGCTCTGGCCGTTCAGATTATCCAAAAACCGTGTCACATGGCGTCGTTACCGGTTGCCGTGAATATTCAGTGTCATGCACATCGTCATTGGAGCGTTCGGATCGGATGAAAATGATGCGCGTACATGAATTGACCACACCGCTTACGCCGGAGGCGATCAGTGCGCTCAGAGCGGGCGACAAGGTTTTATTAAGCGGAATCGTTTATTCCGCACGCGACGCCGCGCATAAGCGTCTGTTGGAAATGATTCGTCGCGGTGAATTGTTGCCTTTTGACCTCGCCGGTCAGGTGATCTATTATTTGTCGCCATCTCCGGCGAAACCCGGTGCGGTCATCGGTTCGGCCGGTCCGACCTCCAGTTATCGCCTCGATCCTTACACGCCAGCATTATTGGATTTGGGACTGAAAGGCATGATTGGAAAAGGAGCGAGAAGCCGCGAAGTGATCGATGCGATCGTGAAAAATCGGGCGGTTTATTTCATGGCTGTCGGTGGAGCGGCTGTAAAAATGGCTCAATCGGTGGTTTCGGCGCGCGTGATCGCGTTTCCGGATTTAGAGGCCGAAGCGATTCTCGAACTGAAAATCGACAAAATGCCGCTGTTTGTTGCCGTCGATGCCAGTGGGAATGATATCTTTCAGATATAAAAGTGGAAAACCGGCGAACCAGCCGATTGAAGAAAAGCTTTCATGGAAAAAATAAAATTAGACCTCAGTAATTTGAACGCATCGTTTCCCGAGCATTTTACGCAAGAACAAGTTGCGCGGGCGAAGACGCTTTTTCTCGAACGATTAGCCGAGTCGGTGCATGGGTTCTACGGCGGAAAAATCCAAACGGCTCCGAAAGCAGGCGTTTTCGGATTCAACTGGTTCAATGTCTGGTACACACCGGGCGTATCGAAGATTTCGACGACGATTCGAGACAATTCCGATGCGTCCTTCGATCTGACGAATCGCGGAAATCTCGTCGCAGTCGTCAGCGATTCGACGCGCGTCCTGGGTGACGGCGATTGTACGCCTCCGGGCGGGATGGGCGTGATGGAAGGCAAGGCATTTCTAATGAAATACCTCGGCGGCGTGGATGCGGTCGCACTTTGTATGGACAGCCGGGGAAAAAACGGCGAAAACGATCCGCAGAAGATCATCGATTTCGTCAGAATGGCTCAGCCGAGTTTCGGCGCCGTGAATCTCGAAGACATTTCCCAACCGAATTGCTATCGCGTTCTGGATGAATTGCGCGAGACGTGCGATATTCCCGTTTGGCATGATGACGCGCAGGGAACGGCCTGTGTGACGCTCGCCGGATTGCTCAACGCCCTGAAACTGGCTAATAAAAAAATTGGTGAAATTCGGATCGTGATGCTCGGAGCCGGCGCTGCTAATACTTCCGTTGCCCGAATTTTCATTACCGCCGGCGCCGATCCGCAGAAAATGATCCTTTTTGACGTCAACGGAGCGCTATCTAAAAACCGACGAGACATCAAGTCCGACGTGAGATATTATCGCACATGGGAACTTTGTCAATCGACAAATCCCGGTTTTGTATCGGACATCGAACAAGCCGTGAAAGGCGCCGACGTGCTGATCGCTTTATCGAAACCCGGTCCAGACACGGTTCGACCGGCGTGGATTCGATCGATGGCGAAACGATCGATCGTCTTCACCTGCGCCAATCCCGTTCCGGAAATTTATCCCTACGCGGCGAAGGAAGCGGGCGCATTCATCGTGGCGACAGGTCGCGGCGACTTTCCGAATCAGGTCAATAACTCGTTGGGTTTTCCGGGAATTTTAAAAGGCGCTTTGATGGTCAGAGCCAGAAAAATCACAGACGAAATGGCGATAGCCGCCGCGAACGCATTGGCACAGTTTGCCGAAAAACGTGGCATCACGCCGGAAAATATCATCCCAAAAATGGACGAGCCGGACGTTTTTGCGTTCACTGCCGCCGAAGTCGCAATGCAGGCGATTCGCGATGGCGTCGCCCGAAAAATGATCGACCGGGATTCCGCGTTTCAAAAGGCAAAAATCGATATCGAATATTCCCGCAGAATGACACATCAGTTGATGGAATCGGGCTTTATCGCCGAACCGCCGCAGGCGATGTTGAACGAAGCGCTGGATTGGGCGGTGAGAGAAGTCGAACGTTCCAAATAAATCCTGCCGGATTTATTTGGCTGACAGAAATCGGAACTTGCCTTCCATTTTGATGACGCAGAGTTGGAAGACAATTCAGAAAAATTATTTCTTCATAACCTTTTTCAACGTATAACCGAGATCGGAAATTTTATACGGTTTGGCGACGACACCCGAAAAGCCGTATTCGGAATATCGCGACATAATCGGATCGTTGGAATAACCGCTGGAAACAATTGCCTTGATAGTCGGATCGATTTTTAAAAGTGAACGAAGCGCCTCTTCACCACCAATTCCGCCGGGAATAGTCAGATCCATAATAACTGCCGAAAATGGCGATCCGTTTTTCATTTCCTTTTGATATAGAGCGATAGTTTCCGCTCCGTCTTTAACTGTCCGAACTTCATAGCCGAGGTTTTTCAACATCTCTGCTGCCATTTCCCTGACCAATTCCTCGTCGTCCATGATGAGCACTTTTCCGAATCCGGAAAGCAGATTCTTCTCTTCGTCATCATTCTTTTCCAGTGCGCCTTCGCTGGCGGGAAGATAAATATAGAAGGTCGTTCCGACGCCGAGTTTTGAGTCGAGAGTCACTGCGCCGTTATGATTCTTGATGATCGAATAAACCATGGTCAGTCCGAGCCCGCTGCCTCTGGATTTTGTCGAAAAATACGGGTCGAAAATCTTTTTCAGATGTTCTTTGGCAATTCCAATTCCGTTATCGCGGATGGTAATTTTAATAAATTTACCCTGCTTGAGCAACAGCGTATTGTCAGGTCCGATCTGGATGTTTTCTGCGATGACATGAATGATGCCGCCTTCGGGCATTGCCTGCTCGGCGTTCAGGACGATATTGTGAATAACCTGATTGATCTGTCCTTCATCCATTTCGACGTGCCAGAGGATCTCGGCGATGAAAAATTCGCATTTGACTTTGGAACCGGTCAGCGGAAATTTGGCGGATTCGACCAACAGTTCCTTGATGGAAGCCGTTTTCAGAATCGGCGCGCCGCCTCTGGAAAATGTCAATAACTGCTGAGTCAGATCTTTTGCGCGGAAAGCGCCCCGTTCCGCCTCTGTCAATCGTTCAAAGACTTTAGTCCCCGGTTCGGAGTACATTTTCGAGAGCGTGATGTTGCCCATGATAACCGTCAGAATATTGTTGAAATCATGCGCGATTCCACCGGCGAGAATGCCGATCGATTCCAGTTTTTCCGAGCATTGGCGTTCAAATTCCATTTCTTTTCGTTCGGTAATATCTCTGGAAATGCAGAGAATGGCTTTCCGGTTTTCAATTTCGATGAGCAGGTAATTGATCTCGACCGGAATACGTTTTCCATCTTTGGCCGTATGAACCGTCTCCTGAATGACCGGTTTATTGACCTTGAGAGATTTCAGCAGGTCGAGAGTCTTGTCTTTATTTTCTGAAATTCCGAAATCCAGCGGCGACATTTCCAGCAATTCTTCACGCGAGTAACCGAGCTTCTGGCAGGCGATTTCATTGACCTCGATGAATTTTCCGAGCGAACCGTCCTCATTGAAGGATGAGACAAAAATCGCATCGTTCCCGCTGTTGAAGAGAGTGCGATATCGTTTTTCACTTTCTGTCAAAGCGGCTTCCGCCTTCTTTCGTTCCGTAATGTCAACCATCGTTGTTCGGATACCGGATACTTTCCCTTTAGTATCGCGTTCCAGTAAATCTTTGATCGAAACATAAATCCGATCGCCGTTCTTTTTCACGTAAGCCCGTTCTTCGTATGTGGGCACATATCGACCTTCTATTTTTGTAGCGAACCTTTGCAGAGCATCAGATTTTTGTTCCGGAAGAATGAAGTCGAAAATCGGTCGGCTGATCATCTCCGGTTTCATATATCCCAGCATATCGCATTCCGTTTGGTTGACATCAAGGATAATTCCGTCTGTATTCAGGACGTGATAGGCGATCGGTGCGTTGTCCCAGAGTTCCTTGAACCGTTTTTCACTGAGGCTGAGCGCTTCGGTGATTTGTTTGCGTTCGGTAATATCCTGCAATATTCCGATCGAACCGGTGATTTTTCCGCTTTTAGTATCGCGAATCGGAACGGAGTAATCGCTGATCCATTTGGTATTGCCGTCCGGGAGTTCGATTTTCAAATCCACCCAAAACCGGTTGGATTTTCCCTCTTTGAATTCTGTCACGTACTTGTTAATGTTTGCGGGTGCTTCCGGGTCGGTGAGGGTTTGTTCTTGTACGATTCCTGCAAATTTCTCGACCGTCATCTCCTGTGGACTGATTCCGAGAATGTCTTTGGAATTCGTACCGAAAAATTCATACTTGTTCGTAACGAAGTTTCGTCGGTAGGGTACGCAATGAGCGTTTTCGATGGCTTTTTGGTAAATAGCATGCGCCTTCTGCAATTCTTCGGTCGCTCGTTTGTATTCGATGGAAAAGCCGATCTGGTCGGCGACGAATTTCATGATATCAAAATCGTTCTGGCTGAACGCGTTTTCGTCCTCGTAATTTTGGACGACGATCGCGCCGATGACTGTCTCATTCAATTTCAGAGGTACGCCTAACCAGATTTTCGAAGGCGTACCGATGATCTCGATATCGCCTTTATTGACCAGATCCATTACTTGTGGAGTTTTGAGCAAAACCGGTCGGTTATTTCGAATGACGTATGCCGTCAGCGTCTTTCCTGCGGGGAAACTATCAATGACATCCATTTCATCGCTGAAATAGGGAAGTGTGATGCGATCGGTTTCCCGATCGTATAAAACGATAAAGAAGTTTTTTGTGTCGAGTATTTCGCCCAGAACAACTTGAATGGTTTTTGACAGGTCGCGCATGTTTTCCGACTCGTGAGCCGCGACCGCGATCTCGTACATGACCTTCTGAATTTTCTGCGATTTCTGTCGTTCGGTAATGTCGCGGATAATCGTTTGGAGATATGATTTTCCGTTGACGATAACACGACTCAGGCTGACTTCCGTCGAAAAGGTCGTACCGTCGAATCTTTTCATCGTGAATTCCAAGAACTGGGGGAAACCTGTAAGTGCTTCTTTGCCCTTCTGTATCGCCAGCGATATTGAATCTCCGCCGTTTGGTTGAGAAGAAGGAAATAGTTCGATAATCGAATGCCCGACGATATCTTCTTCCCGACATCGAAACATCTGACAAGTTTTTGGGTTGCAGGAAATGAAAATATCCTGGTCGCAGAGTGAAATGGAATCGTTGTAATTCTCGAAGAGCATCCGATATCTGCTCTCGGTTTCTTCCAGGGCATCTCTGGTTTTTTTAAAATTGGTCATGTCAAAAAGTGAGATGATCGAGACCGTTGTTCCTTGAACGATCGAACCGGAGATGATGCAATCATGGATTTTTCCAGACCGATCCAAGCATCTAACGTCGTAACGACGTGGTACCTTTTTATTATCGATTCTGCGAAGATTATGGTATGTCTGGGTTCTTTCCAGATCATCCGGGAAAATGAATTCGGTCCATTTTTTGATTCCCTCGATTTCGGCTTTTGAGTAACCGGAAATTTCTTCAAAGACCGAATTCACGAGCATTATTGTCATGTCTTCGTTGATAACCGTCATCGCCGTATCGGTATTTTCGAAAATCGTTCGATAAATTTTTTCCGGATTTCTTGCCGGATCAGTCACACCATTCAGCGACGTAACGACCTGTTTTACTTCAGAAAAACCATTCCCTGATAAAGCGGTAAGTTGGTCGATGATCTGGTTGTCTTTACTGAAATCCGAAAACAAAACCAAAGGTGTGTTCCTATCCTTGTTTCGGATCGTTTCGGTAATGGCGGCTACGTCGTTAGAAGATAGGTTTCGATCTATGATGATAAAATCCGGTGAAAAGCGATCCAACTGTTCGGTAAGGTTTGTTACATCATGCGTCCATTGGATTGTAAACGGAAATTCACTTTGTTCCATTTCTAAATTATCCGTTTCGATGTCATTTGGCCGATTTCCGACAAAAAGCACGCATTTTTTCTGTATCATTTTTTACCAGTCCTTTGTCTTATCGTAATTCGGAATTGCGTTATTCTCAAAAACCCGATGAAAGTTACGTCGTGAAAAAATGATTGTCACGTACTATATTGCAATGCTAAGACCTGTTAACTTGATGATGGAATTTGTCCGGCGAATTAATTGGAATTTCGATGGTGTGGGCAGTTGTTTTGAAATAAATTTCGTTAGCAAGAAATTATCAAATTGAAGCTTGGAATTCTCGGAAAATTTTCGTTAATTTTACCCGCTTTTTAAAGATGATCGCGGGGTGGAGCAGCTGGTAGCTCGTTGGGCTCATAACCCAAAGGTCAGGGGTTCGAATCCTCTCCCCGCTACAAAAAATCCCGCATCTGTGGGATTTTTGATTTATGGTAACGGTTTACATCATACGGAGCGAGGAAGGATACATTTATATCGGTCAGACGAACGACTTCAATCGTCGTCTGAAAGAGCACAATTCCGCGCATTCACGCTGGACGAAGCGTGGAAATAATTGGGTGTTGCTTTATCAGGAAAACCACGAGACGCGAACTGAAGCGGTCAGGCGGGAAAGGTGGCTTAAAACCGGCGTTGGTAGGAAATGGATTCAGGAGATGGTGAGTAAGTTGGGCTCATAATTCACCACGGCGAATCTCCGCTTCGCTCCGACCCAAAGGTCAGGGGGGAGTTTATCCGCCACAGGCGGAAATCCTCTCCCCGCTACAAAAAATCCCGCATCTGTGGGATTTTTGATTTATGGTAACGGTTTACATCATACGGAGCGAGGAAGGATACATTTATATCGGTCAGACGAACGACTTCAATCGTCGTCTGAAAGAGCACAATTCCGCGCATTCACGCTGGACGAAGCGTGGAAATAATTGGGTGTTGCTTTATCAGGAAAACCACGAGACGCGAACTGAAGCGGTCAGGCGGGAAAGGTGGCTTAAAACCGGCGTTGGTAGGAAATGGATTCAGGAGATGGTGAGTAAGTTGGGCTCATAATTCACCACGGCGAATCTCCGCTTCGCTCCG
>JBAZPZ010000031.1:0-20567 GCA_041645495.1 Fidelibacterota bacterium | reverse complement strand
CGTTGACTTATCTGACCGGATTTATTTTAAGTATTCGATAAACAAGAACTAAATATGAGCATCTGTCTCGGGATAGCCGTCCGGATTCTGCATTTGCCATTTCCAGGCAGAAGAACACATTTCGTCAATTCCATATTTCGCTTTCCAACCAAGTTCCCGAAGCGCTTTCGACGGATCGGCATAACATTGCGCGATATCACCTGAACGGCGTCCGACTATTCGGTATGGAATCGATCGACCGGAGGCTTTTTCAAATGCGCGAATCATTTCAAATACGCTGTATCCGCGACCTGTTCCAAGATTATAAATTTCAACAGACGAGAGTCTCTTTTCTAACTTGTCGATGGCTGTAATATGTCCACGAGCCAAATCCACAACATGGATATAATCTCTGACTCCGGTTCCATCCGGAGTTGGGTAATCGTTTCCATAGACATTCAACTGCGGAAGTTTTCCAACTGTAACCTGAGAAATGAATGGCATTAGGTTATTCGGAATGCCATTCGGATCTTCGCCAATTCTTCCGGATTTATGAGCGCCAACCGGATTAAAATACCGCAAAAGAATAATATCCCATTCAGGATCGGATTTATATAAATCCTGCAAGATATTTTCAATGAATAACTTAGTCGAACCATACGGATTTGTTGTTTGGACAGGGAAGTCTTCTGTGATCGGCACCGTTAAGGGATCGCCGTAAATTGTGGCAGAGGAACTGAAGACGATTTTTTTCACATGGTTACAGTTCATCACCTTAAAAAGAGTCAACGCACCGGTCACGTTGTTGTGATAATATTTGAGAGGATAAAGAAGCGATTCTCCGACTGCTTTTAGACCGGCGAAATGGATAACTGCATCAATTGAGTGCTGTTTAAAAACCGCGTCAAGTGCCGGTTCGTCCAAAATGTCAACTTGATGAAATATCAGAGACTTGCCGGTCAATTCCTGAACTCTTCGCAGAGATTCGATTTTGCTATTTGATAAATTATCGACAACGATGATTTGATGACCGCTGTTCAATAATTCCAGGCAAGTATGACTTCCAATGTATCCGGCGCCGCCTGTGACCAAAACTTTCATTAGTTTAACTCCGTTCCGGGATCGACGAACTGGCCGAGAATTCCTACTGGTAAAAACGAGCACATCAATCCGAATTGAAGTCCGTCCATCTCGCCAGCACCAAGAAAAAAACCTGGTTTAAAATCACCGACCTCAACAAGTCCCGGGTAAATATCAACACGAAGATTGTAAAATTTTGGACCGGTTAGATATGTAGATAATAACAGCGAGTTACTTCGATCATAAAAGAAACTAATCACATAATCTAAATCCGGTGTCATATAGCACGCATTTCTGAAGCGATTCTCGTTGATTTTATTCACGATAGCGCCTGCAGAGAAGGAAATTGTGCGTTCATCATCGAGATTATAACTGAATCCGCCCGTCGATAAAACGCCCCAATAAAAGAATAGAGAGTAGCGACTTTTCTTGCCGAGTTTTAATTTTGATGCAAATTGTTGACCTGCATTCTCTAAAAACCGATTGTTAGGATTATAATACGGTTGTAATGACCAGTCTATGAGCATATCTGAAATCGGATCTACATTTGTGCCCTCAAAACTTCCATTCTCAAATATTTCATTAAATAATTGATAAGTTGGATGTAAAAAATCTTTAACACCATATTCTTTAATATTTGCAAAAGGATGAGTAATGTTTTGAACGACATTTTCACAACCTACCTTGTAAGGTTGATTAAAAATATCTTTAGAGTGTCCGCCGTTTCGTAGAATATCAAACGATCCATTGACCCATAACGTAAGCGGATTGAAGCGGAGTTCCGAACCATACTCCTGATCTGGATTGTAAAAATAATACGGTTTGTCTGAAGCTTTTATAACAGATGAAAGAAAAAGAACTGCAACAAATATTTTCTTCATGAAGGTCGATACCTTATTTGAGTTGAATTTCTCTATAAAAAATAACATTGTAAAATTAAATCCGAATCATACGAAATGAAAAGGAAAAGATTAAAAGATCATATAGCATCTTCTGGAAGAACAAATAAAAGTAGAATAATGAAAGGAGAAATGGTACGATTTCAGTTTTGGGTGCAAAAACTGCGTAACAACCATACAAGCATAAGATATATTATGTAAACATGTAGATAACAAATGAGTAGATAGCGGATATTCGAATCCTTTGCCTCTGCTCTTTTTGAAATATTACTTTACGACGATACTGACAAGTTTGTTTTTTACAACAACCTTTTTCATGATTTCTTTACCATCCGTAAATCTTCTGACGTTATCGACTTGAAAAGCCAATTTTAAACATTTTTCGTCTATTGTATCACGTTCCGTTTCGAATTGACCACGAATTTTGCCGTTCACCTGAACGGCTATACTTACCACATCTTCTTTGATGAATTCAGGGTCATATTTTGGCCATGAACTAAATGACAGGATTTTTCCATTAGATAAACGTTCCCAGATTTCTTCAGAAATATGCGGCGCAAACGGATTTAGTAGATTAATAAAATCTAATATCACAGATAACGGTTTGGTTTCCAATTTGGATATTTCGTTGATGAAAATCATCAATTGAGAGATCGCCGTGTTAAAACGAAGATATTCTATATCGTCTGTTACTTTTTGAATTGTTTTATGAAGAATCGATAAAATCTCAGAAGTCGGAGTAACCTCTTGAATATCAGCATTTAATTGATTGTTCTCATCGAAAATCATATTCCATATTCTACTTAAAAAACGATATACACCTTCGATACTCGAAGTACTCCATGGCTTCGTTCGAGTCAAAGGCCCCATGAACATTTCATATATTCTGAATGTATCGGCACCGTATTTACCAATGACAACATCAGGATTTATGACGTTTCCACGAGACTTACTCATTTTTTCGCCATCTTCGCCAAGAATCATTCCCTGATTGATAAGTTTCATAAACGGTTCAGATGTCGAGACAAATCCCATGTCATAAAGTACTTTATGCCAGAATCTAGCGTACAATAAATGCAGGACGGCATGTTCGGCGCCACCAATGTACAAATCGATTGGCATCCAGTATTTTTCCTTTTCAGGATCCCAAGCATTAGAATCATTGTTCGGATCGAGATAGCGAAGATAATACCAACAAGAACCTGCCCATTGCGGCATAGTATTGGTCTCAAATCTAGCTCTTTTTCCTGTCGTTGGATCGATAAAATCGTTCCATTCCTTCAAATTCGCAAGCGGTGATTCACCTGTGCCGCTCGGTTCGTATCTTTCCATTTCCGGCAATTCTAGCGGGAGTTCACTTTCATTTACTAACTCAACACTTCCATCCTGAAATATTTTAAACGGGAAAGGTTCACCCCAATATCTCTGTCGTGAAAAAATCCAGTCTCTCAATTTGTACTGAACGCTGAATTCACCGATTCCATTTTCCGTCAACCAATCTGTAATTTTCCTTTTCGCGGATACGACATTCATTCCATTCAGAAAACCGGAATTGACCAATATTCCATCGCCAATATAGGCTTCTTTTGTAATGTCGCCGCCAGATATCACTTCGAATATCTCGAGTCCGAACTTCGTCGCAAATTCCCAGTCGCGCTGGTCGTGACCCGGAACAGCCATGATCGCTCCCGTTCCATATGTCATCAGAACGTAATCGGAAGTCCATACCGGTATTTTCCTGTGAGTCAGAGGATTAACTGCATAAATTCCGGTAAAGACGCCGCTTTTTTCTTTTGCCAATTCGGTGCGGTCCAGATCGCTTTTTTTGGAAGTTTCAACGCGGTAAGTCTCGATGACGCTTTTAAACGACTCAGGAACAAGTTTATCTAAAATTGGATGCTCGGGTGCTACGACCATATATGTCGCGCCAAATAGCGTATCCGGACGTGTTGTGAAGACTTTTAAGGTCTGATCTGACCCAGTAATTTGAAACGCAACCATCGCTCCTTCCGATCTCCCGATCCAATTCCTTTGCATCTCCTTGATACTTTCTGGTAAATCGACCAAATCCAGATCACTCAGTAAGCGATCCGCATAAGCGGTGATTTTTAATATCCATTGCCGCATCGGAATACGAACGACCGGAAAGTCACCACGTTCGGATTTTCCGTCGATGACTTCTTCGTTTGCCAAAACAGTTTTTAGTTCGGGACACCAGTTGACGGGAATCTCCGCCTGATAAACCAAACCTTTTTTATACAATTGCTGGAAAATCCATTGTGTCCATTTATAGTATTTCGGGTCGGTAGTATTGATTTCACGATCCCAATCGTATGAAAAACCGAATGATTTAATCTGCCGGCGAAAAGTGTTGATGTTTCTTTGAGTTGTAATTTTTGGATGCGTTCCGGTTTGAAGTGCGTAATTTTCCGCAGGCAGACCAAATGCATCCCAACCCATCGGATGAAGTACATTAAAACCCTTTTTCCGTTTATATCTGGCGATGATGTCGGTTGCGATATATCCTTCAGGATGACCAACATGCAGACCGGCTCCGCTTGGATACGGAAACATATCCAGAACATAATATTTTGGTTTTTCAGAAAAATCTATCGCTTTGAACGTTTTATTGTCTTCCCAGTATTTTTGCCATTTTATTTCGATTTCTTTAAACGGATAACCCATATATACCTTTTTATTTTAATGTTAGTTATTAACACCTTCGCATCTTTTATCTTGATTTAATTAAATAATCAGAGAAGAAAAATCTGATTCTGTTTGCAGGTCGCTAACATTTCGTCTGGCCAAATTCCAGCCTGTACTTCACCGATGTGTGCTTTACGCA
This sequence comes from Fidelibacterota bacterium, assembly GCA_041645495.1. Classification (GTDB taxonomy): domain Bacteria; phylum Fidelibacterota; class UBA2242; order UBA2242; family UBA2242; genus 0-14-0-20-45-22. The sequence goes on along the minus strand of JBAZPZ010000031.1, from coordinate 15,764 downwards.
GAAAAAACATACAGAGGCGCGATTGGCCGATTCCGCCACCGATCGACAACGGTAACTCCCGATTAATCAGTCGCCGATGAAAATCCAAATCCTTTTTGTACTCTTCATTTTTTAACTTCAGTTGCTTTTCCAACGCGATTTTATCCACGCGAATTCCCATAGAACTCAGTTCCATAGCACAATTGAGCACTGGATACCAAACGAGAATGTCACCATTTAACCCTTGGCATCCGTTCCCGGTTTCCGACGACCAATCGTCGTAGTCCGATGCGCGATCATCATGTGGTTTTCCGTCTTTCAACGGCGAGCCAATTCCGATAATAAACACCGCTTTTTTATCCTTACAAATGGCGTTCTCGCGTTCTCTCGGAGATAAATCCGGATACAAGTCCAGCAATTCTTCACTATGAATGAAAGTGATATCTTCCGGAAGAAACCGCTTCTGAAGTTTGTGGTATTTTCGACAGACGGACTGTTCCGTTCTGTAAATGACGCTGTAAATTTTTCTTACGATATATTTTAACACGTCGAGATTCCGCTCGTTTTCGGCGATGATCCGTTCCCAGTCCCATTGATCGACATAAATTGAGTGCATGTTGTCGAGGAAAGCCTCATCCGGGCGAATAGCATTCATATCGGTATATATGCCTTCGCCGCTGATAAATCCATAATCGGCAAGAGCTTTCCGCTTCCACTTGGCCAGAGATTGAACGATTTCGGCAGATTGATTTGTCGCTTTGATCCGGAAACTTGCGGGTTTTTCCGTTCCGGAAAGATAGTCATTGATGCCGGTATTATTGAGAACAGCCAACGGCGCGGAAACACGTTGAAGGTTCATTTCGCGTGCGAAATTCTCCTCGAAATAATCTTTGATGAATTTGATTGCCTTTTCGGTTTCTCGAATGTCCATTTCGCACCGAAATTTCGTCGGCGTGATTAGTCTCCCGTTTGTCAGTTCTTCGATATGGTTCACAGTTTTCATTATTTTCTAATTCCTTTCCTTTCAATCAGTTGGCATCTCTTCTACTCGTCAATCATTAAATAGATAAACACCACTTCCGATAAAATAATCGGTACCGGAAATCGGTTCGACATAACCGAGTTTTTTCTTCTCGCCTTTCGTGTCCGGTTTTTGCCAGTAAAATTCCACAAAGTCTCCGCCTTTTTTTGCCGCTTCGGACAATTCGCGGATCACAAACTTCCCTTTCGTATCCGTATAATTATAAAGATTTTTCCCAACCAAATCCTTCTGTGTGGCATGAGCAATATTTAAACATGCAAAGTTATAGACGTAAAAATATCCGGATTTATCATGATAAAACCGGACCGTATCAATGTACGAACGAATCAATTCGATTTTCTTTTCGTCTTCCGAAAGATCCCGTAACATCCTTCCGATTTCCATCGCCGCGGTGTGGACATAATAAACTACGGTCTGACTCTCTTGTGTAAGTTTTTGATTTTTTTTCAATTGACCGTTTTCAAAGAGACAATTCGCTTTCAATATCAAATCGGACGGAATCTGAATTCCCAACGATTTGGTCACATCCAGATTGACGCCAAGCGTTGAGTATTTGTACATCTCGAAAGGTATTTCCTTCGGACTTGTTCCGTTCAATATTTTTACGGCCATTTGCGCCGCCTGAACACCGCTTTCCTTGTAATCATATCCATAAACGACTGTTGCGCCGTCTGTTAGAGATTCTACATCGACGGAAAATATCGGAATTTTATTTGGTCTAGCAACTTTAACGATCGACTCGAACGAATCGTATATCGTCGCATCCGCAACCAGAAAAAAGGCATTAACCTTTTTATTTGCCAAATATTGAGTAGCCTGTAACACGTCATTGGTTCCGGCTACCGTCATTCCCTCAAAACTCATCGTCGGAACTTTTGAAATGCCATCTTTGAGCATTTCGATGTTATGAACGGAATTAGCAAATGTTGGATTCCAAAGTAAACCAATCGTTTTTTTATTAGGCAACAATCCATCAACAATCTGAAGTAGTTCAACGTAAGGCGCAGTTCCATAAATACCAGTCACATTAGCCGGATGATCGTCATCGCTTTTTCCGATCCCAACGATAAACGGATCGGCGACGGTCGCGAAAACGATTGGAATTTCCGAAGTCTTTTGAATTGCGTTCTGGACGCTTGCCGTTCCGACAGCCACGATTAAACTTACCTTCTCATTTTTAAAATTATCCAAAATCATTCCGATGGTCGGAATATCTCCGTTGGCGCTTTGAATGAGAAAATCACAGTTTTTCTTGTCCTCAAATCCTTGTTTTTTCATTTCCTCGACAAATCCATCCCGGGTCAATGTATAAATTTCGGCGTCATTTACCAGCACTATTCCGATTTTTACTTTTCCCGAACTCCGATCGGCACAAGAACTCAGAAAGAGAAAAATCGATGCAACCGCCAAAACCAAAAGAAGTTGCGGAATGTGTCTTAACATTTTGTGATAGGGTTTCATACAACCATTTCTCCTGATAAATCAACCGGTTGAAAAAACGATGGAATTTACTATCATCCGTCTAATAAATGAATGAAAGATTCATCCTACAGCCATAAGTGTTCGACGAGAATTTTAACACCGATTCCGATGAGCACTAGTCCACCGAATATTTCTACTTTTTTCCCGAACAAACTACCAATTCTTTTACCGAGATAAACTCCGAGAAGCGTAATACAAAAAGTCGTCATTCCGATTAGTACTATCGGTAAAGCGATATCAAATTGTAAAAACGCGAATGTGACGCCGACCGCGAGCGCATCGATACTCGTGGCAATTGATAATGAAAACAGTACTTTATTTTTTGAGGGATCGATGTGGTTTTCGCACGAGTCTTCGTGTAAGGACTCATAAATCATTTTTCCACCGACATAAACAAGTAAACCGAAAGCGATCCAGTGGTCAACACTTTGAATATATTTTGCCAACGTCTGACCAACTGCCCAACCGATGACCGGCATCAGCGCCTGAAAAGCACCGAAAGAACCGGATAATCGTAAAGCATTCCGCATTTTCGGAGGTTTCAATGTCAATCCGCAGGAAATAGCGACGGCGAAAGCATCCATCGAAAGCCCGACTGCTAATAAAAAAATTGTGATAAAATCCATCTTAAGACTATCCTGACGTTACATAAAAAAATATATCGGTATCGGGAAGAGTTTCCGGATCGTTACGTTTTTCCTTCCGGTAATTCGAATAGTTCGGCTTCCGAGCCGATAAGCGGTTTGTTGTCAATTTCTACTTTAGCAATTTTTTCGAAAGAATTGGATATCTTGTCAGTCGTTGTATTTATCTCTTTAACGTCCTTTTGAACCGTATCGATGTGTTTGGATAAATTGGTCCAGCGGTCGCGGTACCGTTTGAAGTCTTCACCGAGTTTGTTCAACTCTTTCTGAATAAGGTCGGCGTATTTCCGACGTTCCATATCGTTCAAAACCGTTTGAAGCGTGCTTAAAATCGCCATGAATGTCGTCGGTGATGTGATCCAAACACGTTTGGAAAATGCATAAGTGATAAGATTTTCATGGTAAGCATAGAGTTCTGCAAAAACAGCCTCCGCCGGTAGAAACATGATCGCCTGATCGGCCGTTTCATTGGGTATGATGTACTTGCCGGCAATTTCATCGATTTTTGTCTTTACATCCGAATTAAATGCTTTGAAAGATTCCTGTCGTGCTGACTCCGGCAAAGTTTTGTCGATCATCTTTCGATAATTCTCCAGCGGAAATTTTGAGTCGATGCCGATATTTCCCATCGGTTTCGGCGCAAAAAGCATAGCGTCCACACGACTGGAATTACTGAGCGTATATTGCGTTTGGAAAACCTTATCGTTCTTATCGCCAAAAACGGCATATAAAATCTGATTTAACTGCACTTCGCCGAAAACGCCACGACTTTTTTTATCCGATAAAATATCCTGAAGCGATACGACGTTTGTCGAAAGACTCTCGATCTTTTTTTGCGCTTCATCGATTTTTGCCAGACGTTGAAGCACATCACCGAACGTCTCGTTCGTCTTTTTGAAACCTTCGTTCAGGTTTTCCTGAACTTTAACATTGATCGCTTCCAGTTTCTTCTCGACGGTCACATTGAGTTTGTCAAAGTCTTCCGTCAAACCTTTTTGGAACGATTCTTTGAACCGTGTAAAGTCCTCACTCAATTTCCGGCTACTCTCTGAAAGTGATTTTGTAAGATCGTTTTGAAACACACCGAATTTTTGTATCAACTCCTGATTCTTTGCCGAAACGCTATCAGTAAATTCAGTAAAACGTCGTTGAATGACATCTGCCGTCTTTGATTGAACAATTTCGGGGAAAAGGTTGAGTCGCGATTCCAATTCGATGATCTTGTCCTTCAATTCTTTGACGGCATTGTCCGGTTGTGTTCCGGATTTGGATATTTTCAGATACAGAATGATCTGAACGATCAGCAGTAGAAGTAACGGTATCAGACTCAGATAGTTAAGCATTTCCGATTCCTTACAAATTTAGACGCGTGCACCTGTCTCATAAAACATGAGTAATCTAACATAAAAAACAAAGCAACGCCATTACCAAATCTGTCTGAGGATCGAGTACTTACTATACGAAAATCAGAATGAATTGGATTTACTTTTTCAAAACCGATCGATATATTTTTCGATTTCCCAGGGTGTCACCTGCTGGCGATATTCACCGACTTCCTTTGTCTTGATGGCAATATATTTTTCAAAAAGATGTTTTCCGAGAACATCGGCAAAAAGTGAACTCTTTTTCAACTCGCTTATTGCATCCGACAGCGAATTGGGTAAGTTATCGATGTTTTTTCGCTTCAAACTTTCCTGATCGATCTTGAAGATGTTCTCTTCGACTGGTTTCGGCGGCTGAAGATTGTGCTTAATGCCTTCCAATCCGGCTTTCAGCATTACTGCAAAAGCCAGATATGGATTACATGTAGGATCCGGACAACGCAATTCCATCCGTGCCGAACTCGGTTTGCTGTTAAACCAATTCGGAATGCGAACAAGAGCCGTTCGGTTTTTACTAGCCCATGTGATATAAACCGGTGCTTCATAACCGGTTACCAGACGTTTATAAGAATTGACGGTCGGGCAGAGAATTGCCGCCATCGCTTTGACATTTTTCATCAATCCGGCCATGAAGCTATAAGCCAACGGTGAAAGTCTGTACGGATCGTCCGCTTGGTAAAATAAATTTTTCCCTGTCTTTATGTCGAACAAACTTTGGTGAATGTGCATTCCCGATCCTGCGATCCCGGATATCGGTTTCGGCATAAAAGTCGCCTGAATGTTGTGCATCTGTGAAATTTTCTTCACGGTATATTTCAACGTCAGCAATCGGTCGGCAGTCTCTAAAGCCGTTCCGTATTTAAAATCGATTTCGTATTGTCCGATTCCGACTTCGTGATGCGATGTTTCCACGGAAATTCCAAAACTTTTCAGCGCCGTGATGATTTCTTTGATCAGTTGATAACCTTCATAAGAGTTTAAATCGAAGTAACTGCCACCATCGATCGGTGCTGTCCGCACGGCATTGTCTCTTTTAAAGAGATAAAACTCGAGTTCGGGACCGACATAATATTCAAATCCCATGTCGCGAGCTTCTTGTGTAACTTTCCGTAAAACCGTTCGCGGATCGTCTTCAAATGGCTGATTATCCGAACGATAAATATCGCAAATAACTCGCGCCGTTTTACCGCCTTCGTTCAACCACGGCACTAAAGAATATGTTTTAATATCCGGTTTTAAAAACAGATCGCTTTCCTGAATTCTGGCGAAACCTTCGATTGAAGAACCATCGAACCAAACGCCGTTTTCCAGCGCTTCGTCAAATTCCTCAACCGGTATGATTACTTCTTTCGGAACTCCCATTAGATCAAACAACTGCAATCTTACGAATTCCACGTTATCCTTTTTCACTCTTTCAACCATTTTTCGTCTTTACCTAACCTTTCTAAATTTCAATTATCAATAAAACCTATTAAAAATAATTGCGGCAAATGTAATAGATATTTATTATTAACACAAATAAAATATTAAACGTTTATTATATTTAGATTATTGAATAATATTTTAACTTAATTAGAAATGCAGATTCTGAATCGTGAGGATTCTTAAAAGATTAAAAAGGGAATTTTCTTGCCCGGATTTAAATGGCTGAAAAATCAAAACCGGCGTTGGAATACATTTTTTTTGCGGAGAGACGGGGATTCGAACCCCGGGTACCGTTTCCGATACACACGCTTTCCAAGCGTGCTCCTTAAGCCTCTCGGACATCTCTCCAAAAAAAGCGCCATAGTTTAACCGAATTCGGGAGAATTGACAAGGAAATAACTGACTATTTCCCGATGGATATTACTCCAAAGCCTTTTTCAACAACGACGATAAAGTATCGGGATTTGCCTTGCCTTTCGTCTTCTTCATCACCTGCCCCATGAAAAATCCGAACAAAGCCTTCTTCCCTGCCCGATATTTTTCCAGTTCATCCGGATTTTCAATGATCATTTCCTTGATAATGGCTTCAAGTCCTTCTGAGTCATTGATTTGCGCTAAATTTTCTTTAGCGACAATCTGCTCAGGAGAATCCAAGGAAGTCAGCATCTTGTTAAAGACTTCTTTTCCAACAGTATGAGTAATTTCATTTTCATTAATCATCTTAACTAATTTGCCTAAACGATCAGGATGAATTGGAAAATCACGAATAGTATATATCTTTTCTTTTACTGTATGAAGCACTTCTGTTTGGATTATTTTACTCGATAAAAATGTACTTCCAGAAGCCTCAACAGTTAGTTCGAAATTTTTAGATAAGTCCTTATTTGACGTCAGCACTTTGGCGTCGTATTCCCGCAACTGATACTGGCGAATGAATCGATTGAATTTATCATCAGGCAATTCGGGAAGTGTATTTTGAATTTGATCGATCATCGCATCATCGATCCGGAGAGGCACCAAATCCGGTTCTGGAAAATAGCGATAATCGTCAGATTCTTCCTTGGTGCGCATGGGTTTCGCGACGTCGGTCGTTTCATTCCAAAGTAACGTTTGTTGAAGAACTTGCCCACCTTCGTCTAATATTTTCATTTGCCGCTGAATCTCGAAATTCAATGCACGTTCGACACCTCTGAACGAGTTCATATTCTTCATTTCAGTTTTCGTACCAAACTTTTCCTGTCCGAATGGCCGAAGCGAAATATTGGCATCACATCGAAGGCTTCCTTCTTCCATGTTGCAGTCGCAAATTTCAAGATATTCAAGAAGTTGTTTGAGTTTGGTGAGGTAAGCATAGGCCTCTTCCGGAGAACGCATATCCGGTTCGGACACGATTTCGATCAATGGAACACCACACCGATTATAATCGACCAAAGTGTCGGTGATTTCACCAGCGTTGTGAATGGATTTTCCGGCATCTTCCTCTAAATGAATGCGTGTTATGCCGATTCGTTTTTCTACTCCGTTGAGATGAATCAGAACGGAGCCATTGGCGCAGAGCGGTTCGTCGTACTGGGAAATTTGGTAACCTTTCGTTAAATCCGGGTAAAAATAATTCTTCCGGGCGAATCGTGAAAAACGAGCAATGGAACATCCTGTAGCCAATCCCATTTTCACGGCAAATTCAACACATTTTTGATTCAGAATCGGTAGCGTCCCCGGCAATCCTAAACAAACCGGACAGACTAGTGAATTCGCTTCAGCTCCGTACTTGTTTTTGCATCGACAGAATATTTTAGTATCGGTAAGCAGTTGGGCATGTATCTCCAACCCGATAATCACTTCATACTTTTGTGTCATGGTCAATTACACCTATTCATTTTCAGTTGTTCAATTTATGGAATCCGGAATGGGATCATCCAGATAACGGCATCGTAACTACTATTTTTCAAGAAGATAGACTTATAGTCGGTTACATCGAAATACATTTGATAAACTTTGTAACCATGTGACGTCACGGAAAACGAACCGCTATGGACGGAGTTGTTGTCTGTATCGAAAAGCGCAATCCGTCGTTTATCGACATTTACCGCATACCCGAAATGTACCACCGCCAATTCACCGGGCAAAATTGACATCGGCGCCATATGTTGAATCGAAACATCCGCCTGAACCGTTCCTTTGAATGTCAGCTGTGGAAGTGTATCCCGATTGAAAAAAAGTTCAAGTGGATCTCCGTCAATAACTTTCGGAATATCAATGTTTTTCGGATTTCCACTAACCGTCAGTTTGACCTGCCGGATTCCCAGAGAACTCGCGGTTTCTTCGATGATAATCGGCGTAACCAATTTCAAATGCCAGTCTTTTCGCACGTTATTCGTGTTTTGCGTTCGGAGAAAAATTGCCTTCTGCCGGGTTGTCAGCGTAAACGATTTAGTCGTCGAGTCGTTCGGAACATCTTTTTGTTCGACGTGCCATGTGATTACACTATCCACCGTATCCACAACAGTAATAATGACATACGTCGTATCGTACTTCCAGGTTCCGGTTGAATTGTTAAATGTTGAATCCACATCACGATCGGTCGTATCATGATGTGTTTGAGTCAGATAGCGGATAGAAGCGATAGAAGAATCCTGAATGGTTTTGTATTGAACGACTTTGAAATTTCCCTTCAATTTGTATTTCAGTTCCGCAAAAGCGGAGTCCCAATGCGTGTCGATGACGACGATCGTATCCAGCGTCTGTGTGATAATTCGACCGAAACGCAATTTAGAAAAATTATAAGCCAGTGTATCGGTTCCGGTAATTTTCGCCAGCGGCGTCGATGTATACTCAAGCGTCCGCGGCATTTCATCATTGAGACCAGAAACAGACATCGCCTCATCGACGACCATCATATCCGTCAAGGCAGTGATGATTTCTGCCCGATCCGGCAATAAATAGATTTTCTCGATTTTTTCGCATTTTGCATAAATCAAAAACGAGAAGATTGAAATCCAAGTTGAAAATCGATTCATCACGACGATAATTTCTTATGAAATTGGGGCAAATGAAAGCTGAAACATTTCAAGTGTTCTCTTTCGTTATCCTTTGATGACTCCCAACGGAACCAACCGGGCCACTTTCCGGATGATTCCGATTTCATGTAGCGTATTGACGACTTGCGTGACATTTTTGTACGCGAACGGCATCTCTTCGGCGATCGTGCTTTTTTCCTCCGACATGACGAAAACTCCGGACTTTTCCAATTCTTTGAAGAGATTGATGCCTGCCCCTTTTTTCTTCGCCTGCGAACGTGATAAAAGTCGTCCTGCTCCGTGGCAGGAACTTCCAAACGTCTCAACCATCGCTTTTTCCGTTCCAACACAAACGTAAGATTCCGTTCCCATATCGCCGGGAATCAGAACCGGTTGACCAATCGTTTTGTAGTTTGATGGTAGCTCGGAATATCCGGGACCGAACGCCCGTGTCGCTCCTTTCCGGTGCACGCAATATTTCTTTTTAATTCCTTTGTAATCATGCTCTTCGATCTTAGCGATGTTGTGGGCAATATCCCAAACGCATCGGAAGCCGAGTTCTAATGGACTAATGTTAAATGACTGAATGAAAGCATGTTCAATAAGCGAATGAATGACCTGTCGATTTGAGAAGGCGAAATTGGCGCTCGCCCGCATCGCCGCCAGATAATCCTTTCCTTCTGGAGAAGTCAACGGCGCACAGGAGAGTTGCCGATCTGGAATCTCGATGTCGTATTTCCGGGATGCCTGAAGCGTCACTTTGATAAAATCGTCGCAAACCTGATAGCCCAATCCGCGTGAGCCGGTATGAATTTGAATGACGATCTTTCCGATATCGAGATTCATCGTTCGAGCGGCAATATCATCATAAATATCAGTGATTTTGGAGATTTCGATGAAATGATTTCCCGAACCGAGCGTTCCCATTTGAGACAAACCGCGTTCTATAGCGCGAGGCGAAATCACATCCGGATTCGCGCTCTCTAAACAGCCACGATCCTCGATAAAGTTAAGATCGTTTTCCATTCCGAATCCATTTTCGACACTCCAACCAGCGCCGTGTGTCAGGATTTTTCGGATATCCGACAAGTTCAATTTTTTAATGGCATTATGCGAGCCGACTCCGCTCGGAACGGCACTAAAAACAGCCGCAACGAGTGACTTGATTTTTGGGTAAACTTCGTCCGCATAGAGATTTGTCCGTATCAACCGAACCCCGCAATTGATATCGTATCCAACTCCTCCGGGAGAAATGACTCCGGTTTCGATGTCGGTCGCAGCGACGCCGCCAATCGGAAAACCATATCCCCAGTGAATATCCGGCATTCCAAACGAAAATCCGGTAATTCCCGGCAACTGAGCGACATTGGCGATTTGGTCAAGACTAGCGTCGTTTCTGAGAACCTGCATAAGTTCTTCCGAGGCATAAATTCTACCCGGGACTCGCATTTTTCCGGTTTGAGGAATTTCCCAGATATTATGTGCAATTCTATTGATTTGTCTTTCCATTTTCTATATGTCCAAAATGAACCGGGCTGTGTAGCCGGATTTTGAATGTTGTACTCGAAGTTGATGATAAGTAACAGCTTTGATCTCTTTCTTGACAGGAAAATAATCGGATGAATAAGCGACGCCAACCGCTTCGGCTTCAAGTGAATGTCGATCCAATTTCTGAAAATGAAAAGCATTGAACAGGATTTTTTGATCGTTTGAAAGAAAAATCAATTCAGCCAGCCAATCTCTGAGAAGCAATTCGGGATTTTCGGCTCGAAGATTAATCGAAAGCATCGCTGAATTGCCGGATGAAACGGAACCGCTCATAATGTCAAACACCGCAACTGCCGAATTTTGAAAGAGTTCCACCAGACTTCGACCTTTGACGATGACGCCAAGATCGGATGTGTGGTCGAAAAGTTCATAAACTCGTTTCTGCTTCTGTAACATTTTTTCTTTCGATCTATCAAACAAATTGGTTTCAATCAACTAATGGAATTTATTTGTGACCTTACGTTCCTTTCGGAATATCAACCTGCCATGTCAAAAAGGACAAACAGGCTTAAATTTCGAATGTATCAAGGTCGTTGACGATTTGAACCGGAACCGACGCCGCCGACTGAATTCTATCGGAAACTTTAGGATCGTCGTTTTGCGGAGAAACGTGCGTTAATAAAATCTGTTTCGGTTGTGCCAGTCGAATCAAGTCAATGATCTTTGAAGGACAAAGGTGCCCTTCGGAAGATTGATTATCGGTGCTGGAAAGTTCCGTCAGAACGCAATCGGCATTCCGACAAGACGTTACGAGCGTCTCGCTTAAATCCGTGTCGCCGGTATAAACGAATGTTTTCCCGTTTTCGGTGAATTTCAAAATCAGGCTTTCCAGCGTATGAGTCGTCGGGAAAATTTGCAAAGAATATTCATCGAATTCCCGACCGCCCGGTTCAAGCGGCTGGAAATTAAACGAATAACGCTCGTCTTCTATCCATCGTGAAAAAAGTCTGGTCAGTTCCCGATAAAAGGTTTCAAAATTCGGATGCGCATAAAATGCAAGATTTTGAATTGGAAAATCCGACTGAAGATATTTTCTGGTAAAAAGAAGCGGCACGAAGTCGGCGATGTGATCCAAATGTATGTGCGAAAAAAATACTCTGCGCAATTCCCATAAAGATCTATTTACGCGGGCTAACTGGCGAAGCGAGCCGGAACCGCAATCCAACATGATCGTCTCTTTTCCAACATCCAGCAAATAGCCCGGATTGGAACGGTTTTTAACAGGAACGAAATTACCCGAGCCGAGAATCGTCAGTTTCATTGCATCGCCCTTTCCATGGCCGGTTACCGGACCAAGATCATTTTTCTTGTCTGATGAAAACCGGACGCGTCCATCTGATAAAAATATATAGCGCTCGGCAACCTCGATCCGTCGAAATAGAATGTATGATTTCCTTGCGACAGCCGTTCGTTCGCTAAAACGCAAACGAGTCTTCCGGTAAGGTCAAAAACTCTCATCGTAACAAATTCATCGCGCGGTAAAACCATTTGAATTTCCGTCGTCGGGTTAAACGGATTCGGACGATTCTGATACAATTCGTACTTAACCGGCATCGTACCGACATCTGCGACTTCGCTGACTGCGGCAGTCTTGAACCGCCATGTCGTTGCCCATTTCGAGGTTCCAAATGCATTACAAGCATTGACATGCCAGCAATAATATTTGGAAGATAAGAGATTGTTTATCGTAAAAGTAGTGTCGGTCACACCGGAAGAATCCAAAACTATGTAAGACGAGCCAAAATCTCCGGAACGTGAAACCTGAATTCGATATGCGGTTACTTTCTCGTTAGGATGCCAGGTCACAGTCACACTTTGAGGCATTTCGGTCGTGCCGTGTGACGGATAAACCAGAACGGGAACCGCCGGAAAACCGGTCGTAAATGACGAATTTTTCGAATAGTCGCTCGTTCCACCAGCGTTGTATGTGCGGACTTGCCAAAAATATTGCTGTTCGCCATTCAAAGTCGTCAAAACGATAAAACTATCGGTTAAACCGTCGTACTGAACAACATCAGCCGAGAAAAGCGAGTCGGTGGCGATCGTCAGATCATACTGAGAGGACAGATCGGTCGGACTCCATGACAGTTCAACTGTATCACGCTGATCGGTCGCTAGGTCGATCGGAGACACCGCAAGCGGCGCAGTTGGCGGATCGACCCGGACGACATTGCTCATTCCGCTTTCATTCCAGTTTCGATCCAACGCGGTGACGACATAGTAAAACGGACCATTCTCCGTATCCGGATTTGGTTGGAAAAAGCGTTCACCGACGATTTGCGTTAAGTTTTCCGGATATTGCAAACTGTCCGGATGAATGGATTCGAAATCGAACCGGTAAAATGCGTATCGCGAAGCCGAGTCGCCATCTGAAGCAGTTGCCGGAAGGTCCCAAGAAAAACCAACCTCTCCCCTGTCTGCAACCAAATTGTATTTAAGATTAGTAGGCGCATTTGGTGAAGTTGTGTCTTTCCACGCCATTTGTGGCAAGAGCGCGGGATAACGATGAAAATCGTTCGCTAAAAAGTTCGCAAAGCCAAATGTATTTGAACTTAAAAATGATGCTCGAAATAAAATATTGCCATAAACGCCGGCTGTGTTTCGGTTGATTCGTACCTGATTGGGTAATTCTTCGGCTGTATATGCGGCCGACCATTGCGTACCGGAAGTCTTGAAGATTTGTCCGGGATACAGATGGCGACCATTTTCAACCGAAGCCCACCACGGGACTAATTTGCTGTAATCCTGACCGCCACCGATTGCCCAGTAACATTGCGGTGTGATATAATCGACCGTCTGCGCATTCAACCATGCGACTGCATCGCAATAGATGTCGCTGTAAGCCGACATACCACTGATTCCCGACGGTACACCGCTCTTCCAGATTCCGAAAGGGCTGATTCCGAATTTGACGAACGGTTTGACTGCTTGAATGCTGTCGTAAACCTGCTTGACCAAAAGATTGACGTTATCGCGTCGCCAGTCGGCGATATTTGTGAATCCTCTCGGATATGTGGAAAAGATTGCGGCATCTTCTCCGGACATTCCATCGTACGGATAAAAATAATCGTCAAAGTGAACGCCATCGATGTCGTAGCGCGAAACGACGTCCATCACAATAGACGTGACATAATTCCGCACGTCGGGCAATCCGGGGTTGAGGAATTTATAGGTGCCTTTTGTGATGACCCAATCCGTGTGTTGCCTTGTCACGTGATTAGCCGCGATCGTATGATCGCCAACGACTTTCTCGGCTCGATATGGATTGAACCACGCATGAAGTTCCATCCCGCGTCGATGTGCTTCCTGAATGGCAAATTCCAGCGGATCATAGAGCGGCGACGGCGCTCTCCCCTGTAATCCGGTTAGCCAGTACGACCACGGCTCGATCGATGAAATGTAAAATGCGTCGCATTCCGGACGGATTTGAAATACTATCGCATTGATTCCTGCATTACTTAAAACATCCAGTAAAGCCGTCAATTCGTCCTTCTGCTGCTGAACGGTACGGTTAGGAGAAGACGGCCAATCCAAATTGGTTACGGAAGCGATCCAAACGCCGCGGAATTCGCGTTTTGGGTAAGCCGACTGAGAAAATACCGTGCTAAAACCGAGAATGATAAACAATAGAATCTGAGATATTCTTTTCATGAAATTCCTTATGAATCGTTATTAAAGAACCGGCTAAACTTATCGCTTTCCAATCGAACTTTTAAACACTTTCATTGTTCTATTCACGCACGCGAACAGAATAATTTTCTCCAACCTTGATCCGTTCGATTTTCGCGTCTTTTCCTTTAATGTCATCCGAATTGGTCAGTACGACGATTCCGATCTTATCAGTTGAACAAAACGAGACTTGTGTCCGGTAACCGCCGACGCATCCGCCATGACTCACGATCGTCCTCTCGCCTTCTTTACGGATTCCCCAGCCGAGTTCCCAACCGCTTTTCCAATGCGGCTGGAGCCAATACACGCGATGCATTTCCCGCAACGTGTTCGCTTTCAGTACGGGAGTAAATCCATTTATCTGAAATGAGATATATTTTGCCAGATCGACGACGCATGACGAGAGATTGGCGGCTGGTGTCAGTCCTTTGGAATCTGTAAAAGACGGGAAAAGATAAGACCACGGCAAATATTTGTTGATCGGATCGTCCAATCGCAATTTTCCGGAATCCCGAAGTTGTAAGATGGCAGTAGATGTGAACGTCTTGGAAATCGATGCAATTCGATAAATCGTTTCCGGAGTCGCGGGAATTTTCTTTTCCTGATCGGCGTATCCGAATCCTTTCGTCCAGATGAGATTCTGATCGTAAACGATTCCAATGGATAGTCCGACAATTCCCCGATATTCCATCTGAGCCTGTATCCATTTTTCGAACAATTCGATTTTCCCGGCGAGTTCCGGATTGTCCTGAAAGGAAACGGTTTGTGAAAAAGAAAAAGTTGCCAAAATGAAAAGAATTAGAAGAATACTTATCGGTTTTTTCATGAACTCCTCCATTTAAAAGATTCATTGGAAAAATAGGGACAACAACAATGAAATTGCAATAAATTTGTGTTGGTAAAATTGACAATTGAATATAAATTTACGCGCTTTTTTAAATAGCGATGCGCCCGTAGGCCAACTGGATAGACCGTCAGGCTACGGACCTGAATGTTGAGGGTTCGAATCCTTCCGGGCGTACAAAACAAAACAAAAATCTCCGGTTAGTTACCGGAGATTTTCTTTTTAAGACTCAACGAATAGTTTGATAAAATCGCCTTAAAGAGAAATTAGAGATACCGCTTTTTTAGTTGCTTTGAGCGAGAGACGGGACTCGAACCCGCGATCCCGACAGGTCGGGAGCAACGTGAGACATTTAGATTTACTGAACTAATTCCTTTATTTTTTGATGGCTTTTCAATGATTTTAAATAACGTTCTCGATAAATGGCTTCTCGTTTCGTTTTGTATTCTTCAACATGTACCAATTTCCATGGCGATTTTCTACTTGTATAAAAAGACATCCCGGAATTATGTTGCGCAAGACGCTTCTCGATATCGCTCGAATAACCAATATAAAATGAACCATCAACCTCTGATTTGATGATGTAAAGGATGTAGTTCATATTCGCTTTGAGCGAGAGACGGGACTCGAACCCGCGATCCCGACAGGTCGGGAGCAACGTGAGACATTTAGATTTACTGAACTAATTCCTTTATTTTTTGATGGCTTTTCAATGATTTTAAATAACGTTCT
>JBAZPZ010000030.1:0-21084 GCA_041645495.1 Fidelibacterota bacterium | reverse complement strand
GACTTGGTAACATTCATCTTCATAACGCCTCCTTTTTTTTGTTTGTGATGCTAATGTCTCTATTCTAACGCCTTTTATTTTTGATTACGACAGGGAGCATCCCGTTTGCCGAGAGCCTGATCGTGATTGTCTTATCTTTTATTACCAGCGGTCTCACGCTTTTTTGAAACAGATCGGCGCTAAACATGTCAGAATTGTCAAATATGACGGAACTCACCTGTGCTTCTTGCGATTTTTCCGGGTGAATATTTAAAAAATCCAAAACCACTTCTTCATTTTTTACATTTGTCCTCATAGAAAGCAATATAATGTTCGGATTATCGATTGTCAAATAACTGCCCTCAGGATGATCGCGGTTAAACGCACAGCGGAATACCGATGGTTTTGTAACCGCTTCCCAACCAAATCTCGATGTGATCGCCGGATCAAACTTTCCAGCATGAGCAGTAAAAGAAAACCGGGTCTTCAATCGGCCTTCATCAATCTGGTTCCGGTTCCATTGTTCAGGAAAATTGTTGATTATGTTCGAATATAAAGCGGTTTGCTGTCCATCGGTGAATTTTTTCAGTGAAACAACGCGGCTGTCAAGAGCCGCCCAAGTAACGGTCGATTGACTGTCTTCCAAAAAGACACTCCGCCGGATCGAAAATGAATCTTTCCGTTTTCCTGGAAAACCGTCGCGGAGCGGATTTAAAAAACCGCCAATCGTTTCAATCCTGAATTCAGGATTATCGAGGCAGAAAGGAAAAGCAATCGAATATTCTTCCAGAACATCGGTCGGATTCAGCCAACTTACATCAATGGTAAAATCCATATCCACCTGATCCAGGTCCGACCATAAAGCATAGGTTTCATTTTCCAATAAATAGCCGGGGCGTTCGATTTCTAACACCAAACGTACCGGGCGTTCGTCTTTTATCTGAACTTTTGTTTTCCCGGCTGTAAGAATGGCATTTTTCTTTCCGGAATCGGATACGCGGAGAAGGTGAGCAAACGTTCCGTCTTTGGATTCTACAACCTTCCGACCGGTTTTTTTATCGAGAATGTCGGTTATTTTCCCCGACACAGGATCGAAAGTCAGACAATAATACCGGTTTTCGATGGTATTTCCGGTCATCGATAGCTCATCACCACCAGACGACTCTCCTGTCTGATTAACCAGTTCGTACTTCCGGTATCCGAGCGACGGCAGGTTCCGGGCAGTAAATACGATTCGATGATCTTTTTGATAACTGGGAACTTCTGCCCCGTCGACCATATTGATTACTTTGTACCGTGCCAAATCTACGATTGGTAAAGATACTTCGACAACCGCATCTCTGTCCCATGACAGGGTATTAAATACCACGAACCCGTTTGCATCAAATGAGAAGTGCGGTTTACAAAAAACATACAGACTTCGCTGAAGGATTTCCTCCGATTTGAGATCGGCAGATTGAATATTTCCCTGTCGGTAAGAAACCGCCAGGGCATTTTCTTCCACCGAACCATAACCGAGTTCCAGTCCCGAACCATGTCCGGAAAATTCAAGAATGGAACGATACACGTTCCGGATTTCATCCTCTAACGGATAATTGTTCGAATTGATCAGCCAATTCAAGGAATTCAGTTTTTCCGCCGAATATAACCTGCTCTGGATGTCGCGGTGCTTGATAAATAATTCCGGTTCGCTCTGAGTCAGAATATCCCAATCTGACGTCCAATCACCGCGAATCGTGGGAATTCTGTCAGCATATTCTTCAGTAAAATCATCCGCAAACTGAGAGATTGTAGAAATGATAAATTTGGGAAACTCATAGCGCCGATTCCATTCTTTTGCGGCTTCATACTGCTTTTCTGGGATTCCGCAATTGTCACACATTGCCGCATTCAGGTAGATCAGATCGTATGGATAATCCCGGGCTTCCAGTTTATTCAGATGGTGCCAGAGCCTCATTTGAATACCGTACAAGCCCTTTTCGAGTCCGTAACTTCGTCCTTCAGTATAGGCTTCTGTCAAATAAGTCAGCACTTTACTCCCGTCCGATCCTTCCCAATAAAACACTTTCGGCAGGTTTTGCTGGAGAACATAGCCGCCGTATATCTCATTAATCCCGCACGCGAGAAACGAAACGCCTGCTTGTTTTAGTAATTGCGGCACCACCCATGCCAATCCGGGCAGATCGTTCACCAATGCACCATGGTAGGTCAGGCCGTAATCTTTGGATAACTCCCTGGAGAGATCGAACGATCTCAGCATCTCCTCATAACTTACCCAGCCGGTAAAGGGGTTGGAGTACAATGGCGAAATATCTATTCGTTTTTCCTTTACAAGGTTTATCAATTCACGGAACCGCTCTTCTGACCTCGATTCACGGAATTTTTCCAGGCACCATGTGGTCTCAATATTCCATTTGAACTCTGGATCCATTTTACAATAATCCAGCACTTCATCGAGTGTCTGAATATGCCGTTCGATCACAACCGGTTGAATATTCGTATACCCGATGTCCATGTGCGAAACCATATTCAGATACAGTTGATAATGCTTCCGGTGTTTGAGAGTGATTGCCTTATCGGTTTTCGTACCGACCCATTTCAGTGTGCCGACCGAGTTCTCATCTTTTCCGATTTCCGGTACATAGAGTTCGTGCCGTGATATTCCAACAGAAATTTGAGTTAGAGGAAAACGATACGTTTTTTTGTTGACCGTAAGAGAAAATTCAGCCGGATTCGGGTCGATTTTCGTTGTATTCACGACTAAGTCAAACCGCTGGTTCAAAACGCCGTCTATCTTCTTGAAGAAAAATGTGGATTCGATATCAAAATCGGATATCGTCTTTATTTTTGGAATCCGAAATTCAATATTTGTCAGCGGCCGGAATATCCGATCAGTTATGCGGGCATAAAAGCCCCACCCCAGCGGCGTGCCGAAGAACCAATCCCCCTGTAAATTCCGGTGAGAATTCGTGACCCTCACCAGCAGAATGTTGGTTCCTTTTTTGAACTGCGCTGATATGGTATCATCGTCAGCGACAGCACCTCGTTCGGAAGCTTTTGAATAGATCACCTGATGATTCAGCCACACCTTTAGACGGGAATTACTTCCTGTCAATATATAAACATTCTGATCGACCGGACTGGTGATATACGTCGCGGCAAATCCTTCTTTGGCATACAAGATTTTCTCCGGTGATTTACCAGGAAGTTCCCATCCTATGGCCTGATTAAAATCGATATAACCATCCGGATCGGGCGCAGCAAGCCTCCAGGTCGCTCTCTGGTTCGCCGTCAAGGCGCTGGTTTCTTCTTTGCCATAGAACGGTTCCAGCGTTTGTTCGCCGATAATATCCATATCCGAAAAGTCCCCGAATCCGACAATTTGTTGCTCGAACGGTCCCGCTATCAGCCAGATTGGGGCAGAGTCGATATTCTTGTTTTTCGAAACCGGCGAACCGGGTAAAACAGAACCGGCTGTGAAAAGCATACAAAGTATAATTCCAATTGACTGGAGAAAAGGAATAGTCTGTTTGGGATTATCGCTTTTCATGTGTATCATCCTTTTATTCCACTCATCATAAAACCCTGGATAAAATATTTCTGGAACAGGAAGAAAAGAATAATGATTGGCAACATGACCAGCACCGAGGCAGCCATTAGAACGCCCCATTCGGTTTGGTATTGTCCGACGAACATTGCCAGGCCGAGTGCCAGCGTTCCTTTCAGTTTATCGGAAATGTAGATTAGCGGGCCGAGAAAATCGTTCCAGGTCATCATAAAAGTCAGAATGGCGACCGTTGCCAGCGCCGGTTTGGCGAGCGGCAAAACGATTTCCCAATAAATCCTGAACTCCGAACAACCGTCGAGCCGGGCGGCCTCGAACAGATCTTTTGGGATCGTCAGAAAAAATTGCCGCAGGAGAAAAATATTGAACGCACCGCCGCCGAAAAAGGCCGGCACGATCAGCGGCTTGAAGGTGTTCAGCCAGCCGAATTGTTTAAAAAGGACGAAGACCGGGATCATTGTGACTTGCATCGGCAACATCATCGTGCCGAGCATAAAAACAAACAGCCAGTCGCGTCCCGGCCATTTCATACAGGCAAAGGCATAAGCGACGAGCGAACCGGAAATCAGTGTGCCGAGAATGGTCATCACCGAAATGAAAATCGAATTTTTCATGTAGATGAAAAAGGGCATCTTGGTAAAGACTTTGGCGTAATTGTCCCAATGAATCTGTTTCGGAATCCACTGCGGCGGGATCGCGAAAATCGACTCACTGCCTTTGAGCGAGGTCGAAATTATCCAGAGAAAGGGCAGAATAAGCACGACAGAGACGGCAATCAGTAGAAGGTAAGTCATAGTCGTCCGGTATGTTTTAAAGTTCAGCCGCATTATTTGCCCTCGTAATAGACGAATTTTTTACCAACTAAGAATTGGATCAGAGTAATGACCAGAATCATCACCAACAACAACCAGGCCAGTGCCGAGGCGTAGCCCATGCTGAAATCGTCGAATGCTTTGTAATAAAGATACAGATTATAGAACAGGGTCGAATTCAACGGGCCGCCTTTGGTCATGACATAGGCTTCCGTAAAGACCTGAAAAGAGAAGATCACATCCAAAATCGTCCAGAGAAAGATCACCGGCGAAACCATCGGTACGGTGACGTGCCGGAATTTCGCCCACCAGCCGCCGCCATCGATGTCGACGACTTCGTACAACGCCGTGGGAATTCCCTGCAAAGCCGCCAAAAAGACCAGCATCCGTCCGCCGCCGATCGACCATAAACTCATCAGTACGATCGACAGTTTCGACCAATTCGGACTCTGGAGCCAGAGCGGACCGTGAATGCCGAAGACCGCCAGGATGGAGTTGAATAATCCGTATTGCGGATTCAACAACCACAGCCATAAGGCCGAGAGAACGACACCGGTAATGATCGAAGGAATGAAGAAAATCGTTCGGAAGAAGCGAATGCCTTTGACGGTATTATTTACCAGCACCGCCAGCAACAACGAACCGAGAATAACCAACGGCGTTCGGATCACAGTGTAATAAAGAGTGTTCCAGATCGATTTCCAGAAATAGGGATCATTCTGAAGCAATTCCTTATAATTGCCGAAGCCGATGAACTGCGGAATGCGCAGGACGTCATACTGGCAAAGGCTGTAGTAAAAAGACATAATGATCGGATAGAGTCCGAAAATCAGAAAACCGATCACCCAGGGTGAAACGAAAAGGTATCCGAGCAAAGTTTGCTTTCTCTGCTGGGGACTTTTTCTTATCCGGCCTGTTTTCTTCTGCATTTATCTATTCACCGAAAAAATTCATTTTTGAACGTACATATTCATCGTAAGTCAGGGTTTTGTCCAATTCATGCTGGATAATGCTCTGAGCCGTGCCGAGCGCCTTCTCGATTGATTGGGCGCCATAGATGATTTGCTCCTGCGCCGTGTAAAATTCCCGCCAGAAGACATCATGCGCCATCGGGACGATCGTCGGCGATTGCGCATGCTCCAGATGGGCCACGAATATTTGCATCGTTCCGTCTTTCAGAAAACGCGGATCGGCAGTCGCTTGCCGGTTGGACGGAAACAGATTTTGTTCCATCGCATCGCGTGCGTCCAACTGTACCTTTTTGCTGGCCGCAAACTTGATGAATTCCCAGGCCGCCTCCGGGTTTTTAGAACCGCGCGGAATCGCGATCCACCAACTCCCGGTCGATGACGCGATCGGACAGCCCGGCATCGTCGGAGTCAGTGCAATGCCATACTCCACGTTAGGTGCATGTTGCTTGAGATAATCGGGAAAAATGTCCGGCAGAATCATCATCGCCACTTTTTCCGCGGCGAAAGCCTGCTGGTCGCCATAACCAAAACCGGCGGCAAAAGCCTCGATTTTATTGATTGGGTAAGGCTTTAGAAAGTCCAGAATCCATTGCGTCGCTTCGACTAATGGCGGATTCAGGAGCGTTACCGTTTTGCCGTCTTTGCTCAGAAACGAAGCCCCTTTTTCCCAGGCAATAATCAGGGCGGTTGAAGGTGAATTCTGGGACGCGACAAGGCTCGATTTATAGAGTGGGAAAAAGCCTATCTGGATGATGTTTCCGGCTTTATCGTAACGCGTCAGTTTTTTATTGTACTCGACTACTTCAGCCCAGGTTTGAGGCGGACGCTCCGGGTCGAGTCCGGCTCGCCGAAACAATTTTTTATTATAGTAAAATGCAAAGGAGGCCGAGCTGACTGGAATACCGAAAATATGTCCCTGCCATTTCATTTCCTGCCACAGCGCCGGGAAGAAGACCGTCGTATCATATTGATCGCGCTCGATGAATTTATCAAGCGGCATCAGCGCCATTCGGGACGCCCATTTGACGACCGGTATGAATTGGGAAACCGCGTCCGGCGGATTGTCGCTCAGAATGGCGGTCAGGACTTTTTTCTCCTGTTCCTGCCAGGGAATGGCGATCGACACGATGCGGATCGAATCCTGCGCCGCATTGAAAGCCGTCACGATGAACGGGACATCCTCTTTCTGTCCGGAACAACTCCAGAATGAGATAGTGCGCCGCGAATCGTCCGAGGCCCGGCTCCACGGATAAAACAGGATAACGCCGGCCGCGATTACCATGATAATCACAAAAGACGTTTTGATGATTTGCCCAGTGGCTTTTTTCATTTCAATAACAGCATTTTGCGGCTTTCACGAATTACACTCTGAGCGGCTTCTTTGACCTGCATTTGTAAAATATAAATTCCGCTCGGTAATATTTGTCCGGCGGCGTTTCGGCCGTCCCAAATGATTTGATAAACTCCGGGGGCCGCCTGCGCCTGCACTAATTTGCACACGAGCTGACCGCGCAGATCATAAATATTCAAAACCACATCGGCATGCCGTGCAATCCGGTAGGCGATACAGGTCGTGGCGTTGAACGGATTGGGGAAATTTTGCTCCAGATTGAAAGACTCGACCGATGTACAATTTTCTTCCCGGTTGGCCAGAATTTCTTCTTCGCCAAATTTCATATTGATAAATCGAGGATGATAAATATCACCGATCTGAAAGGAACCCCATCCAAACGTGTTGACATTGTAGCTAATCAGCAATTCGCCCGGCTTGGACAAATGCGGGTGGGCTTTGGCGTTATAAGTGAAAGCAGATTGAGTAGCATATTCGGCGACTTCCGGACAGGTGTAGATTGCTTTGTATAATGAAAAAGGTCCGACGGGTGTGTCGCCAATCCGGATGGCGACCCGATCGGAAATGCAGTCCAGCTGAAAAGTGAGTATAAATTGTCCGTTCGGCAACTGCGAGACGCTCAATTCCTGCGAAACCTGATCGGTCAGAGAGGCGCTTTGGGAAATGTCCGCCACCCAGGCGCTTCCGTTATAATAAGTATATTTTGAAATGTCCGCGAAGTCGGCCTCCGGCACTCTGGCCGCGAGCAGGTCTTTGGTGTTCGACCGGGAGCGGACGCCGTAAACGTAAATATAACCGTCCGGATTCTGACAGCCACTGCGTTCTGTCATCGGGAAAACGGCTGCGCCGAACACGGATTGGATCGCGCTCGTTTCATCATAAATCAATGGGACATCCTTTTCGGAATATGATTGCACGATACCGTTCGTATCGGGAACGAATGACAACAGGGAGACGCCGCTGATTTCCCAATCCCACGAACCGGTGCCTGTGGAATGCATCAGCATGGCGAAAACGTAAACGGAATCGCCCAACGCAATCCCGTCCATCGGCCAATACCAGTCACCCGAAACCGAATTGGGTGTATTCGGGATAAATACCGAAGCCGGTTGCTGGTTGGCGGTGAAGCCCCATTCAAATCCGATTTTGGCGGAATCGGGCTGATTCGATTCCAGCAATGCCAGCGTGTTGTTGACCATTTTGTTGTTCGAGCGCTGATCAAGTTCATTCACGTCACCGATAAAAGTATCACTGAAAACGAACAGAGTTGACTCCGGATCGGATTCCTCGTAGACTTCATTGCCGGATAGCGGAATCGAATAAATCCCGTCGGCGCCGGTCCAACCGGAAGTTCTGTCAAACAGCGTTTCCCAATCATAATCAGCCATCACCGCAAACTTCCAGAGATTGAACTCAGGATAACAGGATGAATCGGGTACGCCGATTTGGTGCGGGTAAGAAATCGCCGCCGAACTGGTGCCAAGCATATTGGTAGCCGCTTTTGTGAAGATATAACCAATATTGAACAGTCCTTCCCGCTGACCAACCTTGACCGACAGATTGACGGTGACATCGTAAGCCACGGCGGCTGTGTGCCCGAACTCGGAAAGACAGCCGATCCATTTCAGATTCTCTCCGTAATTGGCCGGCGGATAGTGCGCGTTGACCGAATCAGTCCAGTCGGCTGATTCGATTATTTGACCGGAGCCATTGGCGCTGGTATAATTTCCGGACAGCATCTGCCAGTCGTCCGGCACCAACATTCCCAGAAATCCTTTGGTCGGATTGCTGGCGTCCGGATATGAAACAGTTAAACTGATTTCAATATTAAGCGTATCGTTCGGTTGGGCGGTTCCCGGCTGAGACACCGAATTGATCTTACAATTTGTCAGCCCGAAAATGGCCGGAATTAAAAATAAAAAGAACAGGAAGCGTCGCCCGGCCGTCGATACTATTGTGTCTTTAATATTTTTATGCCCGGTCACTGTTCCTCAATTTAAATTGTCAGTCCCAACGTAAACCTGTGCGTTGCGCCAAAAATTTCTCCATAAGAAACATACGCATAGTCAAACGACGTTCCGAAGCGGCTCACATTCGGCAATTGGAGCCCAAAACCCGTTGTCAGATTATGTTCACTGCCGTTGGAGCGATAACCGCCGCGCAAAGATAATAGATTGAACGCCTCGTACTCCAATCCGACACAAATCCATTCGTTGGCATCAGTCGGATGAATTAATTCCGCAGAGGCTGTCAAACGATGCAATCTGGTCTTGAAAATATTGTCGCTGGCGCCGACCCTGAATAGTAACGGCATTCTGAATTGCTGATCGGCCAACACCATATCCGAACCAAAATGTTGAAGTGCGAATGCCAACTTTAAATCACGAAAACCGGTACGGTAAATTGTACCAATATCAAATAAAATGTTTCCAAAAGAGCGGTTATCCAAAACCTCCTGAACGTATTTTAGTTGTAAACCGATAGTCAATTTATCGGTGTAGCGACGGGCAATCGCCAGGCCAACCAGATAATCGCCGGCACCGACCATATTATCCGTTCCGTTAGGCAAAAGCACAGTAGTCTCTTCAAATTCCTGTATTCGAAAACTTATTGCACTAAGCCCAACTACAAATGATCTGATCGGAATTGCAACCGCAAAGGCATCGTGATTGCTTTCTACCAACCAGTTACTATGCGAAAAAGTGGCCGCCGGCCTGGTGACAAATCCTATACCGGCAACATTCCAAAATACGGAATTCACATCTTCTGATAGGCTGGTGAAGGCTTCCCCCATAGCGGTTTCCCGTGCTCCAACTCCGATTTTCAAGAACTGAAGGCCTGCGCTACCGGCTTTGGTAAAATCAAATCCATAATCAAATTGTGCTTGAATATCACCTACAAGAACCGATATGATAAACAAAGGTAGAAGTAATTTCTTCATACATATCACCTTTACTTGATAAGGACTAACGATCCTTTGGCTGTCCCGACATTCGAATCGACCGTCCAGAAGTAAATTCCCGGAGCCGTTCGCTGGCGGGCGTCTGTCAATTGATTCCAAACTTCTTCACCGGAATTTGGATTATTGTGTTTGAGAGTTCTAACCAGTTCTCCCGCCACGGTATAAATTCTGATCGTGCAAGTCGCCGGCAAATTTGTCCAGACTATTGAATTGGCATCCGCTTTTGATGGAAATCCGGCCTTTTCGCGAAAGGGATTTGGGAAAACTTTTACATGAAGTGTCGTGGAATCCGGAAAACTGGCAGCGCGGACGGGTTCGCTATTGCGATTTGTTATCCAGCTTTCATTTCCGGAGCTGTCTTTCGCCGTAACCGCATAATAGTAACCGACGCCGAGGGTGACAGTGTTATCATCATATTGCCAGCGCCCGGTTTCTTCGTTATAATATCGGTCGATGGAAATACTATCTTTTGGTTTAATGCTTCTTACTTTGGTAGTCCACGGACCATTAAAAGAATATTCACTTCGATAAAGGATATATTCTTTGAGATCATTTCGGCCGGTGACCGGATCTAAATAGTCACTTTCATAGGGCTCCCAACTAACCGAGATTTTTTTGCTGGCAGGCAGGGGAATTATTTCAATATCCGGCGCCGGCGGCGGGACATTCGTTATCCGGCAATCATTGTTATAAAGTGTTTGTGCGTCATCTATCGTCTCCTGTAACAGCGCCAAACCTTTTGGAAGTTTTGCCTGAGCCGCGGTCAATTCAGCTCCTAATTCAATATTGATGCAATCTTTCAGCGGAAGACCGTCAACAGCTTCCACAATCGTAATCCGTACCGAATCGGACGCTTCAATATCATATGGCCCGCAACTCATTATCATAATGGGGGTGATGTGGGTTACGGAATCGGCCTGAAGAGATTTATCGGTTCCGTTCAAGCGAGCATACAGGTCAGCCGGGCTCGCCGTTCCGCTCAATGTAAAAGATTGACTTTGGCCGATAAGACTCGCCCAGAAAATATTCGCCGGTCGAGCTCTTCCATCTGAGGCGGGATCCGCTCCCAATAACGCATAACCGGCATATCCCGGAGTACGGATTTCCTCAGCATCGTCCCAATAATTGCCCCAATCCCACATGTACTGAGTATAATTGGCCATATAATTGTCGTAGGCATACAATAAAGCTCTCGTACTATCGTACGCCACCGATTCGTCCTCGCGTGTCGCTTCGTCTCCCCAGCCGTTATGCACAATCACATCCTGATAACTCGGCCGGATCAAATAGACGAATCCGACATAGGCATCCTTGATTTTTGAAACGGTTTGATTGCTCACCACATAATCGACAATGATAAGATTATTAATGTCTGGAAAACTCCAAGATTTGCTGGTTCTCTTGACGTGAATATTTTCCGGGGTAGTCCATTCCGCAACGATTGTCTGCTCCGGTTTACTGGGGTCATATCCCGTATCCTCGACATAATTCTCTGTTTTAATTAAGTCTTCAAAGGTACCAAAATTGACCGCTGTTAACGGCCCGTTTTCCGAAAAATTGATCGTCCCGCCGGCATCTTTCCAGCCGACCCAAACGCCGGCTCCGACCATATACGAACGCTGGTCATCCTTATCTCCCAAATCGTGCGGGCCGCCCGGCCAATCCATGCTGGGATAAAACTGATACCGACTGGTGGGACTTGGCGCGCCGATGGTTCCGTCGTCTTTCATGGTTTCCCAGAGTATGCCGCGATCGTGAATCTTGAATGCTGGAGTGCGCTGGGCAAGGAGCGGTAAACACATGATTGTAATCGCTGAAAGTAGAATTATGCTCTTCTGAATATTTTTGGTCATAAATAAATCCTTTACATTACACCGGTTTTCAACGAAAACAGTATTTTAATCCAAAATATATTCTCCGCGGCGGGCCATACGTTTGCCATGAAATGTCATAACCGTATTCATCTACCGTAGTAATCGTACCATTGTCAATATAGTCCGCCAGAATACCACCGCGATCCGTCCAATAGTACTCGCCCAGTGAAATCAGATTCTTCCAATTGAACAGGTTGGTGACTCGAACATACGCATAAAACATGTGATCTTTACCGATGTTAAAAGATTTCTCAATTCGCAGATTGACCGTCTGATATGCCGGAAGGCGGTAATTGTCATAAGTATCCGGTGGATCGTCAGGATCAAGATATGTGAATGTTTGGCCACTAACAAATTGATACAGGAGGCTGGCACTGACGCCCTTGAAAATCGGTGTGATGACAGGAATATGTAAGTCATCCGGATATTTCATATACAGATTGGTTCGGAGAGTGTGCGGGCGGCTATAAGTATTCTGTACCGGAATACGTTTGTTTACATCGGTATCCCAAGTGTAAGTATATGTTCCGGATGAATCAATATATATATATGCCGGACTCGCACGACCAACCGTTGATTTGGAAAAACTATAACTGACGTCGAACACAAAATTTTTAGAAAAGAGTGTTCTCAGGGTCACTTCAAAGCCCCGTGCATCACCGTAATCGCCGGGAAAGGAACTGACGTAAAAATTGGTTTTGGTTGTCTCTCCGGTAAAAGGATTATACCCATAAATGCGCCGGTCAAACAATTGTGCGCGTCCATCCGTTTTATCAAACATGTCTTTATAATAAGCAGTCACATCCAGAACGGCCAGATCGCCAAAGTTTTGCTTGATGCCAACTTCGAACGATTTCGTTATTTCCGGTTTTAATGGTTCTGCGGTTAAAAACACAACCCGTTCCGGATCGCCAGCCGTTGAAGGAATATGCGCCGCTTCCCTTTCTTCGGCTTTCGCGGCCGCGTTTTCTTCTGCAATAGCCTTGGTCAGATATATAGATCGCATGCAATTGAGTTCAAACATCCGGTCTAACGGCGGCATCTGATAGAAATGACCATAGCTGAAATGCAACAGAGTATTCTCAGTAATCGGATACGATACACCTAAACGCGGACTGAGCATGTGATAATCATCTGCCTGTTCCCGGGGTTGATTCAACACGTTTTCGAAAGAATACTTGACATTTCCGCTGGAATCAACCTGATCGCCATCAGGATCCAAACTTGCATTGTAATCAGGATTCGCACTGAAATGGTATATATTGTTAGTAGCAAACCATTCATAATTCGGATTGAAATAATCATAACGCAGACCCAGATTCAGAATCATGCTTTCGAATTCCATCTTATTTTGAATGTAAGCTGCGAATTGAATGGGATAAAAGGTTTCGTGCAAGCCGCGATTCGCCCATAATTCAGGATGCTCTTCCCAATCTACAAATGAATGAAAGCGATACAATTTCAACTCGGCCGCTTTATTGCGACGAAACTCGAAGCCGGTTTTTAAAAAATTAAAAGAGTTCCACTGCCAGTTCAGGCTACCGACGAGGGATAAATCGCCGGTTTGCCAATGCGAATCGTAGATGTGTGCCCAGGCGTCAAACGGCTCGACATACGTGTCATAAGACAAAGTATCATAACGCTCCCAGCCCCAAAGATCGGGATTGGAACTGGTGCCAAGTTCCGTATATTTGCTCGGATATTCCCGAATATCCAGTGAGTAATAACTCAATTTCAAATCGTAGTTCATCCTATTGTAAATCACATGATCCCAGAGCAGGCTGGCGCTCAAGGTTTTCGTATCCAACAAAGCTCCCCAACCCCGATAAAATTTAGCCTGATTGACAAATTGGCCTTTTTCCTGCATGGTAGAGCCTTCATCCAGATTATAAAATCCAGTCAGACGTAATTTCATATTTGATCGAACCTGGAAGGCAAAATTATATGTCAGATTGGTAAGATCGTGTGAATTCCTCGGATGCGGAAGTGAGTATGCCTCACTCTTGAGTTGAGATGCCAGGAAAAACGTGCTTTTAAGATCGCCGATTGTAAAAAGCAGACCGCCGACGGTGAAATAAAAATTGTAGTCCGGAATTTTGCGATAATCATAGATATTCTTCTTGCGGTATTCGGTCATCCAGTCCGGATCCATCTCGCCCAAAGCCAGGGTGTCATTGTGATAATTGTAATCATAATCAAGCCACCAAATATCATCCGGAGTGTTGGTATGGTCGCGATATTCTTTCTGATATTTATACCACCATTTTTCATCTGATGCAGACATCTGCTCGATCAGTTCCGCAGAATCTTCTGCGGTTGGTAAAGAACCGCTAAACGAAGTTAACCAACTATTATATTCATCGTTAAGGTCTTCCAAATGATTCTGATACTGATTTGTCGTCGGATGGGCATAAAGATATGTACCGAAATGATGCTGTCCGGCTAAACCGTATTCGTATTCAAATAAATAAGTTAATTTGTCTTTCCCCTCTTTGGTTACGACGTTTACAATTCCGGATTGTGCTTCCCCGTATTCGGCGTTAAAACCGGACGTAATCATCTGAACTTCCTGAATGGAATGCAGATTGACATTGGTAAATGAACCACCTTTATCTGCACGTCCTTCAATCAACGAGGCGACTCGCACACCGTCAATGTACCATTTGACCTCACCCTGATCTCCACCGCGGATAGAATACCGGTTTTCGCCACGACCGGCTTCATTTGGACCCGATATAACCGGTGCCGGGTCAAAAAATACACCGGTTTGAATCATCATTACTTCTTTAGCGTCGCTAAAAGGAAGTTGGGTCAGTTCGTCTAACTCAACAAATTGAGTGCTGTTGGTGACATCCTTCTGAATTACCGGGCGTTTCGCGACTACCACAACCGCATCTCCCAGATCAATCGCCTGAGATTCCAGTTCCGCATTCACTATCGTTGTATGGTCAATCATCACCTTAATATCCGTGATCGTCATTTTCCTATATCCAATAATGGATACATCGAGAGAATACACGCCCGGCGGAACAGACAAAATAAAATATTTACCGTTTTGGTCGGTAGCAGCTCCGAATTCGGTACCTTTCAAAATGACATTCACTCCGACCAGAGCCTGGCCGGTCGTTTTATCGGTAACCACTCCGTGCAATTTTCCGGTAACACCACCTAAACAGATTGTTGTCAGCAGGAACAGAAGTACTGCGCTTGAAAATATTTTGTTTGTCGCCCGCCCCATATCGTCTCCCATTGATTTTACAATTGTCAGACCATTTCACATATATTGATCGATAATATCCCGAATGATTTTGAACCTTGTTTCCATGATTTCGATGACCTCTTTTTCATCGCCGGCTTTCAGAGCCGTGAGTAGATTGCGATGCAACTCGTAATCTTTTTCATGCGGCATGTGAGAATTGAGCACTTCTAATTGGTCATCCGAATAAAGGTTGGTTATCGCGATCACGATTTCAAAAAGGATCGTATTGTTAGCCGCTTTACGCATCATGTTTTCAATTTCCAGATAATTCAACGCACATTTCAGATAATCATCCGGATACGCCTCAGCCCTTTTCAGTAACTGTTCAAACCGGGTGATGTGCTCAGCGGTCAGATTCGGCATCGCCAGATGAATAATGCGCCCTTCGATGGCTATCCGCGCATCGATAAGTTCCAGCAATTGTTCCTTTTTTAAAGATTCCTCGACAATAACCGGATTCGGTAAAAATAACCGATGAAAATATTTTCCGACAAACATGCCACTGCCGTGTTTCACCTCGACCGAATTGATGGTTTCGAGTTTCTTAATCGCTTCACGCAGGGTCGGTACACCGACTTCAAACAAGCGTGCCATTTCCGCCGCTGATGGTAACCGATCACCCTGTTTGTATCCCTGCTCGGTCACAAAAATCCGCAGTTTTCTGACGATACCATCCGGCAAGGATTGTTTCTTGATAGGCGTTATGCCATTTGTTTCATTCATTTTTTCTCCAATTCTTGGTCATTTTGATGGCAAGACAAGATGTACGCGCCGCGCCCGT
Organism: Fidelibacterota bacterium; assembly: GCA_041645495.1. Lineage (GTDB taxonomy): Bacteria > Fidelibacterota > UBA2242 > UBA2242 > UBA2242 > 0-14-0-20-45-22. The sequence goes on along the minus strand of JBAZPZ010000030.1, from coordinate 5,530 downwards.
CAACACACCGCAGCGTGAAACCCGGAAAGATGTTTTCAACAAAACCGCCTGAACCATCAAATTGCTCCCACGATACTCATCAACTCATAAAGTTATCAAAAGATATTAAGACTTTGAAAGTGTAAAGTTTTTTTTGATGATTTGCAAGAAATATTTCTGTATCAGCACACCAGAATCAGCGATTCCTTTTTTCCGACGATGCCGTCCTTCATTTCGGATAGGCTCCTAACTCTTTCGCCAGATCAACAATTTTGGCAAAATCCTGCAAACTGACAGTTGAAGGCACCGAGTGGTCAGATGAAAAAATATAGCCGCCATTCTCTTTTAAAGCCGGTACAAGTCGTTTCATCTCCGCCATAATCTGCGCTGGATCGTTCCAAAGAACAGCGTTGATGCCGCCATGCAAAACAAGGTCTTTCCCGTATTCTTTCTTTAAAAAGAGCGGATCCATTCCCGCCTTGACTTCCAGCGGATTCAGCGCATCCAATCCCATGGAAATCAATTCCGGAACGAACGGATTTACGTCTCCACAGGAATGTAAATGCGCCTTGATTCCCTTCGCATGCGCCCAGTCGATCGCCCGCTGATGAAACGGCTTTAGCAAGTTCCGGTACATTTTCAGCGAAAAAAACTGGCTGTTTTTGTAGCCCATATCATCCGGCCACCAAATGCTGTCGAAGTGATAACCCGCATCCCAAACCATGTCCAGCAAAGTCAGATTGACTTCCAGTAAGTGACTGAACATATCGCGACACCAGTTTGGATTCTCGATTAAAGCGAACAGAAGCCGTTCCGTCCCAACGATCCATGAATGAGTTATGTCGAATCCGAACCACAAACCGGCGCGAATCCATTCACCTTTAGCCCGCCAGAGCGGAAAATCACGTTCCAGTTCTTTCCAATTGATACGACTCGGATCAGGTGTAATTCGCTCCTTCGCCCGTTACCAGGATTCCGGATCAACGATGGTAAAATTTAAAAACTCCGGTGTGGAATTTTGCCAGAGCCACTCTTTCTGTGTCGCGCCCCATTTCGTCGTATAAATTTTGTACTGGTCGGTCACCCCTATCGTCTGTTCGGGATAGCGCGAAGAATTGTCCACCCATATATTCTCGACGCAGTCTATTCCAAAGTAGTCAATCCAGCTGACATCCTTCGGTAAGCCTTTCTTTTCCCAGCGGACAAGTGTCGCTTTCCACGGAATGTCGGTGATTGGAATTCGGTCGGCGGGGCGATGCTCGAACATACTTGAAAATCGTTCCCGACTGGTCATTTCTTTCATCTTGCACCTCGTTTCGTCTTCTCCTGATGATTAACGGCTACCGATTTATCATGTCCCGGTTCCAGCGACGATAACTGCGCCCGAACAGACAACGAATCAAATTGAATCGGATGGTTCGATACCACTACCTTCAATGGCATCTTCCTGAAAATATTTTGGCGCGGCGTAGATTTGCGTCTCGCCGTCGAATCATCGACCAACGTATGAAATCGCAGGTTGGAACCGGCGCGAATGCTTTCCGCTTTCCCGGAATTTTCCCAAACCAACCGGTGAAACGTGATGTTGGCTCCAACCGGAACCGGAATGAAATCGTCCTTTTTTAAAGCAATCATACTCACGATGACAATATAGAGCAACAATTGAACAATAGAAAGGTGTTTTTCGTCGTCATACCTGTTTAAAGATAGATGAATAAGCAGTAAATTTGTATTGTTTTTATGGAGTAAAGATGAGTGGAAAAGAATTGGTACTGAATGCAATCCGAAATGAAACGACGCCGCGTGCACCATGGGTTCCTTTTATCGGCTGTCATGGTGGAAAACTCATCGGTGAACCCGCCGATCGTTATCTGCAATCCGGAAAGTTGCTGGTCGCTGGTTTAAAGAAAGCGTTCGATTTATATCAACCAGACGGACTACCGATCATTTTCGATCTTCAGATTGAGGCGGAGGCGCTGGGTTGCGCTCTTCATTGGGCGGAAGACGCTCCGCCGGCGGTTGTTTCACACCCGTTGGATTCGCAAAACGGGAAAACTGTCGCCGATTTGAATCGCTTCGATACAAATATGGGCCGATATCCGGAAATCGCGATGGCGCTGAAAACAATTAAAAAAGATTTGGGAAACGACATTGCCATCTACGGCTTGATTTGCGGCCCGTTCACGCTCGCTCTGCATTTGCGCGGCAATGAAATCTTTCTCGACATGTTCGATCAACCGGAAAAGGTGACGGCTCTGCTCTCGTTTTGCGCTGGCGTTGCGCGAAAGGCGAGCGACTTCTATCTTGAAAACGGAGCAGACATCGTCGCGGTCGTCGATCCGATGACCAGCCAGATTTCGCCTATACATTTCCGGCAATTCGTGTCCCCGGCAGTCAATCCCATTTTCAACCATATTCGCGAAAAGAATGGTTTGTCCTCACTATTCGTTTGCGGCAACGTGGACCGGAATCTCGAATGTATGTGCGAAACTTCGTGCGACAACATCTCGGTTGACGAGCAAATCTCGATTCCAAAACTCAAACTGCTGGCAGAAAAGTATGGAAAATCCTTCGGCGGGAATCTCAAATTGACCGTCACTATGCTGATGGGCGATGAAGACGATTGTCGGTTGGACGCGATCCGGAATCTCGGCGAAGGTGGCAAAAAGGGTTTCATTCTCTCGCCCGGATGCGATCTGCCATATCATGTCCCAGAGAAAAACATGCAAGCCATCGCAGAAATGGTTCACGACGAATATCAGCGCGAGATTCGTCGGAAAACCCTATCTGCCAAAACGCTGAATTTCGATCATATTTCTCTGCCGGATTATCAACATAGTGATGCAGTCATTATCGACATCATCACGTTGGATTCGTCTTCCTGCGCGCCTTGTCAGTACATGGTCGAAGCCGTCCATAAGGCACTCGCCGGACTGGACGTCCGCGCCGTCGTACATGAACACAAAATCAAGACAGAAGAAGGCGTCGGGATGATGGTCAAACTCGGCGTCACCGGTTTACCGACGATTTGCATCGACGGCGAAGTTAAATTTCTCTCGATCATTCCCGACCAGCCGACACTCAAGGCGGCGATTCTGAACGCCGCTAACAGAAAAAAACAGGCGACGCTTACCAAATGATTCCGATTGTCCTGATTACCGGTTTTCTCGGCAGTGGCAAGACGACTCTGTTGAAGAATCTCATCGCGACGAATCGCAACCGCCGGTTTGCCTACATCGTCAACGAATTCTCACCGATAGATATCGATGGTGAATTGATTCGCAGTGAAACCGCACGTGTCGTCTCGATTCCCGGCGGTTCGATTTTCTGCAAATGTCTCGTCACGCGGTTCATCGACCTGCTGAAACAGATTCCGGAACGCTTTTGTGAAGACGGACAAGAGATCGAAGGCGTCGTTATCGAAGCCAGCGGAATCGCCGATCCGCGCGTCGTGCGTCAACTTCTCCGCGAAACGCGTCTCGACAATGCGTTCTTCGTCAGCCAAATCGTAGCCATCGCCGACCCATTCACGTTGCCGAAATTGCACCAAACTCTGCCGAGCATCCGTGCGCAGATCGAGGCCGCGGACACGATTTTAATCAACAAGACCGATTTGGCGACGCCGGAAGCGCTGACTCAAACCGAAGCGCTGATTCAGGAGATCAATCCCAACGCACAACATATTCATACGACCTATTGCCGATCCGGAATCGACCTTTTGGACAGCCAACATTCTCGACGCGAAGCGACCGGAACGCTGGCAGATTGCAGTGATCCACACTTTTTCAGGCTCCATATTCCGCATCCGGCGGCAACTGTCGAACAACTGAAATCGGCGGTTTTGCCGATTTCCGACGCAATTTACCGGCTCAAAGGATTCATTCAGACGGAAGACGACTTGGTTTCCGTCGATTTTTCCGGCAGTGGCTGGCAGATTGAAAAAGCCCAAGCGCATATCCAATATCCCGAACTCGCGGTGATTTATCGCCCGGAAGACCGCGATCGCATCATGGCGCGTTTCCGGGAAACCGGCATTTTCGGACATTCAAAATAACAACTTTAACCTTATCAAACGGAGCAATTATGGCAAGAAATGAAGTTTTATATCAGGCAATCATCGACGGTGATCGCATGAAAGTCCAGGAAAGCATCCAAACAGCGCTGAGCAAAAATCAGGACGTCGTAATTTTGCTGGAAGACTCGATGATTCCCGCAATGCGCGAGATGGGCGACCGCTTCTCGCGAAGCGAAATCTATGTCCCGGAAATGCTCATTGCCGCACGCGCCATGCAATCCGGGCTGACGCTGATCGAACCGTTGTTGGTCAAGTCTGCACATCGGTCCCGCGGCAAAGTCGCCGTCGGAACGGTCAAAGGCGATCTGCACGACATCGGGAAAAACTTGGTCGCCATCATGCTGAAAGGCGCAGGTTACGAAGTGACCGACCTCGGCACCAACTGCAGTGTGGAAAAATTTCAGTCCGCCGTCGATTCCGGCATTCGAATTCTGATGTGCAGTGCGCTTCTGACGACGACAATGGTTTACATGAAAGAGGTCGTCAGCCATTTCAAGAATTCCGACGTGAAAATCATCATCGGCGGCGCGCCGGTCACGCAGGCATACGCCGATTCGATTGGCGCAAATGGTTATGGACGCGATGCGAACGCCGCTGTCCAGATCGTCGAACAGCTCGTCTGAAAAAAGACTCCGTCTTACGTAAAACCGCAAAGCCATCCCTGCGTTTTCGCACAGAGGAGCGGTGGTTTTGTTATCAAAGTAAAATATGGAAATCTTTATTTTACTTTGGAGGGCTAAAGTAAAAAAAGAGACTTGATATATCCTTTTCGGTTTGTATTTTATCAATAGAAATAGTTCGGTTGATTTTTAAAATAGTTTGTTAAAAGAGCAATCATTCGGAAGGGTGGCATTTTGACTTTGGAAAACAAAGGCTATATCGAGATAAAAATTACAGGAAAAAAGGGGTTATTGGACATTTCTCCGGAAACCTATGATATTTCGGAGTTGCGGAAATTACTCGACACTTTCGAAGACCTCCTATTTCCAGAAAATCAAAAAACACGTCCATTGGTCAGCTATGAGGTCAAAGACGGCTCGGTGCGTCATCTGTTTAAAACTAGTGTTATGTTAACATGATAATGACGGATATAACCGTTTGAGTTTAATACGTGCATCATCTGTTATAAACTGCCAATTAATCTTTACATTTTTATTATTTCTCTGATTTTGCCATGCATTCACTTCGCTAATTATTTTATTCATGGTGGGAATATGCCGGTTTAAACATTGACCATGTAACACATGTAATTCTATCTCTGCCATATTTAACCAACTGCCATGCTTAGTTGTTACGTAGCATAACATGGGTTACACTTTTTCTAACAGTGGTTCTCTGCACAACATGGGTTACACTCCCCCATGGGGGAGTGTAAATTTTAATGCTCAAATATTGCACAACATAGGTTACATTGTTCATCGCTTATTGTCTTTTACAGGGGTCTTTAATTTTGTGAGATATAAATCCATTTCTTTA
>JBAZPZ010000029.1:0-21682 GCA_041645495.1 Fidelibacterota bacterium | reverse complement strand
TCAAGAAAAATATCCAAAATAATAAAAAATGTTGGATCGAGGCCGAGTTTATTCGCTGTAAAGCCGGATTATTTTTAAAATCGAGTTCTGACAAACCGGACAAAACCCGTCAATGCTCTTCGAAAACATGATGCAGTCAAGCGTTGGCCGATAGAGTCCGGTCGATGAATATCCGGCGCCTTCGAAACATCCGATTTTTCCCCAATATTTTTGGCTTCGCAGAAGATGAGTCTGGTCTTTGGAATTCCTCGGTAAACTGTCATAGCCCGCCTTATCCCACGGTGTCGGCAAGGGCGTGCCGGGTTCGACCATGTCCCGCCATTTCAATTTTTCCGGATTAATCAGTGTGGTCAAATTCGGTTCCCATGGTTCGACATCCGGCGGATAAAAATCGTTGTAACTGACGACTGACGAATAATATTCATCGCCCAGACCACCGAACAAATGACCGAACTCATGGATGAAAACATAATCCGGCCACCACGCTTCTCCCACGGAATCGATGCGCGAATAACTGGCGGAAAACTGGTTGAAGATAGAGCCGCCTCCGTATTTTGGTGAATTGAACAGGATGCAAATGAAGTCATATGGCGCGTGAGCGGCAACATCGCGGATGATTTTATTTTCGATCGGAAAGACATACCGATCCAGATTTAACGTGCTGTAAGTCAGACCGAATTGGGTGTTCACGTAACAATTAAGAGCGGGATTATCGATGCCGGATTGTTCGGAAGGAGCCTCGATGTACCACACGTTAAACCGGTCTTTCATTGTGGAAAATGGCTGGAATGAAAAAAGGACTTTCATGTAACGGTCAACATCCCGGCGGAATTGGCGCATCTCTTTTTTCGTATAACCTTCCGGTAAAATCAGGAGATCGACCTTTTGATGCGGATTCCCGGATTTCAGATACAGTATTGGTTGGAATTTTTTCACCGGCACGAAACGTCTGATCAACGCCGTTTCCGGATCGATCGTGCGTCTGAATTCCTCGATATTTTCGTTCTTTCGGTTGACGGAAGAAAGGATCAGGACAATCGGCTTCTTGGGAAATGGAAATCTGACGGAAGCATGAAAAGTCCGATAAATTCCGTCTGCGGCTTCATCGGTTGTCTGCCATTCGTTGTAGATACTGCTGAAACCTCTGGAATAAATCGGACGGCCGGTTTGCGCATCCCGGATCACGACGCGGTGTTCACCGAAGTTCGTCGTGTCTAATAAATTTGTCAGGCTTCCTGCCCAACCGGGCTCCCGGATAATTTCGTCAAGGCTGACGATCGTTCGGTTTTTGGTGCCTGTTTGATAAAAATCGACTCGCATCGTCTCGTCTCTGAAATGATCCTCGAATCGGACAGAATCCGACGACGCGAACAGATAACTGTTCAGAAGAAGTGCTAATAAACACGGGATGAATATTTTCATTTAATCTCCATTTTCCAGCGGTCAAATTATTCATTGCCCGGGAAGAATTCAATAGCCGTTTCCGACCGGATGAAAAAGAAATCCTTTTCAGAGAGAGGAAGGCGTTGACTAATTGAAGACCGGTGATTAAATTCCATCAACTTATTAACGAGACTATGATTTCTTTTATCAACGTTGATTGCACATTTGGGAAAAAAGCCGGCATAAAAAATGTCAACTTTACTATCAACAGCGGCGAATTCGTTTTCCTGACCGGCCCTTCGGGCGCCGGAAAATCGACCATCCTGCGTCTGATTTACATGGATTTATTCCCGGAAAAGGGGAAGGTTTCCATTCGCAATTTCGACAGTTCGACGATCCGCAGTCATGAAATTCCGTTTCTGCGCCGCCGGGTCGGAATGATTTTTCAGGATTTTAATCTGCTTCAGGATCGGGACGTTTACGAAAACGTTGCCCTGAGCCTTTACGTTTCCCATTACAAAACCCGCGAGATCAAGAACCGGGTTTACGAGGTGCTGAATCAGGTTGGACTGGGACATCGCGTTCATTTCTATCCATCGGAATTGTCCGGCGGTGAACAACAGCGCGTCGCCGTTGCCCGCGCGATCGTCAAAGAGCCGGTCGTACTTCTTGCCGACGAGCCGACGGGAAATCTGGATCCGCGCGTGAGTCTCGAACTCATCAACCTGCTCAATAAAATCAATCAGCGCGGAACTGCCATCATCGTCGCAACGCATAATTACGCGCTGATTCCGAGAATCCCCAACGCCAGGCTTTTTCAAATGGAAGAAGGTGAGGTAACGAAGATCACATGACGGTTTTCTGGTTTCTCATCAAGGAAGGATTTCGGGGACTCGCGCGCTCCAATTACAGTAGCGCATTTTCAATCATCATTATCACACTTTCCATCGTTTTGTTAGGATTCGGATATGTCGCCGCGCGGGATACACTTTTTCTGGTCGATCACGTCCGTGCGCAATTCGACGTCGATATTTTTCTCCATTCGTCTGCCACTCCGGGCGAGATCGATGCGTTCGGAAAAATGCTTGCCGAGATGAATAAGATTCAAAGCATCACATATATCTCTCCCGACAGTGCGGCCGAGCGATTCAAACAGGAGTTCGGCGAGGACATCTTTGATATTCTGGATTACAATCCACTGCCGCCGTCGTTTACAATCCGACTGAAATCGGAGTTTCGGAATCTGGCGGGAATCGAAGAAATTTCCGGTATCGTCTCAGGCATTTCTTTAGTCGATGAAGCCAAATATCGGAAGAATTTCCTCATCCTTCTCGAAAAGTACCAGCGATACACGCTGGCGACGGTTTTCACGGTCTTCGCATTTTTAACGCTGGTTTCCGTTCTCCTCATTTCCAATTCCATCAAAATGACGATCGTGGCGAGACGCGATGTGATTTCCACGATGAAATTGGTCGGCGCAACGAATAATTTTATCCGCGCGCCGTTTTTGATCGAAGGAACCTTGCAGGGATTTATCGGTGCCATGTTTGCATCGATCTTCATCGCGCTCGTTTTCTATTTTTTAAACAATTATCTTCAAACGATCATCTCTTACCGCGCGATCGTCAGTTATCGTTTCTACGCGGGCATCATCCTTTTTGGCGGTGCGCTGGGTTTGACCGGAAGTACGCGCGCGATCCGCAAATTTCTGAAGTAAATTCATTCCAACCCGGACAAGATTTTAGAATGGGACAGGCTGGAAATCGTATGTCATTTATCTTGGATTAACAGACGGTAAAAATTAAATTCGGCGGACATGAGAATACGTTCCGAAATGCAGAAACTTCATACCGAACGCGAAAAGGCCGTACTAAAAGCAGTCGTGACGGATTTCGTTCAGACTGCCATGCCGGTTAGTTCCAAACATGTTCAGGACAGGTACATTTCGGACATCAGTTCGGCGACCATCCGAAACGTGATGGCGGACTTGGAGGGAAAGGGATTTCTCACCCAGCCGCATTCTTCCGCCGGGAGAATTCCGACGGACAACGGCTATCGGCAATATGTCGATTCGCTCGTCCGTTTTTCGCTGGTTCGGGAAGCCGCTCGGCGAGTTATCGAAGCCGAACTGATAGAAGCCTCCTCGGACATGTCATTTATCATGGAAAAGACATCACGTCTGCTCAGTGAACTGACGCAGGAACTTGCAGTGGTCATCGCTCCGAAAGTCACGCGGGGAATATTCGAGAAAATCGATCTGATCTCTGTTTCCAGAGACAGAATTCTTGTCGTGATTCAAATCCGCTCCGGTTTGATCCGCACAATCGTTTTGGATATCGCTACGGAAATCAGACCGCATCGTCTTCCGCTCGTCGCTTCGATCCTGAACGAGCGCCTGAACGGCGTTCCGTTGCACGAGATCATCGATACGATCGGCGAAAGATTTTTCGATTTGACCGATGATAAAATTGTCAGCGTCCTTATCAATAAAGCGCCCAAAGTTTTTAATTTTAACGAACCGCATGTTGCCAAATTGTCCGGTACGCCTCATCTCATGTCGAAGCCCGATTTCCCGGATATCGGAAAACTCGGGCAGATCGTGTCCGAGATTGAAGATGGAACGATAATTGCCTCCATTTTCGCGAACCGAAAAGGGAGATCGGGAATATCCATCTCCATCGGGTCGGAGAATGAAAACGATTCGCTATTTGATTTCTCGGTGATCACAAAGGACTACAGCATCGGCGATGCCACAGGATTGGTCGTCGTGTTAGGTCCCAAACGGATGAATTATCCGCGGACGATCCCACTGGTGGAATTTATGGCGGATCAGATGACAACAATTTTGAATGAGAAGAGGTAAAATGGACGAGCAACAATCGACCGAGCAAACAAGGCCGACGGATAAAGAGAAACATCGGAAAAAAGCGCTGAAAGAAGCAGAACAAAAAATTGAAGAATTGAACGGACAAATTGAGACGCTTTCCCGCGATCTCGAAGATAAAACAAAAGAGTTGGCCGAGTCGAAAGACCGATACCTGAGACTCGCGGCGGAATTTGACAATTATCGGAAACGTCAGGATAAGGAAATCGGACAGATCGTCGAATATGCCGGTGAAGATGTTCTTCGAAATATTCTTCCGGTTTTGGACGATCTCGAACGTTCCATCAAGACGAAGACGGAAAATATGACAGTTCAAACCGTGCAGGATGGCCTTGAATTGATCTATAAAAAATTCCTGAAAATTCTTTCCGATCTTGGTGTGCAGACGATCGATTCACTGAACCAGCCATTCAATCCGGATATTCATCACGCCGTGATGGCGCGCGAAGAAAAAGACGCCGAACCGGATATGGTGATCGACGAATTCGAAAAAGGGTACAATTTCAAACAACGCGTGTTGCGATACGCCAAGGTTGTGGTAAGTAAGTAAATATGGCGCGAGACTATTACGAAATTCTGGGAGTGAACCGCGGTTCGACGCCGGACGAGATCAAAAAGGCCTACCGGCAAATCGCGATGAAATATCATCCGGATAAGAATCCGGGCAACAAGGAAGCAGAAGAAAAATTCAAAGTTGCGGCCGAAGCCTACTCGGTTCTGACCGATCCCGAAAAACGAAAACTATACGACCAGTACGGCGAAGACGGCCTGAAAGGCGGCGGATTCGGAGGCGCGCAAGGATTCAGCGGCGGCGGATACGGATTTGACCTTTCGGATGCGCTGAGGACTTTTATGGAAGGATTCGGCGGCTTCGGTGGATTTGACGACTTTTTCGGCGGCGGAGATCGTCACAGTCGACGCTCGTCTTCCCAATCCGGAAGCGATCTGAAAATTAAAATACCGTTGACGCTGGAGGAAATCAACACCGGCGTCAACAAAAAGATCAAAATCAAACGATTGGAAATCTGCGAGCAGTGCGGCGGAACCGGTGCAAAACCGGGCACCTCCCGATTGACCTGTCCGGTTTGCAAAGGAAGCGGCGAAATCCGTGAAATTTCCAGATCGATCTTCGGACAAATGGTCAATGTCCGTCCGTGTTCCAACTGCCGCGGTGAAGGAACCGTCATTGAACAACGATGCACGGCCTGCGGCGGCGAAGGAAGAATTAAAGAGAGCAAAGAAGTGTCGATTGATATTCCGGCTGGCGTCAGCACCGGAAATTATAAAACGCTACATGGCGAAGGAAACGCCGGCTATCGAAAAGGAGCCAACGGCGACCTGATCGTCATTTTTGAAGAGAAGCCACACGAGTTTTTTATCCGGAATGACGACGATGTGCTGATCGATCTCTGGGTCACGCCGTCTGAAGCTGTTTTAGGTTCGGAAATCGAAGCGCCGACGTTGAACGGTCGCGTCAATCTCGTGATTCCACCGGGGACACAGCCGGGGAAATTACTGAGATTGAAGCATAAGGGAATTCCGCATCTGAACCGTTCGGGGCGCGGCGATCAGATCGTGCGCATCCAGATTCTAGTGCCGGAAAATTTGACGGAAAAAGAGAAAGAGATATATCGGGAGATCGGAAAGTTCGAGACTAAAAAAATCCGCAAAGAATCCCGGTACAGTAAGATTCGGTACTGATATATGAATGATGGGAAATTTTTTTATTTATAGTTTTTTCATTTTAAGATAAAAATGCTAAATTTGACGCGCCAAGAACGATTGGTAATTCAGTTTTTAGTTGTGTTTTTTCTCATAGGTACTGTGATTCACTTCTACAAATCAAAGACGAGACGATCCGATGATACGATGATGAAACGTCAGACGAGCGAAGCGCGTCAGTTTCGGGAAATGTCGGAACGTGTCGATTCTCTTTATACGGTAAGCGATTCGGACAAAACACCGAAATCACCCAAGAAATCAACGAAGAAATCGACCGGTAAAAAACCGGCAATGGTAACTCGCCCCGTCAAATTGAATACTGCATCAAAAGAAGAATTGATGTCGCTTCCCAGAATCGGTTCGGTTCTTGCCGACAGCATCATCAATTATCGGAAACGAAATGGAAAATTCAGTACCGTGGATGATTTGAAAAAAGTAAAAGGTATCAGTCAAAAAACTTTGGACAGAATAAAAGGAGAGGTTGCAATTGAGTGAAGTAAGAGTTATCGGAAAAACCGTCGAGGAGGTTCCGGAGTACAGGCCAACTCTTGTAAAGGTTCTAAATATCGTCGCCGTTATTTTTGCTTTTTGTGTCATTCTTGTCATCTATCTTCCGAACTCGATTTGGAAAGAGGAAGACGCCGTCCGTGCCGTGTCCAGAAAACGAATGGTTGTTATGAATGAGGTCGAAAAATTTTATAAACAGATGGTGGGAGTCTATCAAAACGATCCGTTGTTAGCGATGAAGGTCATCACAGCCGTCCGCGACAGTACGCGCGCCGATAGTAATTATTTCGGTGAGCAGGTTGTCAAACTGCCGGAAGGCAAATTCACGCTGATGGTTCCGAAAAATTTCTTCCTGACTTTTGATACGACGTTTGCACTAGGCTATCAGAAAAAAGACACAATTTACGATACGACTTATCGCGTCCTCAAATGGAACGAAGAGATGTTGACCAATGACACGGTTTATGTTCTCGCCGACAGATACCGGGAGTTGCAGAAAGCCGATTCGAGTTTTCGGAAAGCTTTGGATTCCGAGACCAGCACGCGCGTCCAGATTAACCGTTATTATCGTCCGTTCTATTTAGACACAACCTTTGCGTACAGTCCGTTAATTAATGAACTGTATCAGATTACCAGCGATACCAGCAAGGTCAAAATTCAGGATCCGTTGAAAGGTGTCTTTAAAGAAAAGCGATATTTATTCTTCGCTTTCAAGGATACCTCAGCAGGTTATATCGAAAACGACGAAAAAAGTTGGAAAGACTAACGATCTTTTCGAGTAGAAAGAAAAGTTAATGCTCTGCGTCAGTTTCTCCGAAAATTCGGTACGGTATGGTCAGTTGATCAAGCAGGGGAACGCTTTTACGGTCGAAGTCATCGGAAAAAGGCCATTGTCCGTCCCATTCAACGAGACGCTGATAGACAATCCGAACGCAGTGCAATCGATCGAATCTGTTCTAACGCAGATTCGGGCAGACCTGCCCGTTCCGGAAAAGCATCTTTCCGTTTCGATTCCTTCCGCTTTCTTCGATATATCGGTCAATGATCTGGATGCGAACCTGAATGACGATGATATTGAAAATGCCCTAAACTGGGCTTCGCGCACACGTCTCGGTAGTATCGCCGACAAGAAATTTACCCAGCATTATCCGCTTGCCACGACCGAACAAAACCTCAAGCGGTACTTGTCGGTTTCCTACTTCAAGGAAGTAGGAAAAATCCTGTTCAGCGCCGCTCAGCCCGCCGGATTCAATATCGATCTGTTGGATATCAATATTTTCAGCGCCGCAAACGCGATCGAACAAATCGTTCAGCCAAAAGCCAAAGACAAATGGGGCATCTGGTTGGTCAACGAAGACCGCCACAGTTTGTTGATCGTCGATTCCGGCGAGTTTCGCAATTATGTGGAATTCCAATTTTTGGGCGATTCGGAATATACGATTCTGAGTACGGCCAAAGCGGACGCTCACCTCGAAACCGTCATTTCTGAGTTGAGTTCGCTGAGGTCATACGCCATCGAATCGCTGAGTTCGCTAAACCAGTTATATTTTTACTCCAACGATGTGGATTCGGATTTTTTCAACATGCTGGAAACTTACGAAGTCGCCAATCTGTCGGTAGTCGATCCGTTCAAAAATATGAAACCGGTCGAACAATATAAAAACGACGGCGAAGGCGTCGGCGCCATGTGCCAATTTTCCGACGTGATGGGACTTATTCAGCGTCGCATGTCTGGGAGGCGGTCATGATTCGGTTAAATCTGGCCACTAGTCCCGGTTATCAAAAAAATGAAATTTTACTCCAGATGCCGGAAGTGGAAGAATTTTCGCCGCAGGACAAACCTGTTGGTTTATCCGCGAATGTCCAGCCGTCGGTAAAACTCGACGAAGGCGTTTTTGCCAAAGCCGAAAAAAACCTCGATCTGATCGAGCAGGCCGAAAAGGAAGAATTCGTTCCGCGCCACACGTCGGTTCCCCCGAAAAAAAAGCCGGAAATCAAACCCATGAAATCCCACCGCATCAGACGGACGGTTTTTAGATATATTGGCTATCTGGTCTTGGTCGGAATCATCGCGGCCGGATTTTGGGGCTATCGGAGTGGATATTACAAACAGGTGGACTTCGGGAAAATAACGTCGTTTTTTAAAGAGAAGTTCGGTCGTGCCGAGAAAACCGAACTGGCAGGGAAAGCCCAGGAAGTTGCCGAATCGATCCTGACGGTGCTTCCATTCGCTCAACCTTCTGAGAAAGATGAAATCGCACCGGAACATATTCAAATGATCATTGCGGGCAAAAACCGGCTCGAATTTACACAGAAAGTTCTGGAAAATATGCCGCAAAATTCCATCCTTCAATACCTACGCGCGAAGGAAAATTCCGTCACTTTTATCATAAATATCCGGACACAACAAGAATGCGACGTGCTGAAGAGCGCTTTGGAGGGAGATTCCAGATACGCCTCGACGGAAGTTTTTCGCGCCGAACCGGACCCCTCAACGGGAACACATCCGGTACGGCTGACTGCGATTCTTAAATTCCGGGAAGAGACGGCGCGGGATGGGAAATGTTACCGCTTTATCGACGATATGAAAATTTCGCAGGTTGTTTTCGTTGCCGGAAAGAGGTCGATGGTGAACCTTTTACCGATGAAAATATTTAGCGCTCCTTCGCCGGATGTCCGGATGGCGCAAATTAACGGCGGTGGAACGTATGCCACGATCGTCACATTTTTTGATGAATTATCGAAGGTTTATGTCAATTACGGGATAGAAGATATATCTATTCACCAATCAGCGTCCGACTCATTGCAGAGCAATTCTCTGAATATGATTGTCGGAGTCCAGATCTTCCCGCCGCAGGCGTTATGATTCGTATCATCGCTGGCTCTTTCAAAAGCCGACATCTGAATACCGGAAAAGACCGGACAATTCGTCCAACTCAGGACAGAGTAAAAGAAACCATGTTTTCCATCCTCGGAGATATCGAAGGACAACGTGTCGTAGATCTCTTCGCCGGTACGGGAAATCTCGGATTTGAAGCGATCTCTCGCAGCGCCGCTCACTGCACTTTCATCGAAAATAACAGACAATCTATCGAAATTATCCGGTCGAATGCGGCCGTACTTTCGGTTCAGGACCAGATAGATATTTTTAACATAGATGCGATCCGATTTTTGCAGAATCCCGAACACGCAGGTATTTACTTTGCCGATCCGCCTTACCGGTTCCCGAAACTCGATGAACTGTTCGACTCGTTCCTCCGACTTGCCGAAGGCACGACGATCGTTTTGGAAGCGGAAAAAGAGTTGGTCATTCCGCCTAGTATTCAAACTAAACTGACCTCCCGGCGCATCATCGGCGAGACTAGTCTCAATTTTATCAGGGTATAAATGAAGATAGCAGTCTATCCGGGCACATTCGATCCTATCACCAACGGTCATCTGGATATTTTGGAACGCGCGGCAGCAATTTTCGATCTCGTTTATATCGCGATCGCTGAGAATGTCGATAAAAAGCCGGTGTTCACTGTTGACGAGCGGATAGAAATGATCCGGCGAACGACAGAGAAATTCACTAATATCCGCATCGATCATTTCACCGGATTGGTCGTGGATTATGCCGGTAAAGTTAACGCATCGGTGATCATCCGCGGACTCCGGGCTATCTCCGATTTTGAATATGAATTTCAGATGGCGTTGACGAACCGTCAGCTGAATGAAACAGTAGATACGGTTTTTCTGACGCCGCGCGTCGATTATACTTATCTGAGTTCCAGCACTGTTCGGGAAATTGCACGGTTCAACGGCGATGTCAGCCGGTTTGTGCCGGAGTATGTTAAAAATGAATTGTATAAGAAACTGAGAGGTTAATGAATGAAATTAATCGAAAATGTCCGGGAAAAAGCCAGACAAACCCATAAAAGAATTGTACTTCCCGAATCGACCGATGAACGTGTCCTCGCCGCCGCCGCAATGTTGAAATCGGAAAAAATCGCAACGCCGATTCTGGTTGGAAATCCGGATAGCATCAGCCAATTAGCCGAACGGATTAAGGTCTCCTTGAAAGATATCGAGATCGTCGATCCGGCCACGTCCAACCGCTACCGCGAATTTGTCGAGACATACTATGAAAAACGAAAGCATAAAGGAACGACACTCGGCGATGCGGAGAATATCATGACCAATCCGACGTTTTGGGGTGCGATGATGGTCGAGAAGAATCTCGCCGATGGCTGTGTTTCCGGAGCGATAACAACGACAGGAAACGTCTTGCGCGCGGCGCTTCATATTATCGGCACCAGACCTGAAACGCCAACGGTTTCCAGCGATATTCTGGTCATTTCACCGAACGCAGATCGTATCTGGAGTTTTGCGGATTGCGCGGTTTTGCCCGATCCGACAGCTGAACAACTTGCCGACATCGCCATCGCGACCGCCGAAACGCATCGGAAAGTTGTTAAGGAAGAACCCCGCGTGGCCATGCTCTCCTTTTCAACCAAAGGCAGCGCCAAGCATCCATTTGCCGAAAAAGTCTCCCGCGCGACGGAAATCGTCAAGAAAAAACGCCCTGACTTGCTGATCGACGGCGAATTGCAACTCGACGCCGCCATCGTTCCGAAAGTTTGCGAGCAAAAGGCGCCGGGAAGTCCGATCGCAGGTAACGCGAACGTCCTTATTTTTCCCGATCTGGGTTCGGGAAACATCGGTTATAAACTGGCCCAACGGATTGGCGGTTGTGAAGCGATCGGCCCGATCATTCAGGGCTTGAAGAAACCGATGAACGATCTTTCGAGATGTTGCAGTATGGAAGATATTGTCAACGTTTCGGCAATTCTTTGTAATCTTGCTTAGAAAGTCTGAATTATGCCTACTTATGAATATGTATGCAGTGAATGCGGATATGAGTTTGAAAATTTTCAAAGCATGTCATCCGAACCGCTGACCGTCTGCCCGAAATGTGGAAAAGTCTCCGTTCATCGTCGGATTAGCGGAGGCGTCGGATTAATTTTCAAAGGTTCTGGATTTTACATCACCGACTACGGCAAACGGCACAGCGACACGAGTTCTTCCGGCGGAAACGGAAACGGATCGAAACCGACCGCGGCCGGGAAATCTAAAAAAGCCGGAAAAACGGAAACAAAAGCCACTGCCGCTCTGGAAACCAAATCCTGATTTCGATCTTTTTTATTGCCAATTAAAAGCCCTCTTTGCGAGGGCTTTTTTATAAATAACCACTCTTCGGAAATCGCCCGAAGACGATTCCCGAAACGTCCGGAATGCCAGCGTTACTTTGCAGTATCGGATTTTTCGGTGCGGTCTTTCTTTCGATAGAGAATGGCAATCGGAATGACAACGAGGTAGCCGATCAACAAAATAATCGGCGCGACAGTCAGCGACTGGAAACTGTAGGTCTTTCCGGTCGCCATGACAATGTAACCGAGAATGATGGCGAGCAGTCCGATTCCGAAAATCAGGTAATTCCTACGGGTGAAAGAAAGACTTTCGACGAAAGAGGATTTTGGCTTTGATTTTTTTCCGACGAAAGTTGACTTAGATTTTTCTTGAACTTTAACCATTGCGCCCAAATTTAACAGGCTGTCTTCATTTGACCAACAGAAATTTCCATGGACGATTCATTCTGGAAATTTTCATGATCAGCTACTGAATTTTGGTTCTCCTGTTGACAAACACCCGGCGATTGTTTACTTTATTCGGGAAAAATGTCGGTGGCGACGAAGGAATTCAGAAAGGAACCCGAAGGATGGAAGCGAAATGGTGGCAATCGTGCGGTGACGGGAAGATCAAATGCCTTCTGTGTCCGAGGGAATGCATCATCGATGCAGACCGAACCGGTTTTTGCGGCGTTCGGAAAAATATCGATGGTAAACTCCAGTCGCTCGTTTATGGAAAACCCATCACGGTTCACGTCGATCCGATCGAGAAGAAACCGCTGTACCATTTTCTTCCGGGAGCCGCAGTCTTTTCGATCGGAACGGTCGGCTGCAATCTGGGATGCATTTTTTGTCAGAATTGGGACATTTCGCGCGCTTCATTCCTCGAAAGGAAAACCGTTTCGCTGACTCCGGAGATGGCTGTTCGATCCGCTTTGGGACACGACTGTTCGGCTATTGCCTTTACCTACAACGAGCCGACGATCTTTGGCGAATATGTTTATGACGTATCGTCTTTGGCGAGAAAAGCGGGACTGAAAACCATCATGGTGACTAACGGATATACTAGGAAAGAAGCGATCGAGGAAATCTATCCGCTGATCGACGCCGCCAATATCGATCTGAAGTCTTTTTCGGACAAATTTTATCGTAGCCATTGTCAGGCGCGGCTCGAGCCGGTGCTGGATGCGATCATGAATATTCAGAAATCAGGTACTTTCATCGAACTGACGAACCTGCTCATTCCCGGACTGAACGATACGGATGCCGAGATCGAACGGCTGTCGGACTGGATCGTGAAAAACTTAGGCGAAGACGTTCCGCTTCATTTTTCAGCATTTCATCCCGGTTATAAGTTGAATCGTCTTCAACCGACGCCAAAATTGACACTCGACCGGGCGCGCCACATCGCCATGGACGTCGGCGTTCGTTATGTTTACGAAGGAAACGTTGCCGCGACGATTGAAAACGACACCTACTGTCCCGGATGTCAGTCGCTTCTCATCGAACGGCGTGGATTTTCTGTTATTCGGAATGAAATCCGTGATGGGAAATGTTCCTGTGGGATGAAAATTCCGATTGTGGAATCGGTTTAGAACCATGAAATTAATAACAGTATAGACGGAGTTTGAAAATGTTGACACGACTGAGTATTGAAGTGGATCGTTCCGAGCTGGCGGAATTTCGGGAAGTTTTGGATAAACTGACACAAAACAAACCGGCGGTCGAAATTATATTGAATCCGTGTCTGCGAAGCATCTGCAGACAGATATTAAAGGAAATCGACCGGTGGGAGGAATTTAAAAAGGAACGAATGTGAAAATTTCCCGTAGAAATCCATTGATAATTAAAATGAGATTTGTAAATTCACCGTTGATATTTTTTGTAAGGATTTCTCGAATATGGCTGATGTAAAAATAACTGATTTCGGGAGTGACGAAAGTTGCAAAAACTACCTGATTTCCAAATTCGACGATCTTTTACAGGGCGTCAATAATTTGTACGGAAAAGAACTCATGGAAGAGCTCTTCAAACGGCTGGAAAAAACGATCGCCGTTTTCAATCAGGATGTGCAGTCGCTCATGAAACAACTGAAAGATTCGCCCACACCGGAAACAGAAAAAGGATTTGACGCTCTGAAGTCCGGATTGGAACATTCAGCACCGGCAGAAACCTCGCAAAACGAATGGTCGCGTCACCTGTTTGACTAACCGAAACAACATGGTAACAAACATAAAATATGGGAGTTTGGAATGAAAGAACTGTTTAAGACGATCATGATTATCTTGCTGGTTGTCGTCTCGGGCTACCTTATCTATGAAATGAATAAAATGGAGCGAACGCTGTCAACTCTGGATGTCAAGGATTCGGTTCGCATCGTCTCGATTGAAGAATTCGATCATGGTTTAAATGACCTTGAACTGCAGTTTATCGGACGTGGAAAACACATTCAGCAGTTTCAGGTTGAACTTCAACAGATGAACAATAAACTGGATCAAAATGCCAGAAATTTTGATACGAAACTGGATTCGATCGGTCTGACTATTAACGAACTTCGCTCGATGACAGAATCTCAGTTGGCGAGCCTGAAGACGGATCAGGAATCTCTCGGCGACAGAATTACCAAATTGCAAAGAAATACCAACCAATCTATTATGGATTTACAGACGGCTCTACTCAAGATTAATCGTGATTTCAGCGACATGGAAAAAAGAGTCAAGACTTTAGAAACGCCTCCGGTCGACGCGACGAAAAAGAAATAAACGGGGGTTCGAAAACATCAATCAAGCATTCGTCATTCTTTAAATTTTATTGGCTGGTGGATGCTTTTATTTTTGGAGGGCGGCGAGATGAAAAAATTGGCATGGCTTTTAACTGCTTTTTTGCTGGTTTCCTGCGGCGGCGGTAAGGAATCCGTCGAAAAAGAGACTCCGAAAACCGGTCGCCCAGTTGCGATCCAACAGACGACGGTGAAATCTCAGCCGCAAACGCAGACGAAGAGCGTCTCGCCTGACTCGCTTGCAAAAATGCTGTCGAAAAAACAAACTCCGGCAGTGACTGTTTCTCCGACCGTAAAACAACCTATTGTCAAACCCGACTCGATCGCAGTCAAATCCGATTCTCTTAAACGTCCGGTCGAACTAAAAACGGTTCCGAAGGATACTACGAAAGCCGCTGTTAGTGGGATTGCTCCTCAGTCGCCGGTCGCCGAGAAGGTTGTCGTCGCTTCCGGACAGGTTAAAACTACGGTTAAAAAACCGATTGCCGATCTATCTGTGAGAACTCAGGTTTTAAACCTTCTCAATCTGACATTCGACGATATTTTCTTTGAACGCGGCGAATGGAAATCTCCGAGCGCGACGTTCAACGGCAACTACATTTTAACGCTGAATAAAATAGTCAAGATGCTAAAAGGTGACGAGAATCTAAATCTTCGGATTACCGGATTCACGGACGACGAAGGCTCAGCGGATTTCATTCGCGACCTCTCGGAAAAACGCGCCGCCACGATTGGCAAACTGATTCTTGATTTTTTTCCGACCGACGAGCAAGTCGTTGTTGGGAACAGAATTGAGATCGGATCGGCAGACAACAGCCAACCGCTTGTCGAAGGGCCGAAAGGTCAATCGTCGCTTAATCGGCGCGTATCATTCGAATTGTTCGACGGAACCGTCGAAGGACAGACGCTGACGGAATATCTGAAAACCGGACAGGATCAATCGCCAAAACCGACGCCAGTCACTGCTGATCAGTCTGCATCCGGCACCGGATTGCGGCAGGCGAAATTGTACGCCAACGCCAGTCGTTTGATGGAAAACAAGAAATACGAACAAGCGATTCCGCTCTTCGAGCAAATTGTCGAGATCGATCCAACCCATCCGTTTGCGGACAATGCGCAATACTGGATCGGCGAAGCTTTGTTTGATATGCAGAATTACAAAGACGCTCTGACAGCGTTTATGAAGGTCTTCGGTCTGGGTGACCGCAATAAGGAAGCGTACGCGCAGTTGCGCATCGGATTCTGTTTCATGAACATGGATCAACCGGCCAAAGCGAAAGAGGAATTTCAAAAAGTTTTAAAGAACTATCCTTCGGCGAAAGAAGAAGTGAAAAAAGCCCGAAGTACCCTCGCCAAACTTCAACCGAAATAACTTTTCGTTCAAACGTTTTATCACCTTTAGTATGAATCCGAAAGACCAGATGAGAATGGGAATAATTTTTAATTGGGATTTGGATTGTGCCGAGAGGGGGAATCGAACCCCCATGGACCGAAGTCCGGCGGATTTTGAGTCCGCTGCGTCTACCAATTTCACCACCTCGGCAAAAAGCGCCGTAAAGTTACATTTTTCGAAATTAAAAACAAGAAAAAACAACATCCAAACAAAAGGGAGTATCTATGTCAGAACAAATGTTTCAAACAATTGCAGAAATGTTTATCGCGAACACGAACAGGTTTTCACAAGGAGCTTGTTATGGTTATAAAGAATCGGGAGTATGGAAGGAACTCACATTTGCGCAGGTCAGGGAAACCGTAGAGAAAATATCCGGCGGTCTAAAATGGCTGGGAATTAAACCGGGTGATCGTGTGGGAATTATTTCTCAGAATAGTCATTTTTGGGCGATGGCAGACTATGGTACGATGTGTGCTCGGGGCGCCTTGACAACGATATATCCAAGTTTGACTGCAAAGCAAACGAAGTGGATTATCCAGCATTCTGAATCGCGGTTCCTGTTCTGCGGCGATAAGGAGCAGACCGAAAAAGTTTTATCTATGATTGACGAAATCAAAAGGGTCGAGATGGTCATCGTCATCGATAATACAAAATTCAGCCATCCGAAGGTCATGACATTGGAAGAATTGCTCGATTTAGGCGTATCGTACAATAAATCTCATCCGGGCGAATTTGAAAAAGATGCCATGTCCATCACAAAGGATGACCTGCTCACACAAATTTATACATCCGGGACGACAGGCGAACCGAAAGGCGTCATGCTGACACACGGTAACCTGACTTCCAATGTATACGGATCTCTGCAGGTTGTTGTCGCCGACGAAAACGATACGTTTCTGTCATTTCTGCCTCTCAGTCACATCCTTGAAAGAATGGCCGGGCACTTTTTGGCAACCTGGGCTGGAGCGAAGATCTGTTATGCAGAAAATATCGAAAAAGTCGCTGAAAATATTACCGAAGTGCATCCTACGCTTATGATCGCAGTTCCTCGGTTCTATGAGAAAGTCTATGCCAAAGTTATCGCTAATGTAGCAGCTTCTTCCGCTGTCAAACGGAGTCTTTTTTGGTGGTCGATTAAAGCGGGGAAAAAAGCGGATGGACTTCGAAATAAGCACGAAAAGGTCGGCGTTTTACTCGGACTTAGACTTAAGGCAGCTGAAGCGTTAGTCTTTTCCAAATTAAAAGAGAAAGTGGGCGGCAAACTCCGGTTCTTTGTTTCGGGCGGAGCGCCGCTTTCAAAGGAAATTGCGGAATTTTTCAACGCGGCCGGAATCATTATTCTGGAAGGTTATGGCCTGTCCGAAACGTCTCCTGTTATTTCCATCAATCCTTTGGAAAAAAATAAAATCGGAACGGTCGGTTTACCCTTATCGAATATCGAAGTAAAGATTGCTTCTGACGGTGAAATTCTCACACGCGGTCCGAACGTGATGAAAGGATATTTCAAAGACGAAGCCGCTACGAAAGAGGTTTTGGACGACGACGGTTGGCTTCACACCGGCGACATCGGGAATTTGGACAGCGATGGTTATTTGAGTATCACCGACCGTAAAAAGAACATACTCGTCACATCTGGCGGGAAAAACGTCGCGCCGCAACCCATGGAAAACGTTCTCGTAACCTCCAAGTGGATCGAGCAGATCGTTGTAATCGGCGATAAACGCAGATTCGTTTCGGCGCTGATCGTTCCGGCGTTTTCCAATCTTGAAGCGTGGGCGAAGGAGAAAAACCTTCAGTACCGCGATCGCACGGAACTGACTCGTTTGCCGGAAGTGAAGGCGTTGTACGACCGTGTCATCAGCGAGTCGATGGAAGGATTCGCGCAGTTCGAGAAAGTGAAAAAATTTGCGATTTTGTCAAATGAGTTTACAATCGAGTCCGGTGAATTGACACCTACATTAAAAGTGAAGAGAAATATCGTCGAAAAATGCTACGCCGATTTGATCGATCACCTTTATCAGGAATCCGAAGAATAATGAACCAAACCTACGAACAAGCGGGCGTCTCCATCTCCGCCGGCTCGGAGGCGGTCTCCCAAATCAAGGAAATCGTCCGTAGTACATTTCAACCGAACGTTCTGACCGACATCGGCCTTTTCGGCGGCTGTTTTCAATTTCCGACCGACACGTTTCAGCGACCCGTTTTAGTCGCGAGCACCGACGGCGTCGGCACAAAATTGATGATCGCCAACATGCTGAATCGACATGATACCGTTGGGCAGTGTCTGGTGAATCATTGCGTGAACGATATTTTAACGACGGGTGCGACGCCGCTCTTTTTCCTCGATTATATCGGAACGGGAAAATTGGAACCGTCGATCGTTAAAGAAATCATTTCCGGCATGGCAAAAGCCTGCCGGGAAAACGGATGTTCGCTGATCGGTGGCGAGATGGCGGAAATGCCCGGAATTTATCAGATCAAGGATTACAACCTCGTCGGAACGATCGTCGGCGTCGTAGATCGGCAAAATATGATGACCGGCAAGGTCAGGAAAGGCGATCTGCTTCTGGGCTTGCCGTCAACGGGTTTACACACAAACGGATATTCGCTGGCGCGGAAAGTTCTTCTGGAAAAATACCGAATAGACGAGTTCGTCGATTCTTTGGGAACGACGGTCGGCGATGCGCTTTTACAAGTTCATCGTTCATATCTGAAACCGGTCAAGCCGCTTCTTCAGAATGCGGGACTTCATGCGATCAGTCATATCACAGGCGGCGGAATTGTCGGCAACACATCGCGAGTGCTTCCGGATGATTTACGGCTCCGGATCGACTGGAAAGCGTGGAACTGGCTTCCGATATTTCGACTGATTCAGGAAGCGGGCGAGATCGAGACGGAAGAAATGCGGAAGGTTTTCAATCTCGGTATCGGGATGATTTTAATTGTCGATCGCAGTTCGGCGGATGCCATTGCCGGAATCCTGAACTCCTCCGGAGAATCCGTTACGCTCGTTGGCGAAGTGGTCGAAAAATGAAAATACGGGAAATGAATCATGCCGTTTAGATTCAAACCGAAATCGGTAGCGGTTCTCGGCGCCGGAAGCTGGGGAACGACAATTGCGATTCACCTTTTTAAGCGCAAACACATCGTCCGTTTGTGGGAATATTTCTCGGAAAACGTGGCGCTGATGAACCGGACGCGCAAGAATCCTCTGCTGGAAGGCATTCCGATTCCTCGTGAGATTTCCATTTCTGGTCGTCTGGAAGAGGTTGTTGAAGGCGCCTCGTTCATTATCATTGCCGTTCCATCCCAGACGGTTCGTTCTCTGCTTGAAAAATTGAAAGGGAAAATTCCAAAGGACGTCATCATCGTCAATCTTTCCAAAGGCATCGAACGCGGAACGTTGAAGCGGATGAGCGAGGTCATTCACGAGGTGCTGAATCATCCGACGGACAAGATCGTCACGCTTCACGGGCCGAGCCACGCTGAGGAAGTTTCCCGCGAAGTCCCGACGGCGATTGTCGCGGCTTCGACATCGCCGGAATCGGCGCAGGCGGTGCAAAAATTATTTATGTCGTCTTATTTTCGTGTTTATACCAATTCAGACATCATAGGCGTCGAAGTCGGCGGAGCGATCAAGAACATCATCGCCATCGCTTCGGGAATTTGCGACGGCATGAACCTTGGCGACAATTCAAAAGCCGCACTGATTACACGCGGCTTGCTGGAAATCACCCGCATCGGCATGTTGCTGGGCGGAAAAGAAGAAACTTTCGCCGGACTCAGCGGCGTCGGCGACCTGATCGTCACCTGCGGAAGCAAACACAGCCGAAACCGGTACGTCGGCGAGGAAATCGGCAAAGGCCGAAAACTCAAGGATATTCTCGCCGGAATGACAATGGTCGCCGAAGGCGTCGAAACCTGCCAGACAGTTCATGAAATGGTTAAAAAGCACGGCGCCGCCATGCCGATCTCCGAAGAAATCTATAAAGTGCTGTTCGAGAATAAAGATCCGCGCCTTGCCGTTCATCATCTGATGAACCGCGATCCGGTGACGGAGCGACATTCGATTCCGAAAAAATGATTCGTAAACTATCGCATCTTTTTATCGCGTTTTGGATTTTCGCAACCGTCCTGAACGCTCAGTCGTTTCAACCGGTAAAAAAAGCGGAACCTATGCCGGGTCCGGCACAACACTGGGATCAAATTCCAACTGTTCGCGCGGTCAAATCCTTGCAGAAACCGACTTCCGGCGATACGACCTTTTACATTCGGGAAAATATCTTCGAATCGCCGGTCAATCTTATCGAGGTCGCTTTTTATAAAAAATACGTCGGCTCCGGCATTACGGTCTATGTCGAAACGACGGAATACGATAACGGTCATGTGACCGACGCCGACATTCAGAACGTCGTCAATGCGATGCTGTATCAAACGCCGACCGGAAGCCTTCACCCCGAGCTGGGCATTTTACCGAACGAAACGGCGATTTTTGGACAGACGCCGGATATCGATCAAAACGGACGACTTTTCATCCTCTTAGTGGATATTCGCGACGGTTACCAGCAGGGTGTTTCGGAAACGTACGTTGCCGGTTATTTCGACCCGCTGGATCAGGTCAATTCCGGTTCGGGAAAAGGAAACCGCGGCGATATGATCTATATCGATACGAATCCGGCGAATGCGGGCGATAACTCGACCCTTAGCACCGTCGCGCACGAATTACAGCATCTCATCCATTTCCGGTACGACCGGAATGAAACTACCTGGCTCAACGAAGGATTTTCGGAACTGGCGCCCAGACTTCTCGGTTTGCCATCGCGCTCATTTGCGCATTTCCTGAACGATACCGATCGACCGCTGAATAATTTTGACGATTCGATCGCCGACTATTCGAAAGTCGCGCTCTGGTCGTTTTACATGTATCGCCGGTTCGGTCTGGATATGATCGGCGAAGTGACGCGCGACGGAACGCGGCGTTCGATCGACAGTTATCTGTATTATCTTCAGGCGCATGATTGTCCGACAATGACGAGCGAGGGTCTGCTGACGGATTGGTTTATTGCCAATCTGCTGAACGATAGTTCTATCGACGACGGTCGTTACGGATACGGCGTCGAAATTCCTGCCGTCACATCCGGTTATTTTAGTTCTAATTTTACGGAAGGGAAGGCCGTTCCGGAGAACCTGCATTCCGCGGCGGCCGAATATATTCAGTTTTATTCCGGCAAAGATATCCGGTTCAACATGACGCACGATTCCGACGATCAACTTCATATGGCCGTCGTCAAACATACGGCCATTCCGGATATCGAAATCGTCGGTCTGAACGGCACGGATTTTCAGTACGCCGATACGGACTTCGGATACAGTTACGAAAAAATATCGTTCATTCCGTTCTCGACGTCGCTCCTGGCGCAGGATGATCCGATTACGTTCAGCTTTTCCGCGGACGGAGTCGGAGGAACCACCGAAACGGAAGTGGCGTTTGACGGCGATTCGACGAGTTTTTACATTTTATTGAGCGGAGCGGAAGCCGCCGAGCAATTCGTGATGCCTTCGTCCGATTTCCAGATCAAAGGAATCAAAATCCATTGCGCCAGTGAATCGCCCGTCACCGTCCGGCTTTACGCATCGGCGTCGGCTTCTTATCTTGCCGAATGGACGAATCTCACGCCCGCCGCAGAATCGTGGACGCGGTTCGATTTCGACGATGTGCAATTTCCCGAAGACTCCACAAAATTCATACTTTCCGTTTCGAGTTCGGACGCCGAGCAAGCGCTGGGATATAGCCACACGAAAGCGGGAACCGGCAGAGCGCTTTTAAAAGAATCCGGGAGCGTTTT
>JBAZPZ010000028.1:0-22229 GCA_041645495.1 Fidelibacterota bacterium | reverse complement strand
CTCGTTTTCAAATTGACCCAAAGCGCAAGGATCATCAGGAAGATGATAATCAGCGAGACGACAACCTTTTTCTTACCGTTCAGAGTCAATTTTTCAGCCTTTCCGTTTCAACGCAACAGAGTTTATCGCCGGGCGGAGAAAAAGATTGTGCGCGGCTCCACTTTCGAGATTCCGGTTGTCCGCCGCTTGCCTGCGGTCACATCTTTTATTGTTTCTGTCGATAAACCCGCTTATTTTAAGACATGAAAATCCTAGTAATTCACGGACCCAACCTGCCGCTGATCGGAAAAATCTCGGCGAAGAACGGCACGCGGCTGACGCTGGATAAAATCAATACCGGCTTGCGCCGAAAAGCAAAAGAACTTGGTGTCGAGATAAAAATCCTTCAATTCGCCGACGAAGCGCGAATCGTAAAAACCGTCAGCCGTTCCCGAAATGAAATCCTGGGCGTTCTGGTCGATCCGTGCGCGCTGGCGCGAACCTGTTTCTCACTCCGGGAATTGCTGGCGATCGTCCGTATTCCGACCGTTGAAATTTGTCCGGAAGAGATACCGTATTCACGCGAGAGTTTCGACAATTCGGCGCTGAAAGATGCCGTTCAGGGAAGGTTGATCGGTCCGGCGATTTCGGTTTATTCCGAGGGATTGGAAACATTATTCCGGCTCATCGGATCACAGCATTAAACGCGTCGTCAAAAGGAGGTGAAATATGAGTAAGTTGTCTGCATTTTTTCTCCTTGTCGTTTTATTCGTTTTTCCGGCGGTTTTAACGCCTTTTACCGGCGAAGTTATTACGTCATTTCCAACGCCTGCCGGTTGTCCCACTGGCCTGGAATTCGACGGGAAAAATCTCTGGTTAGCAGATCGCAAAACCGACACGCTGTATTGCATCAATCCCGAAAATGGAAAAGTCATTCAGAAAATCGCCTCACCCGGCTACTGGCCGATGGGTCTGGCGTGGGACGGCAAATCACTCTGGTGTTCGGATAATCACGACGGAAAAATCTATCAGATCAATCCGAAAGACGGGACGATTCTCCGAACTGTCGATGCGCCCGGCGGTTCATCGCGCGACATCGTTTGGGACGGCAAATATCTCTGGTGCGTTGACGACGGATCGGACGAAATCATTCAATTTAATTCTGAAGACGGCACGACGATCAAGTCGCTGAAATCTCCGGCAGGCGATCCGCGCGGACTGGCTTTCGACGGACGCTATCTCTGGATTTCCGATCGGATCAAAGATGAGATTTATATGGTCGATCCGGCGAGCGGTTCGGTCGTGCTCATCGCCGACGCGCCCGGTCCATACACAAAAGGGCTTGCGTTTGACGGCAAGTCACTCTGGGCGGTGGACTACCAAAACGATAAGATTTACAAGTTGAAAATCCGCGACGGTGAGAAGTTCAAAACCTCGGACGCCCGCAAGGCGAAAGTCACCTTCACACATCAGGTCAGAAACTTCGGTCCAGGCGCGATCAAATCCGTCGATGTTCACATTGCGATTCCCGAAAAACGCGATAACCAGACACTGAACACGGAATTGACATTCAATCCGAAACCGACGGACTTTGTCACCGACCGCTGGGGGCAGAAGACGGCACATTTTATCTATAAAAACATCAAATCGGGAAAACCAGTCGAAACCATGATGACCGCCGATGCGACGGTTTATAAAATCCGCTACTTTCTCTATCCCGATCTCGTCGGAAATCTCGATGAAATCCCATTAGAAATCTCGGAAAAATATCTCGAGAACAACGAGAAATACCAGTTCGATCATCCGACCATCCAGAACGCCGTTCGCGAAGCAGTCGGAGAAGAGAAAAACACCTACTGGATCGCGCGCAGAATTTTCGATTACATCAACCAAAAAATGTTTTATGAGCGCGTTGGCGGCTGGAATACGGCACCGACCGTTTTGGCGCGCGGAAACGGTTCCTGCTCGGAATATACGTTTGTTTACATCGCGATGTGCCGGGCGGCTGGAATTCCGGCGCGCTACGTTGGCTCGGTCGTCGTCCGTGGCGATGATGCCAGTATGGACGACGTTTTCCACCGGTGGGTCGAGGTTTATTTCCCCGGATATGGCTGGATTCCGGTTGATCCGAGTGGCGGCGACAATGAACTCCCGCGCGATCAGGCGGCGTATTTCGGAGCACTGGCGAACCGGTTTCTGATCACGACGCAGAGCGGCGGTGGCTCGGAAACGATGGGCTGGACGTATAACTCGAACGAGTTCTGGTCAACCGAACCGCAGACAAAAGTCGTCATCGAGACCATCGCCGAGTGGGAACCGGAAAAGTAAAAGAATCGCTGACGGTTAACAATAACAGAACCAAAAACAACGCCTGAACAGCCGGGTTTGGCTATTCAGGCGGACTACATTGAACGCTGGTTAAAGTGAGGCAAGCCGTTTAGTAAATCAGCGGCGCGTCAGAAAGCGATAGGGAAAAAATCAGGCTTTGACGACCCAAACTTTGACGGTAGCTGTGACATCCGGATGAAGTTTCACCGGTATATCAAAGACGCCCAATGTTTTAATCGGTTCTTCGAGTAGAATTTGCCGTTTGTCGATTTCGTGACCTTTTTCCTGAAGTTGGTCGGCAATGGTCTGCGAAGTGACGGCTCCGAAGAGACGGTCTTCTTCGCCAACCTGAACGGGAATCGTCAAAGAAAGCGCCTTGAGTTTGTCGGCAAGTTCATTGACCTTTTTCATTTCGCGTTTCTTGGCAGCATCTTTCAGGCGGTTGATTTCCTGAAAGCGTTTGATATTGACCGGGCTGGCTTTTAGCGCGAAACCGCGCGGAACGAGATAATTGCGGGCGTAGCCGTCTTTGACGTCGCATTGACTACCGGCTTTTCCCAGTGTTTCTATATCCTGAAGTAAAATGATACGCATATGAATCTCCTGTAGGTCGAAGTTTATTTGAACGACTGGGTAACATCGAACGTGTAAGGCAGAAGCGCGATGTTGCGCGCGCGTTTGATCGCCTTAGTCAATTCTCTCTGATGTTTTGCGCAGGTGCCGGTGATGCGGCTGGGAATGATCTTTCCCTGTTCGGTGACGAACCGTCTCAGCATCCGGTGATTTTTATAGTCGATCTTTTCCTGGGGATTTTCGCAAAACTTGCAGATTTTTCTTTTGCTGATTAATGCCATGGGTTTCCCTTTCTTTTCTATCTTTTTATCGAGGACAGCATTGTTCGGATAGGTGCCGGGTTAATTCTTCACTTCGGCCGGTTTTGGTGCAACTTCGGGTTCCGCTTTTTGGACCGGTTTTTCTTCCAACTGAACCGTCATGCAGGATAAAATCCCGGCGGTCAAACCCATCCACGCCTCGACCTCTTTGTTCAGTTTCGAATTTTCCGTCTCGTACTGAACAAGGATGTAATTGCCGTAGCGGTGTTTTTCGATCGGATATGCCAGTCTTCTTTTTCCCCAATCTTCCAGATAGAGGACGGCGCCGTTTAAGCGGGTGATTTCGGCTTTGACGGCTTCGACAATCTGGCTCAGTTTGTCGTGCTCGTAATTCGGATTGACTATAAATAAATTTTCGTAGTACCTCACTCGTCGAACTCCTTATGTTTAGTTTGGTTATACTTGTTCATGATCCAGTGAATATCATGTTCTGCGTAATCGCTGACGGCGCTGACGCTCGTTTCGATTACGTCGTTTACTAATGGCCACTCTTCTTTCTTGAAATTCGTCAGGACAAAGTCTTCGGAAGCAAGATTTCCCTGCGGTCCGATGCCGAGTCTGAGCCGTGGAAATTCATCCGTGCCGATCTGATCGATGATGGATTTCATTCCGCGATGACCGCCGGCAGAGCCGTTCGGGCGGATGCGCAAAGCGCCAAGCGGCAGGTCGATATCGTCATAAACGACGAAAATCTGTGCCGGCTCCGCGTCGAAATATTTTAGCATTTGCTTCACGGCGATTCCGGATGCGTTCATGTAGGTCATCGGCTTGCACAGCCGAAATGACTTCGATGAAGAGGCGGGAGAAACGAGAGATTTCCGGGAATCCGCGAAAACGAACGAACTCTTGGCAGGACTGAAACGGATTTGCCGCTGTTCGGCGAGCCGGTCAACGACCATGAACCCAAAATTATGTCGGTTTTTGGCGTATTTCAAACCGGGATTTCCTAATCCGATGATGAGTTTGGGTTTAGATGTGTCGGTGTCTTCATGATGACGTTTTCCAAATAAGAACAAGGTGCTATTCTTTCTTTTTCCTGGTCTTCTCTTCTTTCGCTTCTTCTTTCGCTTCTTCTTCAGCCGCTTCTTCACCTTCAGCCGCTTCTTCGCCTTCAGCCGGTTTCTCTTCTTCGGTCGCTCCGGAAGGTTTCACGACGGAAACGATCGATGCGGAGATAACATTCTGTATTTCCGCGTTGGCGACCTGAATGTCTTTGACGCCGATCGAATCGCCGAGATTCAGGGCGCTCACGTCAATTGTGACGCCGTCCGGAATGTCTGCGGCTTTGCATTTGACGTCGAGTTCCCAGAGATGTTGAGCTAAAATGCCGCCAAAAGTTTTTACGCCGATAGCGATTCCGACCAATTTGATCGGAATGGAGACGACGATCTTTTCTTCGAGATTGACACCCATAAAGTCGGCGTGGATGATCAGCTCGCTGATTGGATCGTGCTGAAGTTTTCTGATAATGCACGGATAGGTTTTGCCGCCGATCTGCAGGCTGATAATATGCGCTCCGGAATGGAGAGCCGTTTTCAACTCTTTCACATCGATACAGAGCGGGATCGGGTTTTCTGCGTGATAATAGTACACCGACGGAATTTTTCCGTCACGACGCAATTTCTTGGTGTCACGTTTCGTCAGTGCGGTTCTGGTTTCTGCTGATAACTTAAACTCAAGCATTCATATTCTCCTTATGATTAAAATTCAAATAGTGAACTGATGGATTCTTCGTTGTGAATTCGTTTGATGGCTTCCGCGAACATCGGCGCGGCGGTAAGAATTTCCAATTTCGGAAATTGTCTTTCCGACGGAATGGCGACGGAATTCGTGACGATGACCTTGTCGATCGGTGATTCCATGATCAGCCGGACGCAATCACCGGAAAAAAGCCCGTGCGTGGCGACGACGATGATGGATTCGGCTCCGTTGTCTTTGAGCAGGCGCGCCGCTTGCGAGATGGTGCCGCCGGTGTCGATCATATCGTCGATGATGAGTGCGTTTTTCAATCGCGATTCGCCGATGACGTTCATGACTTCAGCCTTGTTCGGGCTGGGACGGCGTTTGTCGATGATAGAGAGCGGGACGCCCAGGATTTTCGCGTACGAACGTGCGAACTTGATCCCGCCGACATCCGGAGCGACGATGGAATAATCGCCCGACTCGATGATCTCTTTGATCTTATCGACGAAAATCGACTTGGCGTACAAATGGTCGAACGGAATGTTGACGAATCCCTGTATCTGTGTTGAATGCAAATCCATCGCCACGATACGATTGGCGCCGGCGCTGACGATAGTGTCCAAAATAAGGCGCGAGGAAATCGGAACGCGCGGCTGGTCTTTTCTGTCCTGACGAGCATAGCCATAATAGGGAATGACCGCGGTGATGCGTCTGGCGGAAGCGCGCCGGGCGGCGTCGATGATCAGGAGAAGTTCGAGCAAATATTCTGCCGGAGGATTCGTGGACTGAACGATAAAAACGTCTTCGCCGCGGATGTTCTCTTCAAAGCGAAGCTGGATTTCGCCGTCGCTGAAATTAGATATGGAAATCTGTCCGGGCGTCGTTTTGAGAATCGTGTTGATCTCGGACGTTAGCGCCGGGTTCGATCTGCCGGAAAAGATTCTTGCATTAAATTTCATAGTCATCGCTTCTATTTAAAATGGTTCAAAAACCTGCTCGGGGACCAGGATTCGAACCTAGATTCACGGCTCCAAAGGCCGCTGTCCTGCCGTTGGACGATCCCCGAATGTCTCATGGCGTTTTTCTGTTAAAATATGGGAAGAGTTAGAAAGGTTGGATAATTCCGGAAGCGTTTCTGCGCCGTCGCAGCTTCCGTTTCGTTGCGAAAAATTCCAAACACAGTCGAGCCACTTCCCGACAGACCGACGTACAAAACTGGTTCGCGCTTCATTTCCTCGCGAATCGCACCGATCTCTGGATATGATGGAAAAACTACCGATTCAAATTGATTTTCAAACAGCGTCCAAAAAATTCTCTTTTCATCAAAAAGAGAGCCAAATTTATATTCCTTTTTGCAATTTACCAAGCCGAATTCTCCGTATGCCCACGCGGTCGAGATGGAAATCGGCGGACAGATCAGCAAGACGACAAACGATTCCGGCAATTTTACCGGTGTTAAAATCTCTCCGACGCCGTTGCCGATCTGAGTCTTTCCGTTCAGATAGAATGGGACATCGCTTCCCAGCCGGACGGCAATTCGGGCAAGCGCCGGTTCCGGCAAATTAGCTTCCCAATGCCGGTTGAGAAATTTCAAAACCGTCGCCGCATTCGAACTTCCGCCGCCAAGCCCCGCGCCGGTCGGAATATTTTTGATGAGATGAATCTGCCACTCATGGCCGACTTTTGCGAATGGACGCATCGCTTCATAGGCTTTGCAACAAAGATTGGTCGAATCTATCGGTAGATTCGGATTGGAACTTGTCAGTTGAAAACGGTCGGCAGGACGAAAATGCAACTCGTCGTGCAGATCGATTTCCTGAAAAAGTGAACTGATTGTATGGTAGCCGTTCGGCAGTACGCCGGTGATCCGCAAGGATAGATTGACCTTGGCGTTCGACCTAATTACGAGCGGTTTGTCGTCTGGCATATTCGAGCGCCGATTGCAAACGGCGGGCGCAGGTTTCCCGGCTGAGAATATTGGTAATAACGTGAATTTCCGGGCCGTGTGTTTCGCCGGTCAACGCCGCGCGAATCGTCATCCAGAGAGGCTTTCCCTTGATGCCAGTCGTTTTTTGGACGGTTTTGATGGCCAAGACGAAGGAATCGCCGTTGAAATCCTGAATGACTTCTATCTGAGAAATGAGTGATTCGAGGATTGTCACCGCTTCCGGTTTGTCAAGATATTCCTGAAGATCGGGCGCATCGTAATTCACTGCTTCGGTAAAAAATAATCGAGTCTTTTCAGGAAGTTCTGAAAATGTCGTCAGGCTTTCCTGAATCGCCGCTAACGCGGAAATTGTTTGACTGTCGTTCCAGCCGTTTCGGTCTGGAAGAAAACCAGACGAGAGGTGAAATAGTTTTTCCGGCGACAGGGTGCGGATATAATGCCCGTTCATCCAGTCGAGTTTTTCAACATTGAAAATGGCGCCGCTCTTGCCGACTCTTTCCAGTGAAAACTCGCGGATCAGTTCTTCCATCGAGAAGATTTCCTGATCGGTGCCCGGATTCCAGCCGAGCAGAGCCAGAAAGTTGATCAACGCTTCCGGCAGATAGCCTTTTTTCCGGTAATCTTCGGCGGCGACGTCGCCTTGGCGCTTCGATAGTTTGCTTTTGTCGGGATTCAGCAACAGCGATAGATGCGCGAACTGCGGCGAATCCCAACCGAAATAGTTGTAAAGCAATTGATGTTTCGGCGTGCTGGGCAACCACTCCTCACCGCGGATGACATGTGAAATTTGCATTAGGTGATCGTCCACGACGTTTGCCAGATGATATGTCGGGAAGCCGTCCGATTTCATCAGCACCTGATCGTCCAATTGGTCGGCGGGAAACGGCACATCGCCGCGGATCAGATCGTGAATTTCAACGGTTCCCGTTTCCGGCGTCTTCATCCGAATCACGTACGGTTCGTTGTTTGAAAGGCGCTGGCGAACTTCGGTCCCGAAGCTTCGGGAGCGGCAATGATTGTCGTAGCGCGGCTGTCTGTGTTCGGCGGTTTGCTGTTTGCGCAAAGCGTCCAAACGATCGATCGAACAGAAACAGTAATATGCGTGACCTTTTTCGATCAGCGATTGAATATGCTGGCGGTAAATATCCAGACGCTGGGATTGGATGTACGGCCCAAAATCGCCGCCGAACTCCGGTCCCTCGTCGGGAATCACGTTCGCCCATTTAAGAGTTTCGATGAGATTCTCGATGGCGCCCGGCACTTTCCGGTTTTGGTCCGTATCTTCGATTCGGAGGATAAACCGGCCGGCGTTTCTTTTGGCAAAAAGATAGTTATAAAGCGCTGTCCGCAAGCCGCCGACGTGTAGAAAACCGGTTGGACTGGGTGCGAATCTCGTTCTAATCAATTTCAGAATTCTCCTTTTTTTTATTGCGGCGCTTCACGCGATAGGCGATGAAAATGGTCAGCAGAAGAAGCAGAAGAATACCCAGGACGGCATTGTATTTTGAAAGCGCCGTTTTGATCTCTTCCCAGTTCTCACCGAGCAAGCGTGCCAGTTTATAAATAATTCCATTCCAGACTGCAATTCCGCTAAACGTGAACAGGAATGCCTTAAAAAACGGGATCCACGTAAAACCGGCGATCATCGCTGTCATGAGCCGAATACCGGGAATCAATCTGCCGATCGCCAGCACCCAATTCCCAAATTTATGAAAATAATGATCTGCTTTTTTCATTCGATGGGCAGGGAAAAACTTAAACTGTTTCCGTTCGAAATACTCTCTTCCCCAATGATGACCGATCGAGTAAACCAGAACAAATCCGGCTAATCCGCCGATGACTGTAACAAAATAAGCGGCGTAAGGATTTAGTGCGCCTTTTCCGGCGAGATATGCGGAAAAGATGAGGATAGTGTCGCTTGGAAGGATGGGAAGTGTGTTTTCCAAAAAGATAAAAACGAACAGAATAAGATAAACGTACCAGAAAGATTGTTTGGCAATGAATTGAAGAACTGCTTCCATTATTTAAAAATTATCGCCGAGGCGAACGCTGCGATCCCTTCTTCTCTGCCGGTGAACCCCATTTTCTCGGTGGTCGTCGCCTTGATCGAAATATTTTCTTCGGGAATTTCGAGAACGGCGGCGAGGTTGCTCCGCATTTCGCGGACGTAGGGACGAATTTTCGGTTGCTCGGCTATGATAATCGAATCGATGTTGCCGATCTGCATCTGGTGCTTTTTCAACAGGAAAGCCACGTTTTGAAGCAGTAAAATGCTGGAGATGTTTTTATAGGCGGCGTCCGAATCGGGGAAGTGGGTTCCGATGTCATCGAATCCGGCGGCTCCGAGCAATGCGTCGATGATGGCGTGCACGAGAACGTCGGCGTCCGAATGACCCTTTAAGCCGCGGTCGTAAGGAATCGTCAATCCACCGAGTACCAAAGGGCGACCTTCGACGAAAGGATGAGCGTCGAAGCCGTTCCCGATTTTAAATTTCATTTCGTTCATACTGACCGCCAACCAAGGATGGATTTTGCGATATTAAAATCGTATTGGCAAGTGATTTTTATATTCTCCGGGCGTCCGTTTAAGACGGCAACCTTTCCGCCGATTCTCTCGACGAGCGAGCATTCGTCCGTGCCGGCAAATCCGTCCGAAAAAGCCGTCTCGAATGCGCGAAAAAGAATCGGTTTCCGGAATGTTTGCGGCGTTTGCGCCTGCCAGATATTCGAGCGGTCGATCGTCCGAACGATCGTGGCGTTGTCGACTTCTTTCAAGGTATCGACGGCCGGAATCGCCAAAATCGCACCATCAAAGGAAGAACACATCCGAATGGTTTCGTCGATTTCTTCGGGAGTGACGAACGGCCTGACGCCGTCGTGAACGACGACGATCTCGATGGATTCTGAGATCGCCGAAATTCCGTTATAGACGGAATTTTGGCGCTTTTCTCCGCCGGAAACGATGCGAATCGGTTTGTCGGATTTGCCCGGCAGACAAATTATCACTTCCGGGCGATTTAGCCAGTCCGGATGCACGACGACGATGATTTCATCTACCAATGTTGCGGTAAGAAACGGCTGTAATGTATGAAAGAGAATCGGCCGGTCGTTCAGCAACAGGAATTGCTTGGGAAGCGGGGCGTTCATTCGCACGCCGGTTCCGGCGGCGACGATGACAGCGGCGGCTGGTCGGTTGGCGCTCAACGTCCGGATTAGATGATAATCATGGCGTCGCCGTAGCTAAAGAAGTGGTATTTTTTCTTCACGGCTTCTTTATAGGCTTTCATGATGAGTGGATAATTGGCAAACGCGGTAACCAACATGAGCAGGGTCGATTTCGGTTGATGAAAGTTGGTAATCAGCACGTCGATCATTTTGAAGTTGTACGGTGGATGAATGAATTTATCCGTCCAGCCGCGTCGCGGACTGATCTGAAAACCGGAGACAGTCACGGTTTCCAATGTTCGGGCGACCGAAGTGCCGACGCCGATGATCCGTTTGCCCTTGGCTTTTGCCTCGTTGATGGCGATAGCCGTTTCGGCGGAAACCTCAAAATATTCGGAATCCATCCGATGGCGGGTCAGGTCTTCGACGGTGACAGGTCGGAAAGTTCCCAGGCCGATATGGAGGACGATCGGATAGATTTTTACGCCTTTGTCGCGGATTTTTTGTAGCAATGCTTCGGTAAAATGCAGACCGGCAGTCGGCGCCGCGACGGCTCCGCGTCTCTTGGCGTAAACCGTTTGATATTTGATTTTATCTTCGTCGGTCGGTTCGCGGTCGATATAAGGCGGCAACGGTGACTGTCCGATTTCGTCGATCAGTTTGTAGAGCGTTTCCTGCGGAATTCCGTTGAAACGAACGACTCGTCCGCCGGAAACCGTATTGTCGATAACGTCGCATTGTACGCCGTCGGCGATGGTCAGTTTGTTGCCGATACGGACTTTGCGTGCGGGTTTGACCATCACTTCCCAGAGAGAGTTTTCCAGTTCGCGGAGGAGAAAAACCTCGACCTTGGCGTCGGTGCGGTCTTTAACGGCCCAGAGGCGGGCGGGATAAACTCGGGTTTCATTGATAATCAACAGATCGCCGGGATTCATGTAGTCGGCAATGTCGTAAAAATGTTTATGCGTGATCGATTCATCTTTACGGTTGATGACCATTAACTTCGAATGGTCGCGTTCCTTGATCGGGAAGTTCGCTATCAGTTCTTTTGGGAAAGAATAATCGAAATCGGATAGTCTCATAGGTTTTCTCCTTTATTCAAATAAAGTTGCTTGTTGGTCGGTTTGGCTAATGCCGAAATATTTGTATGTTTCCGGAGTCGTTTGTCTGCCGCGCGCCGTGCGGTGCAAAAGCCCATTTTGGATCAGGAACGGCTCATAAACGTCTTCGATCGTTTCCGCTTCTTCACCGACGGCAACCGCCAGACTATTGAGTCCGACAGGCCCGCCGGAAAATTTATAGAGGATCGTCGAAAGAATCTGTCGATCCATATTGTCCAATCCGAAGTGGTCGATTTCCAGCATTTTCAGTGATTCGGAAGCCACGTGCCGGGTGATCTTTCCCTCGGCTTTAATCTGCGCGTAATCGCGCGTGCGACGCAAAATGCGGTTGGCGATTCGCGGTGTGCCGCGGGAACGGCGGGCGATCTCCTCCGCGCCTTCGGAATCGATCTCGATGTTGAGGATGTCTGCCGTTCGCCTGACGATCAGATACAAATCTTCAGGCGTGTAATAATCCATCCGCAGGACAACGCCGAACCGATCGCGAAGCGGCGATGTTAGATGTCCCAGACGCGTTGTCGCGCCGATCATCGTAAAGCCGTCCAAATTCAACTGAATGCTCCGTGCATTCGGTCCTTTATCGATAACGATGTCGATGGTGAAATCTTCCATCGCAGAATAGAGATATTCTTCGACGACGCTGTTGAGCCGGTGAATTTCATCGATAAAAAAAACGTCCCGGAACGAAAGATTGGTCAGCATTCCGGCAAGGTCGCCCGCTTTTTCGATTACCGGGCCGGAAGAGGTCTTGATATTGACATCGAGTTCTTTGGCGACGATGTGTGCGAGCGTGGTTTTACCGAGACCGGGCGGCCCGAACAAAAGGACGTGGTCGAGCGGTTCGCCGCGTTTTTTGGCGGCGGTGATGTATAATTTAAGGTTTTCGACGACGGCCGTTTGCCCGATGAAGTCGGAAAACGCCGATGGTCGTATCTTTTTTTCGGCCTCGAGTTCGTCTGTCAATTTCTTCGGATCGGTTACTTCTGATCGCAACGAATCCTCCGGTTTTGGGACAAGACGATCTCCCGCGATGCAAAACAGTCATCGGAAAGGAAGGGATAAAAGCAATTGTGGAAGTTATTCGTCGTCAAGAAAAATATCGATTGAAGGTTCAATACTATAAATTCACAATCTAATAAAACGTGTCGAAACTTAAGGAAAATTTCCTGCTAAGTCAATGAAAATCTGCTGGTTATCTTGACTATCATTAATTTTATTAAGGCGATATGCGTGTCCATCCGTCGCCGGGCGGATCAGATCTCGATGATCTGAGAACGATCCTTTCCGACGGAAATGTGGGAGATTTTCGTCTCGAGCAAGTCGGAGACGGTTTCTAAATAATCTTTCGCGTTGCGCGGTAACATTTCATATCGGGTGCATCTGGTAATGTCGGATTTCCAGCCTTTCAAAGTCACCAAATGAGGGATGGCTTCCGTCAAACCGATTCCAGGGAATGAGCCGTTTTCGTAATGCGTGCATATTTTGATTTCATCCAGATCGTCGAGAACGTCGAGTTTGGTGATGACGATGGATGAGAAGCCATTGATCCGGCAAGAATATTTTCCGACAGCGGCGTCGAACCAACCGCACCGGCGTTTGCGCCGTGTTGTCGCGCCGATTTCACCGCCGCGTTGTTGGAGAAAATCGCCGATCGCATCGGTGAGTTCAGTTGGAAAAGGACCGGCGCCGACGCGCGTGGTGTAGGCTTTGAAAATGCCGACAATCGCATCGACGTGACGTGGACTCACGCCGAGTCCTGTGCAGATGCCGCCTGCGGTCGTGTTGGAAGATGTGACGAACGGATAACTGCCGAAATCGACGTCCAGCATAGTTCCCTGTGCGCCTTCGACGAGAATGCGTTTGTTTTCACGAATGTACCGATCCAGCAAGGAAATGGCGTCCTCGGCATACTGAGCAATACGTTCGGCGGCGGCATAAAACTCGGGTAACTGTGATTCCAGTTCCGGCAAGTTTTCCTCCGTGACAACGCCTGTTTCCATAGCGCGGGTAACTTTTTCAGCTATGTTCGACTTGAGATGCGAAATATCTTTCAGGTCTTTGATCTGTATTCCCGTCCGGTTGATTTTGTCGGAATAACAAGGGCCGATGCCGCGTTTGGTCGTGCCAATGGCTTTTTTTCCCAGAGCCAATTCCGAATAGGCGTCGTACGCTTTGTGCAGGGGTGTGACGACATGCGCCAGCAAGGAAATGTGAATACGGCTTCCGATCCGGATTCCGCGTCGTTGAAGGTCGTCGATTTCGTTCGAGAGTCCGATCGGGTCGATGACCATGCCGTTTCCGAGAATGCATTCGGATTTCGGGTGAAGAATTCCGCTGGGAATCTGATGTAAGATCGTTTCCTCGTTTCCGACGAGGATCGTGTGTCCGGCGTTGGCGCCGCCCTGATAACGGGCAACGACCTCCGAGGATTCGCACAGCGCGTCAACGATCTTGCCTTTTCCTTCATCGCCCCATTGACCGCCGATTACTGCCGTTACTGACATGATGTCTCCCCAAAATATAAAATGCTCCCGGATGGGAGCATTTTAAGGTTACTGTTAGAAATGATCATTTCTTGGTGGGTTTGAATTTACGCGCCCAGAAAACGACGACCGGTCCGGCAATGTAAATCGTCGAATAAGTTCCGGCGATACTTCCGACTGTCATCGCGATGGCGAAAATGCGAACTTCGCCCGGTACAAACAAGAGGCAAAGCACAACGAAGAAAACGGTCAAGTCGGTGATGATCGTCCGGCTGAGCGTCTCGTTGATGCTGACGTCCATGATGCGCTCGTAGTTCTCGTTGCGCAGGACTTTCAGATTCTCGCGGACGCGGTCGAAAATGACGATCGTGTCATTCAGCGAATAACCGATGATTGTCAGGAAAGCCGCAATCGTTGTAAGCGATACTTCCAGCTGGAAAACGGTGAAAACCGTCAGCGTGATGAGTACGTCGTGCAACAAAGAGAGAATCGCGCCGATGGCGTATTGGAATTTAAACCGAACGGCAATGTAAATCCCGATCACGATGAACGAGAAGAAGATAGCCAGCAATGCCTTGCCGCGCAGTTCCTTTCCGATTTTCGGACCGACTTGCTCAATTTTTAGAATGTCTGTGTCGGTGATACCGAATGTCGATTTGAAAACTTCCCGGATATTTCCTTTGTCGTCGCTTTGCGGAATGCGGATGATGAATTCGTTTTCGCCGGATTTCTGGATCGTGCTGTTGGCCAGGCCGACCGTTGAGAGCGCTCCGCGAACATCATCGACTTCCATCGGTTTTTGAAATTGTACCTGCACCAACGTGCCACCGGTAAAATCGATTCCAAAGTTCAAACCGCGGAAAATCAGTGAAACCAACCCGATCGCGATGATAACCAGCGAGATCGAAATGGCCGTCCAGCTGTATTTAATGAACGGAAAATCAGTTTTTTTAATAATTCTTATCATGTTCGTATATCCTGATTATATGCTGAGTGTTTTGAGCACGTGACGGTCGGTTCTCCAGTTATAGAACGTGCGCGTCACGAAAATCGCCGTAAACATGCTGGACGTGATGCCCCAGAAAAGCGTTACGGCAAACCCTTTGACCGGACCGGTTCCGAACTGCATGAGAATGAGAGCCGTCAAAAGCGTTGTGATGTTCGAGTCCAGAATTGCGGACAAAGCGCGACTGTAACCGGTTTCGATGGCGGCTTTCACCGTTTTGCCACGTTCGAGTTCCTCGCGGATACGCTCGAAAATCAGTACGTTCGCATCGACCGCCATACCGATTGTGAGAACCAAACCGGCGATACCGGGTAATGTCAACGTTGCTCGGAGCATAGCCATGATTGCCATTGTAAATATCATATTCAGGATTAGCGCCATATTGGCGAGCAGTCCCGATCTCCGATAATAAAAGAACATAAAAATCATTACGATGAGAAGTGCCAGAAAACCGACCTGCGTCCCAGTGGCAACGGAGTCTCTTCCGAGAGATGGACCGATGGTTCTTTCTTCGATCACATCGACCTGTGCGGGAAGTGCACCGGCGCGGAGAACAATGGCGATATTCTTGGCTTCGTCCATATCTTCCAGGCCTTCGATGTACCCGGAGCCGTTCGGAATTTTGGAACGGATGGAAGGGGCCATATACACTTTATCGTCCAGTATGATGGCGAGGCGTTTGCCGATGTTCGAGCCGGTCAGACGCGAGAAGATTTTCGCGCCTTCGTTGTTCATGCCGAAGTTGACGATCGGCTGACCTGCGGTCTGCGCGCCAGCGCCGCCGACTGTTGCCGACGCTTTAGTAATATATTTGCCCTGAAGTCCGGCTTCATAATTGACGTGGTAAAGAATATAAAAACTCTCTGTTTTACCGTCCTGCATTGTCATCCGTTCGGGCTTAGCCGACCAGAGGAACTTTGAATCGTACGGAATCAGTTTGGCCACGGCGGGATTTTCCAGAATTTTTTTAACGGCAAAGACGTTGCTTTCCGGCACGCCGATCATTTGATTGACATTGCGCAACAAGGAAGAGAACGGTTTGTCGGCGAACATCGCTTCATCGACAACGACGGAAGAGTCGGCGGTTTCGGATTGCGTCGAAGCGCTGACCGAGGTTTTGCCAAGCAGTTCGTTGACGCTGATCGATTTGTCTTTGGATTCTTTGAGAGCGACAGCCGAATCTTTGGCGGCGACGGCTTCTTTGACAATGTCTGTCTTGCCTGTTTTTAAGTAATTGTCAACCGAGGCGATAAAAGATTGTGTGACTTCCGGCTCTTTGAGAAGATTGAATTCCATCAAAGCGGTGCTCTGAATGAGTTCACGTGCCCGTGCGGCGTCCTGAATGCCGGCGAGTTCGACGATGATCCGATATTCGCCCGCCTTTTGGATCGTTGGCTCGGAAACGCCGAACTGATCGACGCGGTTGCGGATAATCTCCAGCGCGCGGCGCATGGCGTCTTTGGATTCATCTTTCAGGCTTTGGACGATGTCGGAATTCTTGTACCCGCGGTTCGTAAAATAGCGGACCAGTTTGAAGTTGTTTTTCTCGACATTTCTTTCGAATACGGTAAAGAAATCTTCTTCGTTGACTTTCGCTTCCTGTGTCGTCGCCTGAAGGATCGAATAGAATTCGGGCGTCTTGTTGGAAGCGATCGTTTCGACTAATTTCGGGAGATTCAGTTCGAGAACGACGTGCATGCCGCCCTGAAGGTCCAGTCCCAGCCGGATGATCCGGTTTTCGTATTTATCCAGCTTGCCGGCAGTTTTTAAACTCTCCATTTTGGCCGGAGAAAGTGAGTTGTACGCAACCGTCCAGTACAGCGAGTAGAGCGCCAGTACGACCGCTACGCCAATAATAATGAATCGAATGTTTGTCTTTTTGAACATTTATTTTCACCTCGATAAAAATGCGCATTCAAAGTTTGATAAAAAGCGGTTGAATTTACCAGAGATAACGACTTAAGTCAACGAAAAAGCCGCGTCCAAACACGCTTTTTACACACAAAGAATTGCTCAGTCCAGAATATATATATACGCGTGGGTCAGTTCCCGGTCGTCGCGGGTTACGATGATTGGATACTTTTTGCCTTTGCCATCTACGGAATACTTGTTCCAGTTCATCTTGCGAATATCAATCAAACTGTTCCGGTCTTCACCATCATTAAAGGCGTTCCGCGGGGCGTAACCCTTTAAATTGACTTTTATTTCAGAGCTGGTTACTCCCGGAACCAAAACGTCGATAATTTTAATCTTGTCGCCGCGCTGCACGAACAGCGTCTGATCGCTGGAGATTTTCTTCCGAGAGCCGTTGACTTCGATCAGATAGGTAATGCTGTCTGCCGCCTGTCCGACTGTTTCCACCCGCACCTCTCCGATAACCTGATGGTCGCGCCGCACGATAATTGAAGTCGGCCGCAGGACCGTAATCGGTTTCTGAAAATCCTGCTCTGAGCCAGCACCAATGACATCGCAGGTGATGCCGCGATTATAATTGGATTCAATGTGAGTTATGCGCAATATATCGCCGGAGTTGATTTGTAATGAACTGTTATTTTCAACAATCTTCGTTTCGGCACCGTTAATCGACATCAGCAGATAGATCAATTTCGGTGGCTCGAAAAATATTGCGGGATGTTCCGGCTCTACGCCCATCAATTTCAGAAATTCATTAATGGCATAATTGTGATACCGGATTTTCAACTCGATGTCTTTCAGGTCTTTTGACGATTCAATGCCGAAAGCCGGGATGTGGAAGGTCGTCAGGGCATAATAAGTAGCCGATTTTTTCTGCTCCGGGTATTTTGTATCGGATGCCAGGGTATTGGTATTCAGAAAGTGGAAACGATGGTCCGGAATGTCAACCCGGTAGTTGATCCGTTCGATAACCTCTTGAGCCATTTCTTCGAGTTTCAGGGTATCGCGGC
This sequence comes from Fidelibacterota bacterium, assembly GCA_041645495.1. Lineage (GTDB taxonomy): Bacteria > Fidelibacterota > UBA2242 > UBA2242 > UBA2242 > 0-14-0-20-45-22. Next base: position 4,699 of record JBAZPZ010000028.1, on the reverse strand, counting down.
CGAAAACCAGCCTGGCCGCATCCGCAATGATCGACTGACCGAATTTTTGTGGATTGCGGTTGCCGTGCATGTAAGTATCACTGTAAAAGCCACTGCCATCGTGCAGATTCAGAAACAGATCGCTCTCTGATATCAATTCTTTGATGATTTCGACAATCTGATCATCTATGTCGCTCGGTGCAGAGTGATCAAAGCGCCGGTTCATATCGCCGTTGACCCCTCTTTTGTTGAGAATAATGGAATGAAAATTGGCGCGCGGGATAATGATCAGGTTACCCTTGTCGAGAACCAGGTCGGGGTAAAGATCGGCCGAAAGATAGCCACCCGGTTCGTCACCCTGGATTCCGCCCAGAATAAAAACGGTTTTGCCGTCAAAGCGGCCGTACAGTTTGTAGACACACAGTTCGTTGGATGTGTTTTCAAAGTAAACTTTATATTCGCGTGACGGACGTTTGAGTTCGGCCGATAGAGTCACAATCGCCGAACAGAGTATTGCTACCAGAATAAGAAATATTTTTACGTGTTTAATTGTCTTCACTCCACTCTTCTTTAATGATTTTCAGATCGCCGGGAAAACCCTTGATCGTCATCGTTTTCAATCCGACATCGCGATAACCGTCCGAGTGATAAACCTGCCGGAAAGTAACGTTCCAGACCTGCTTTTCGGTTGTCTGAACCTTCAAAGCGCTTCGCTCAACGCTGACGTTTTTAACAGACTGAAACAGTTCTGATTTATACTTGCTCCAACTGGCTATATCATATTCGCCGCTGACAAAATCAGGGGCGTAAAATGCTAAATAGGCTTCGGTGTTCTGTCTTTCCCAGGCATTTTCCCAGTTCTTTAGAAATTGCTCGATCATTTCTGCGGTCGAGATGCCGGGCGATAACGGCTTAAAGGTCTCTCGCACGATCTTCCACTGCGATTTGACCTGCATCAGGATCAGCTGTTTCTGACCTTCACTGTAAAAGGTTGGGTTGAGATAACGCTGGCGGAATTTCAGGTGGGTTTCCTGGTCGGAAGTCAGGACATTGACCTTGTCGATTATGACCGTTTTCCATTGGTACATTTTTTCAAGTCCGGATTTGTATTCCTTAAACTGCGCCAGATTGCGTCCGCTTCCATCGATGTAATTAGGAGCATAGTAATGAGCAGTATGCCGTTATGTCTCCGCTGTCCCAGCTTTGCGCCCAGCCGTCTGTGAATTCTGACCAACGATCGACAGTAGATTTATAACTCTTCTGATCGACGGAATATGCGGATAAATTATCCAGAATGATAACCGGTGTTTGGTTAATGCTGATATATTTCCTGAGACTCAGAATCTGGCCGTTCTCCATTGAAACACAGCCTTCGGTGATAAAATCCTTGATGGCTTCGTCGCGGCCATGAATCCAGATATTCGATCCGTTTCTTTTATGGAGACGATCGACGAAGTTCGGATAATCGATGGTAAATGCGATCGGGCCGAACTTTGCGGTCAGTTTGCTGTCTGGAACCCGCCCGTTAATATAATAGATCCCTTCCGGTGTTTTCAAATCGCCTTCACGTTCCTTGTCGCCGTTCCGACGGCCGGTCGTGATTTTATATTCATTCACAATTTTTAGAGCACCCGGAGCATCACTTTTCATCATGAGCATCTTCTGGTGTGTCTTGTCCACCACGAAAATATAGCCGGTCGAATCGGCGGAAATATTGATTATGTTCGAAATCAGGTTCTCTGCAAAAGCACCGAACGGGAGAAAAATTAATGTTAGCACAATAAATATTTGTCGGGGCATCATCAACATCCGGAATTTCCTAACACATGAATTGAAAAGAATCGGTTTTTACACCCAACATTATTCCAGCACTTTTTTGAGCATTCTGGACAGGTCATTGATGGTAAATGGCTTGGCGATCACGCCCTTGAAACCGTATTGCCGGTAATCCGCCATCACGGGATCGTTCGAATAGCCGCTGGCGACGATGACCTTAGCGTTCGGATCGATGAGCAGGATTTTCTTGACGGCCTCTTTACCGCCCATTCCGCCCGGAATCGTCAGGTCCATGATGACCGCCATGAACGGTTCGTTGGTTTTCATGGCCTCAGAATAAGCCGCGATCGCTTCCTGACCGTCACGACTCAGAACGGGCTCATATCCAAGCGCCTCGAGAATTTCCTTCGACACTCTGCGGACATATTCTTCATCGTCCATAATGAGAATTTTTCCGGATCCGGTGACTGGCTGTTCTTCATCGGTCTTGGCGGAGACCGTTCCGGAGATTGCCGGCAAGTAAAATGAGAACCGCGCTCCCTGACCAAGTTGAGATTCTGCGGTCACATAGCCGCCATGATTCTTAACGATCGAATGCACCATTGCCAGTCCCAAACCGCTGCCTTTCGACTTCGTTGTAAAGTATGGATCGAATATTCTCTGTAAAAATTCCTGTGGAATGCCGATGCCGTGATCTTCGATCGTCACTTTTACATAGCGACCGGGGTTCAGCGGCAAAGATTGTCCGACTTCGAACGCGCAGGTTTTTCGCGCGTACCGTCAAGATTCCGCCATCCGGCATTGCCTGGTCGGCGTTTAAAACGAGATTGTGAACGACCTGATTAATCTGTCCGGCATCCGCATCGACAGCCCAGAGGTCCCGGGAAATCTGAAATTCGCACTTGACGTTCGAGCCGGTCAGCGCAAATAGCGTCGATTCTTTCAGGAGACCGTCGATCGTTGTTGTTGTTTTCACAGGAACGCCGCCTTTGGAGAAAGTGAGTAATTGATAGGTCAGGTTTTTTGCACGCTCGGAGGCTTTTTCGGCTTCGAGTATTTTTTCGTAGGCTTTATCTTTTTGGGGCGAATAGAGTCTTGCCAACGTCAGATTTCCCAAAATGGCTGTAAGGATGTTGTTGAAATCGTGAGCAATTCCGCCCGCCAGCAAGCCGATGGATTCGAGATTCTGGACGCGCTGAATTTCCTTTATCATTCGTTTGCGTTCCGTCATGTCCACGGCGGCGATGATCGATCCCTGGGAACGATCATCGCGCTTCACGAGTGCCGCACGCAAGAAAACGTCGATGAGTCTTCCGGTGCGCGTTTTCCAGCGGCTTTCGAGATCGCATACGCTATTTGCGGGCATTGCTTCCAGAATCGTTTTTTTAACACGATCAAATTCTTCCGGAGTCTCGAAGCATTGGTTAATGGATTCGAATTTTTCCCCTTTTGGGCAATCCATCATCTCGAAAAAGAAGTCGTTCGCCCAGATCAATTCTTCGTAGCGAACATATCCGATGCCGATCGGCGCCGCTAAAAAGATCGTTTTGAGCGTATTCTCGCTTTCGTGGAGTTCCGCTTCCGCTGATTTCAGGGCAGTGATATTGCGCAGTAAAACCAACCGGCCGCAAAACACGCGTCGTCGGTTGTAAAGCGGAGAGATGCGGAGATCGTAATAAATCCGCCGATCATCGGTTCCGAACGTTAATTCTTCGGATATTTCTCTAACGTCTTTGTACCGATCGACATAAAGTTGCCATTCCCGCAAAATCTCCAGTACCGGTTGTCCGAGAACTTCCCGTCGGCTAATGTTAAAAATTGACAAAGCCGCCGAATTCATATCGACGATGATGTCTTCATGATTGAGAACGATGACGCCATCAGTCATCTCTTCGATAACCATGTCACGTGCTATCGGGACGACGTCGAACAGTTTAAACCGGATCAATCCCCACGCCACAACGATAGCGCTGAGTGCGAAAGAGGGCGGCGTCAGATCCATCCACGGAATCGGGTTGAGTTTAGTGATATACAGAAAGTTACTAAGCCAAGGCAATAGCACGCAGATCACAAGCGAAATAACCTGTCCGTGCGAGAGATTGGGCGGTTTTCGGATGCGGGAAAGAAAAATGATTACACTGATGATTAAAAGCAGATAATTGTAAGATGCAGCAAACCAGAATGCCGGGCCGTATGTTTTTCCGATGATGTTATAAAAACCGACGTTAACCAGATGAAAATCATATCGCATCAGTCCATGTATCCGATCCGTCCAAATAAGAACAATTGTGATGACAGGCACGATCATTAGCAAAGCGAGATTTTTGGGCGTGATCCATTTTGAATTGCCTGTATATTGAATAGCGAAAATTAGCCAGATCAGCGGTACGGACATAATGCCGAAGTATTCGAAATTTGCCCAGAATAACTTGATATTAAGGTTTCGCGCAGTAATTTCGAGAAAGTTGCCGAACGACCAGAAAATGATCGCAAGATTCAGCAAAATGAACGGCGTGCGTCCCGGAACGTGTTTTCGGCTCCATGCGTATATTACCAGAACGCAACAACCGATGATTGTCAGGAATAACGGTAAAAGGACAAGGTGGTTCGACCAATTCATGTAAAAGTTTCCATTTGATACGGACTCGTCATTTCAACAGGTAAATTATCGGTAATAAACATAACAAATCTATTGACCGATATCACGCATATCACTGATGTGGCAATAAAATCTATCGGTGAAAACAGTTCTCCGCTCTGGCTGCGTCACCTGTTAGTTTTTTCATTTATGGAAATGCCGCGAAGTATCGCCGAAGCCATGAGCAACCGGACAATGCCATTGGACAAAGGAAACGGCATTACGACGAACAATCCTCTCAAACAAGAACTAACGGCTTTTTGCCGAAGAACGAGCCCGGCAAAAAGTTTGAAAGGATTTTGCCGC
>JBAZPZ010000027.1:0-22786 GCA_041645495.1 Fidelibacterota bacterium | reverse complement strand
CGCCGACATCGACTTTCATCATCATAATGCGCGTCGGAATGGTCGAGTAGACTTTCACGTCCTGTGAGCCGCTGATGTTGCCGAGAAAGTCGATCTTCGACTCAATCGATCCGCGGGTAACGGTCGAAATCTGCACGGGAACGGCGACTGCGGCTTCGGTTTTCACTTCCTTGTTTTTATTGCCACAACCGGAGAGAACGCTCAAGATGACGAGCGTCGTTGTTAACAAATAGATTGAATATTTACGCGACATTGATAACTCCTATAATTCGTTGATCGCTTTTTTCAGACTCGATAAAGCGACGTTGTATTCGTATAATGATTTCTGATAGTTCATTTTTGCCTGATTGAGCGCGACATTGGCATTTAAAACATCCAGCTGTGTGCTCGCGCCTTCGGCGTACATCAGTTCGGCGAGACGATTGGCTTCTTCCGCCTGTTTGATCGTCACTTCCTGAGTCTGAACGTTTTCCTGCGCTTGCTTGAGCGTGAAATAAGCGCTCTTGATTTCCATGCGGATTCCGTTCAAAAGCGATTCTTCCTGATAACCCGCTTCCTTGATACCGATTTTTGCCTGCTGGATTTTGGAAGATGTCTTGAATCCTGAAAAAAGCGGGATGCTTAGATTGACGGAAGAATTGAAGGATTTGAGAAAATCGTCATTCGTAAACTTGTAATCGTTGCGTTGTCCCTGATATTGATAGGACGTTCCGAAAATGACCGACGGCAAATAGGCAGATTTTGCCAACGACAATTGCCGCACGGCTATGTCTTTCTGGCGGGACATCATATAGACTTCCGGGCGATTCCTTTCCGCTATTTCGATCAATTCGTCCAGGTTTTTTTCGGTTAGATCGGATGCTGTAAATCTCAGATGGTCGTTGATAATAAAGTCGATTTGTTCATTTTGTCCCAGCGCCATCCGGAGCCCGGACTCGGCAAGTTTGGCGTAATTCTTCGCGGAAACCACCATCGGCTTGAAATTGGCGACCTGAACTTCCGCCCGTAAAACGTCGAACCGCGAGGCTTTTCCGACTGTGAAAAATTGATTCACCTGTTCGAGATTCTTCTCCGACATCTGCAATCCTTCCTCGGCTACATCGACCGAAGAAAGCGCAAAAAGAAGCCCGTAATAAGCGGACGTCACATCGATGAGTACTTTCTGCTCGACGACTTTGTACTGCGATTGTATGATGGAACTGGCCAATTTTGAAATCTGGTAGCCATTCCAGATCGCGCCGCCCATGAACAACGGCTGATTGATGTTGACGCCTGCGACAGCCGAATTTTCCATTCCGAAGGAAACGTTGATGTAATCCGGCAATCCCGCGGGCGCCGCCGATCCCAGCATCGTTTTAATAAAGTTCGGCATGACAACCTTCTGCAGTTCCCATGAATGCTGGAAGGAAGAAAAACCGCTGACCGTCGGTAAAAGGTTTCCTCTGGTTTCGGTAACGCCGGCTTTCGATTTAGCCACCGCCTCGCGCGCCAACTTCACACTGGGATTTTTCTCAAGGGCAATTTGCCGGGCTTTTTCCAGATTTAATTCAAGCGTCTCACCGCTTAATGTGATTCCGAAGCCGAAAATAATAACGGCGACGATTGCTATTTTCAGATGAAATTTCATTCATTACTCCTTGCATAACCGTGATTTGCTATTCCTTCAACAAGCGTATCGACGAGAAGTTTTGCTTTTTCCAGATTCAATTCATTAATATTCAATCGAAAGAATCGCATGGTATATGAGTTGATTGCTCCAAAAAGACTGGCCAAGAAACTCGACTCGTCCAAATCTTTTCTAAATTCCCCATTTTTCTGTCCATCATCGATAATTCTATAAATAAAATCCACATGAGGTTTGAGTTCATTGAGCAGGTCAACCGTAATTCCGAACGGAATGTTTCCGGACATGATATTAAAAGTAAAACGCGCAATCTCCGGGTGATCCAGAATTTCCTCAAACCGTGCCATTACGACGTCGTAAAGTTTTTCAACAGCAGGTTTGGAAGAAGCATCGATCTGTTTCAAATTTTCTGTTGTGTGAGCAAGAGCCGATCTGATGATTTCCTCAAATAAATGCTTTTTATCGGGAAAATAGTAATAGACGGCGGGCTTGGTGACGTTGGACTTCTCGGCAATTACCCGCATGGAAGTTTGCTCGAATCCGTGTTCAGCGAAGATTTCCGCGGCTATTTTGAGAATTCTCTCTTTGGTACTCTGTTCATCACTCATGTTCGTTCCTTTACTTACCGGTCGGTAAGTTACAATTCCTCCGACGCTATTCCAAAATATTTTTCATTCTTGGTTGTTTTTTCTGTGCTTTTCGCACGATTCTCCGTCCGCAATTTTGAAAAACAGCGCTTTAGAGTTGTGTCCGGAAAAATGGTTGCCGATATTTATACTTACCGGTAGGTCATATTAAAATTGAGCGAATCAGGTCGCTTCTTTCCGATCTCGTAACCGTCGGAAAAACGCATCCAGCAGAGATTGACAAATTTCGGCTTTGACGCCGCTTTTCACGATCGCCCGGTGATTCATCAAATTACGATCGCAGAGATTATCGACCGATCCGCACATACCGGCTGTCGCATCGTCGGTTCCATAGACGACTCGGAGAATGCGGGCGTTCAGAATGGCGCCGGCGCACATCGGACACGGCTCCAGTGTAACGTAAATCGTGCAGTCGGCCAAACGCCATGAGTCGAGCGTTCCGGCCGCCGATGTGATAGCAAGAATTTCTGCGTGAGCGGTCGGATCTTTCAACCTTTCCCGCTGATTGTGCCCTTTTCCGACGAGAATGTTATCGTGAACGATGACGGCTCCGACGGGCATCTCGCCTTCTTCAAAAGCCTTCTCCGCCTCTTTGATGGCGGCATTCATCCAGTTCTCATCTCGATCGTTTCCGAAGTTCACGGGCAATTTTATGGAAAATATTTCGAAAAACACAATCCTTCTTCATTGATATTTATTTTCAATTGTCGTATAATCTGAGCAAAATTTTGACAATTTGAGGAGTGTATGGAAACAGCGCGAACGGTAACTAATTTTCTTTCAAACCTGATCTGGAGCAAACCCGACTTTTTTCCTTTCATGATCTTCCTTTTGCTTTTTACTGGCGTACTCGCGACCATCAAGACGCGCCTGGTGCAGTTTCGTTTGTTTTTTCATTCATGGAAAGTCATGTTTGGAAAATACGACGATCCGAACGACATCGGCGATATTTCTCATTTTCAGGCTATTTCCGCCGTCCTGTCCGCAACCGTCGGTATCGGAAACATCGCAGGCGTCGCAACGGCGATTCATTATGGCGGACCCGGCGCGCTCTTCTGGATGTGGGTGACGGCAATTCTCGGAATGGCGCTGAAATTCTCCGAAACACTCCTCGCCTTGAAATACCGCGTGAAAAATCCGGACGGTTCGGTTTCCGGCGGCCCGATGTACAGCATCGAACACGGTATGGGGCCGAAATTCAAATGGATGGCTGTTTTATTCGCCGCCATGTTGGTCATCGCGTCTTTCGGAATCGGCAATACGATTCAGGCGTTTACAGTCGCGGATCAATTACAGTCCGACTGGCATATTCCGACGTGGATTACCGGTCTGTTTTTAGCGACGATGGTCGGCGCAGTAATTCTCGGTGGTATCAAGCGAATCGGAAAAGTCACCTCTTTCCTATCGCCATTCATGTGTGTCTTTTATGTTCTCGGCGGACTGACGGTCATTGCGCTGAACTTTCGCCAATTACCGACTTGTTTTGCGCTGATTTTCAAGTCGGCATTTTCACCAGCGGCCGGCGTCGGTGGTTTTGCCGGAAGTACGTTTCTATTTATGATGATGTGGGGAATCAAACGCGGCCTATTTTCCAATGAAGCCGGTCAGGGAAGCGCGCCGATCGGCCATTCCGCTGCTAAAACAAACGAACCTGCCCGTGAAGCCGCTAATTCGATGCTGGGTCCGTTTATCGACACGCTCGTCGTCTGTACGATCACCGGATTGGTCATCGTCATGACCGGTGTCTGGAATCAGAAAAAGCCGGATTTGGTCATCGCGAACGCACAATCGACGATTTGGGTCGTACCGGAAGGTTCCTGCATCACTACTAACGCGAAATTAGAAGGTCGAATTATCACCGATACCACATTTCTTGCCGCCGATGGAGTCGTTCCGGGCATCGCATTTATCAAGAACCATGCACTTGTCGATAGCGCCAGGCTTTATCTGTACGGAAGACCCTTTACCGGCATGTTAACAGTCGATAAAGCCGGACTGATGAAGCCTGAACCGGGAATCGGACAATTTTATCTCAAAGGAAACATGATGCAAAACGGTTCGCCACTGACGGCCTGGGCGTTTCAAACCGGATTGCAAAAGTATGGAAATTGGGGCGGTTTCATTGTCACTATTGGCGTTTTGCTGTTTGCGATTTCGACGGCGATTTCGTGGTCGTATTACGGCGATCGCGGCGCGCAGTATCTTTTCGGCCAAAAAGCCGTGTTCTGGTACCGATGTCTGTACGTCATTGCGCATTTCATCGGCGCGACGGTTTCTTTGGAGGTAGAATGGGCGTTTGGCGACTTCGCAAATGGCCTCATGGCGATTCCGAACCTGATCTGCGTCATCGCGTTGTCAAACGTCGTCAAACGCATCACGAAAGAATACACATCAAAAAAACAACTGACATACAAAGAGCAACTCGCCTTGAAAAACATTGGGGAACAAAAGCAATAAATCATGGAAAAGATCAACCAAACGCTTGAACGAAAATTGTTGGACACGGCGCTCGTTGCGGCGCAGGCCGCCGGTCAGCTTCTGATCGAAAAACTCAACACGACGCTGAGTATCGACTTTAAAGGTCGAGCAAACATGGTGACGGAAGCCGATCGCGCTTCGGAGAACCTGATCGTGGAAATGATACAACGCGAATTTCCCGACCACCGGATTTTAACCGAAGAGCGTCCGCAGATCGAAAGCGATTCCGACTTCAAATGGATCATCGATCCGTTGGACGGAACGACCAATTTTGTTCACGGATTTCCCATGTTCGCCGTTTCGATCGGACTGGAAGTCGCCGGTCAAATGGTTCTCGGCGTCGTCTTTCATCCAACGACAAACGAACTTTTTTCGGCGATACGCGGAAAAGGCGCTTTTTTGAACAAACACCCAATTTCCGTCTCTTCCGTCGAAACGCTCTCCTATTCCCTTCTGGCAACGGGATTTCCTTACGAACTTGACGCACCATTTTACCGGAATATGGAATTGTTCAAGCGGTTTTATGTCAAATGTCAGGGCGTGCGTCGTCCCGGCTCGGCGGCGCTGGATTTGTGCTATCTGGCTTGCGGACGTTACGACGGATTTTGGGAATTCTGTCTCCATCCGTGGGACGTTGCCGCGGCTTCGGTCGTCATTTCCGAAGCGGGCGGTTATCTGTCCGATTTTCAGGGTGATACTTTCTCCGTTTACAAACGCGAGACGCTGGCGACGAACGGAAAAATCACCGATGAAATGCTGAGCATTCTAAAAAATTCGTAAAATGAACTCGTTCAAAAAGAATGATCGTGTTATATTTGAACGATGGCATGATGTGTAAGACATAAAGACAATTAATCAGGAGGATACCTTGAAACGGTTTATAACATCGGTTGTGCTTTTATTGATATTTTCTTTTCCTGCATTTTCACAGATCGAGATCATCATCGATGATAATGATCCCGGCTTTACTATGGCCGGAACATGGAACACGTTGACCGACGTCTCCTGCTACAATGGAAGCGCAAAATACAAACGCCGCGTCCTCGATTCAACCACGACAAACTATTGCAAATGGTCAACGCGCGTCGTTTTCCCCGGGCAATATATCGTCGAAACCTACAACATCAACAAAAAGTTCGCGCCCGACGCCCGCTTCACGATCCACAAACAAGATAAAGATACAACTCTGATCGTCAATCAATATTACAATCCAGGCTGGGATTCGCTGGGTATCTTCTTTCTGCCGGAAGATTTCTGGGTAAAGGTTCCGGACTATTTCAAGAAGGATTCTCTGACGAAGAACGTTTATGCCGACGCGATTCGGCTCCGCAGTGTCGCTTCCACTCATTCGATGAGCGGATCGTTCGATCTTTCAGTGGACGACAGTGTCGTCACCGGCAAAATCGAATTACTAAAAGCTGGAACGGATCATGTTTTTCTCACGGAAATTCTCAAGCCGGGCGATCAATCGTTTGCTTTCGAGAACGTCATAGATGGTTGGTATAAAATTCGTGGCACGGCATGGAGTTACGATACGCTGATCGTCGATTCCATCCAACTCGCCGGTCAGGATTTGAACTCATTGTCCTATTCATTGAATCCGATTGCCGGTTCCCGATTCGTACTCAGCGGCTCCATTTCCCTCGACGATTCGAGCGCAACCAATAAAATCTATGTTGCGCTTTATCCGATCGGATATTCGTACAAAGCCAACTGGGATTCCGTCGGCCATGACGGAACCTATTCTTTTCCGAATTTGCCGTCCGGGCAATACAAACTAAATTTTACCGGAAAAGGATATTTGCCCGATTCGACGACTTATCAATCTGTTAATCTGACCCAAGACGTCAATCTCTCGTCGCTGACACTTTATTCATTCTTTCAATTTGCGTGGATTTCCGATTCGCACGTCGGCGCCGGAAGCAGTTACGATCTCGCGCTTCAAAACGTCATTACGAACATTAACGCTATAAGCGATGAGGTCGATTTCCTTTACCATACCGGCGACATGACCGAAAAAGGAATGGAATCCGAACTGATAACTGTCGCCGGAATTCTGAATAAATCCAAAATCCCGTACTATTGCGTTGCCGGAAACCACGAAAGCAAATGGTCGGACAATGGACTTCAGACGATGAAGAAACTATTCCGCGGATCTCATTGGTCGTTCGATCACAAAGGTTATCACATCGTGGGAATCAATGATGCAGTCCAACTTCGCGGCGGCGGCGGCAACTTTGACCCAGCCGATTTGAACTGGTTAAAGAACGATTTGGCGAGCATGGCCGACCCGACCACACCGGTCATTATCGGATTTCATTTGCCTGCCAAATTCACGGGCGTATTCGATTACTGGAAAGCGCTGGATATTCTCAAGGAATACCGAACAATTTTCGTCATCGTAGGTCATGGTCATACGAACGTGAATTACGATTTTGAAGGATTGCCCGGCGCCGAATCCTTAGACACTTACAACGCCAACGGTTGCGGATTCAATGTCGTCAACGTCTCGCGAAAAGGCATCACGGTGACAACTCATTACTCGCAGGCGACTCTCGCCAATAAGACCTGGTGCAAAAAACCGTTTACCTCTGAAATTCAGCCGAAAATCGAATTCTCCAATTTGACCGAAGGCGAATCGATCGTCGGCGAAAAAACCTTCCAAATTCATGTGGGGAAATTGATGTCATCCGGGACCTATTCCATTCGCTACGGCGACGTGACCGGGAATCTGTCTGGAAGTAATCAGGACTGGACACTGAATCTGAGTACGACAGGTTTGGAAAACGGCTATCACACGTTGACTGTTACATTCAAAGATGTAGCCGGAAAAGAGTTTGTCCGGACGCGCGGCTTTTGCATCGAAAACGGTTATCCGAGAGCAGATTGGCGTGTCAATCTGGGTGCGACAATCATTACGGCTCCGGCATATGACAAAGACAACGTTTATGTCGGAACCAGCGACGGACGAGTCGTTGGCTTGAAACTCTCTGACGGATCACTTGCCTGGACGCCGGTTCAAACGGACGGAAGCATTTGGTCTTCGCCGTGCGTTTACGATTCCATCGTATACGTCGGCTCTGCCGATGGCAATTTCTACGCAATCAACGGAAAAACCGGAATTGTGCTCTGGACTTTTAACGCCGGAAACGCGATCATGACGCCGCCCGTTGTCGTCGATTCGATTGTTTATTTCGCCGGAAGCGGAAAATTCTTTGCAGTCAACAGACTGACCGAGAAGAAAATCTGGGAATATACCTCCGGCGGAATGATCGAATGCAAACCGGCGATTTCCGGCGATTATGTCATTTTTGGATCGTGGGATCGATACGTTCACAAATTGAATCGTTTCACCGGAGCGCTCGCATGGAAATGGAACAAACAAGCCAGCTTTTATTATGCACCGGGAAGTTGCTGGCCTGTCGTCACATCCGATAAAGTCTTCGTCACCGATCCGATGAAAAATCTGACCGCCATCAATCTATCGACCGGCGCGACGATCTGGGAAAGCGGCGGCACACCGCAAAGTTGGGAATCTATCGGCATTTCCGAAGACCAGAGTCGCGTTTACGTTCGTTGTTTGGACGGATATCTTTACGCCTTTTCCACGACGACCACAACCAAGCAACAACTCTGGTCGTCAGCAACCGATTTCGGTTGGGATTCCACGCCTTCCATGCCGATGGAACGCTATAATGCGGTCATGTCTGGTTGTAAGAAAGGTTCGGTCTCATCCGTCATGGCGACGACCGGACAAATCTTATGGAAATATTGGGTGGCGCAGACGTACATCGGAACTGTTACGCCCATTGACGGCGTGAAAGTTCTCGCGGCATCCATCGACGGCTGGGTCACGTTGATCCACGGCGATCCGACGACGAAAATCGAAAAAACAACGGAAACGGTTCCGACGGAAAACCGCCTTCTGCCCTCTTATCCGAATCCTTTCAACAGTTCGACGATGATTTGTTATTCGTTGAAAAACCGTCAGGATGTGCGGATAACCATCTATAACGTTCTCGGCGAAGAGATTTTTTCCAAGACATTCCGGAATTTGGAAGCCGGAAATTATGAAATGCCGTGGATGGCGAAAAATCGTCTGGGCAGAGAATTGCCGTCGGGCGTTTATATCATCAAAATCACCGGCGATAAGTTTACTGAAACCCAGAAAACACTTTTAGTCCGATAAGAAATCATTTTCAAATGAATCCGGGAATGCGCGGCAGAAATGCTTCGCATTCCCTTTTAATATTCGGTATCATTTTACTCACTTTTTTCACGCGGTTATTTTCCAGAACCGATTGGCGAAACACGGCAAATTACCGGATCGATGCACAGTTGGACGATTCTCTCCACCAACTTGAAGGCAGTGAAACGATCGTTTACATCAATAGTTCGCCGGACAGCATTTCACAAATCTGGCTTCTGCTCTACCCAAACGCATACCGTAACGAGGAGACGGCGTTTGGCCGTGAACAACGCCGCGACCGGCAGACTGCGTTTCATTTCTCGCCCGAAAAGGACCGCGGGTACATCGACCTGAAATCGGTTCGGATCGACGAAAAGTCTATTGAAATCTCGACGCCACCGGATTCATCCGATCTGGGAATTATCCATTTGCCGGAAATGCTTTCGCCGGGCGATTCTGTCCGAATCGATATTGATTACACGCTCAAATTCCCGAACATTTTTTCCAGATCGGGATACAGCCGCGGTCAATATCAGGTATTTCAGTGGTATCCTAAAATTCCGGTTTATGATGCCAACGGCTGGCATCCGTATCCCTATCTCGATAACGGAGAATATTACTATGAATTCGGCGATTACGATGTCACGATAAACCTTCCGGAGGATTTCATTGTCGGTGCGACGGGCACTTTGGTCTCTCCCACCTCGGAAATCGCACGGATGGATTCTTTAGCAAAAGTTGGCGCGTTATTCGTCAACATGTCCGATGCCGACCGGAATCGAACGCTGAAGAAACAAATGCAGTTGGCAGACACATCAGCCCGAACAAAAACGCTTCGCTTCGTTGCCCGGAATGTCGTGGATTTCGGGTGGATCGCCGATCGGAATTTTTGGGTTCAAAAAGAGTATTTCACTTATCCCGGAGCCCGTGACAGCGTGACGCTCTGGAATTTGTTTCTACCGGAAAACGCCAAAGCCTGGCGTAATTCACTTACCACTGTCCAAAATACACTCTCAGCCTACGGCGATCTTTGCGGTCCTTACCCGTATCCGACGGTTTCGATCGTCGATGGCAGTAAATCTCCGACCAGCGATGGAATGGAATATCCGATGCTCACAAACATCGCACCGCAAAGCTTTGATTTACTGATGCAATCGGCCATTTCTCACGAAGTCGGACATAATTGGTTTTATGGAATCCTCGGCTTCAACGAACGCGAAAACGCCTGGATGGACGAGGGAATCAACAATTGGGCGGAATGTCGATATTTCGATCGTTTCGTTCCAATCGAAGAACAACGAATTCTGCCTGAGCCTTTCCGGAACTATTTGCTGACAGATTTCACTCACACTACTTTGAACAGGTTTTCGTTCGATCTCATCAGCGGTATGAACAGCGAACTTCCGTCCAATTTATCGGCGGAGCAATATCCGCTGATGCAATATGCTTCGGCAGTTTATGCCAAACCATCTATCGGTCTGACGTTGATCGAGCAATATGTCGGACGGGAAAAATTCGACAGCGCGATGAAAACCTTTTATGACGAATGGAAATTCCGTCATCCACAACCGGACGACTTTCGCGCGTCGCTGGAACGATCGCTGAATCTCGATCTCTCGTGGTTTTTCGATGATGTCATCGGAACGACAAAACGGTTGGATTATCAGTTGCAATCGACATCTTCCAAACTTAAAGACGATCGATGGGTGACCGACGTCGTGATTAAAAACACCGGCGATCTGTTTACACCGGTTTTCGTACGTCTTTCCAAAGACGGAAACACGCTGGATTCTGCGTGGATTTTTCCGAAGGCTTCCCGTGAGACTTTTCGGTTCAAAACCAAGTCAAAGCCTTCATCAATCGCCATCGATCCGGATCATCTGACGCCGGACGTCGATTTCAGCAACAACTATTCAAAGTTGCCGATTCTTCTGACTCCGATCCTGAATCCCGATAAACCGGATCGTTTTCAGGTGTTTTTCCTTCCGTTTGCGACCGCCGATTATACGAACGGTATTCAAACCGGCGCAATATTTTTCCGTGGTAACATCACGCCTATCCGCCACCAGTTTATTGTCAAGCCGCTTTACGGGTGGAAATCCAAACGCCTTCTGGGTTACTATTCTTATCGGAATACGCTGTACGATGAAATCGGCACAGAGTTCAATTATTCCGTCACGGCGGCTCAGACAAGCGGCAGAGAATCATACGGGTTTTCAGCGAACATCGCCGACTATCCGAAATTCTTCCGGAATCAGCGGCGCGACATTCGCTTCGGACTTGAATATCTCAACATTTTCGACCTGCGTTCGTTCGATCCGCAATATTGGACGAAAGGGCGAACGACCATCGCGACCGGATCATGGAAGAGCCAGCGGCAGTGGTTCCTGTCTGAGCGCGAATTTCTGTCAAATTTGCGAATCGGCAATGCGACAACTTCGGGCGTCAGTTCGAACCTCTTCGCAAAGATTTCTACAGAATATGTCTTCAACCATAAATTGGATCAATCCGAGTCGTTGAATCTCCGTGTATTTGCCGGATTCACGGCAACATCGTCCGCGACATCTCTGCCGCGACAGGAATACTGGTTCGCCAGCGGAGGAATCGATCCGTCGTTTCGGGAATTTTTCATCTACGATCGAAGCGGGAACACGCCATTTTCACCGTTAAGGAATTGGCACGTGGCGGACGGAATCAATCTCAGAGGTTATCGGGGATATGCGGGAAATCGAGGCGCGATCGGAATCAATGCTGAATATTGGTTTCGTTCGACGTTCGCCTTCTGCGATTTTGGAGACGCATTCGATCGATCGGATCGGTTTGTCGGTCACTTCGATCTTGGCGTCGGTATCAAAGCCGGTCCGCTTAAATTTTATGTACCGTTGTTTTTAAACCATCCGGAAGACGCGGACGGATTCGCTCAATTAATCCGTCTTAAATCACTCAAATACCGATGGGCGCTGGAATTGGATTTGAAGGGATTTTCCGTTTCCCTTTAGAGGAATTTTTTAATAATAAAGATTCAGCGATAACGACACGTTGGTACCGGTCAGGTCGATTTTACTCAGGTTGTTCGTTTTAAAATAATCCGTCACGCGATCGACATCCAGCAAGCTCATATTCATATTCTTCCGGTTCCACTCGAACGCGACGCCGATAAACCGGAATGGCCGCACTTCTACGCCTGCGCCGTACATGAATCCCCATGATTGGTAAATCGGTCCGCCGATCGAATGTTCGTTCCGGTAGGCCGTCATGACGAGCAGATTATATCCAAATCCAACGTTGACATATGGATAAAGGAACGGGTAACTGATCGGTGCAAATTTCAGATCGAACATCACTTGCGGGCTCCACGTCGCCAGCGTGTACACGTCATCAGAATGTTTGTCATTGATGACGTTCGAGAACCATTTCCCGAAATTTCCCCGATAAACACCGATACCAAAATCAATGGCAAAATTCCTATTTGGTTGGCGAACGTTATGAAATTCTATCCCATTGAATGAACTGATCTGCGAAAATGAATTTTCCGTCGGATCGATGGTTTCTTTAAATAATTGTGTCCCGCTGTCTTTCAGCAGATTGATCTCGTGAATCTGAGTGTTGATTTTATCGGATAGTTGCGTTTTGACCCAGCGGATTTTGAATCCTTGCCGAAACGATTTTTCGCGTGGTTTTGAATCGCTTTCGTTGACGATCGGCGCCGGTTTGGGCGGGAGAACAATATCGATCTCCATCAGTTGATCTTTTTCCAGTTTATAAGACTTTTCCCAGACTTCATAGTCGTTCTTGGTCGCACGAACTCGGTGCATGTAGCCCGGTTCGACTTCGACCTCTACCGGCGATTGTCCTTTATACAGTCCATCGATATAGACCTCCGCATCGATCGGATCTGTCACAATATTGAACGCTGTTTTTTTGCGCGGAACGAATAATTCCGGTTTTTCGAGGCCGGAAATTTGCATCGCTACAGAAGGAATCGCTTTCGTCAAAACAAAGCCGAGGCTTCCCTCAACATCTTCCAGCGCGGTGGCTTCGATCTTACCCGTTTCAACATCAATCAGACGAATGCTGACCGTATAAAACTCGCTGACCTTGCTCACCGATCCGGCGATCATCTTGCTGACACCGATCATTCTTCCGATCTCGACGGCACATTCGTCTGTCGTACATCCGCTCAACTGGAACTGCATCTCGTCTAAGATTTTGGTCATCTTTTCCCGTTCCATTACCTCGAAGACGCCGACGTTAAAAACTTCAATGCGCAGTCGGTCTGACAGAGCCTTTCCTTCCGGTATGCTGATTCCGTTCGGGTCCAGTTCCAAGATGGCGACGGCGATCTTTTGCGTCGGAACTGTCCGCGCGGTGTCAACGGCAACTGATTTCACCGTGTCCGAGTCCGCCGGAAATTGGTATTGCTCGATTGACACTTCCGGACTTTCAAATGCCTTTTGAATCAAGTCGATAAATGTGTTCAGTTTAAATTTTTCCTGTGCGAAGGCTGAGGATAGCAGAAGAAAAGTCAGCACGAACGCATTAACGGTGTTTTTCATAAAAGTTCCTTAATCAATCGGCTTCTTTAGTAATTTTTCCAAAAAGTCCGTACAAATATAAACACGGCTGAGATAAATCGGTAACGAATAAGTTGTCGTCATCGACCATTCGATCCGTTCAAATGGCTGTTCTGTAGGAGGAATGTGATTTTGGGCAAGCAGACCGGTATGAAAATTTAACCGCCTTGTGCATCAACAGGAAAATTGATAGATTTCCCCCGTCATTTTGATATTTTGTTTTCGGAGTTTTTACAGCACTGAGGGAAAATGGACAGTCCATTACAGTTGATCGAAGTTCTCGCCACTAATTTAGTAACGCTGAAATCCAAAAAAGGTTTGGACGGAAAGTGCCAGCATATTTTGGACACGCTGAGAAAAACCGGATGGCAGAAAGTCAGTTTATCCTTCATCAATAGTAAATATGAGACGAAGAAAACACTCTATTCCGGATATTCGCCAACTTTTATCAAAGAACACGGTGATTTATCGAAACTTCCGTCCAACAAGCGCCGGGAAATGCTCAGCGGAATTGTCGAGCGCTGGCGGACCGGAATATTTTACTATCTTCCCTGGCGCGACGCCGATTCCCGGCTAATCGTCAGCGACGGACTCAGCACGGAAATCCCGATGAATCTGCGAGAGCAATGGCACGAGAACGACCTTCTGTACGCGCCGATCTTTTATGAATCCAGACCCATCGCGGTTTTAACGATTGACAGTCCCAAAGACAAATCCGTTCCGGATAAAGTTTCGCTCCGTGTGCCGACGATACTTCATACGCTTCTTCAGGAAGTCATCGAACAGTTCATTTCTCAGGAATATTTTTCAAACTACCATCTTTTCGAACAAAAAATCGTCGAAAAAGGAACGCTCGGAATTGTCCGGATCGATCATGTTGGAAAAATCACGGACATCAACCTTGCCGGCGAACAAATTCTAAAATTGGATCATCATAAAATCGTCGATAACAATTTTTACAGAATATTCGACAACGATTTTGTCCGACAAATTTCTCCGGCCATGACACTGGCGACCGATACGCTGGAGATCACCACGGTTATCGCCAATTATAAAGAGATCACCGGAAAATCATCGGAACTGGAAATTTACTTTTTCCCCCAACACGTTCTCTGGAATTATGTCGGCATGACCGTCGTCTTCAAATATCCGGAAGCCGTGGAAGTCTATAAAATCTATTCGGAATCGCTTGTCAATATCAACGCCATCAATTGTGCAATCGTCGGCAACATGGAAACGATTCAACGTAACGTTATCCAGACGCTGTGCGAGAACTATGGATTGGTTTATCCGCGGATTTACCGGCTGTCCAACGATGGCGCAATACTGGAGTGCATTTTTGTCTCTGGATTCGAAGAGGAATCGCCGGATTTCTTCAACCATCCGTACAACAGGAACAGCCTTGCCTCCTGTGCGATCATCGACGATGAAATTACTTACACAACTACTGATGACAAACAAATCCGCGACATCCGTCGGATTTGGATGCGTCTGAATACCCAAGGCGCAGTTGCTATTCCCTTGCATGTGAACGACGACGAAAATTTCTGCCTCGTTTGCGATATGGAATCCATACCTTTCGTTCTGGATTTAACGAAAGAAATTCTCTTTAAATTTATCGCAAACGTCATCAGCATGACGCTAAAACCGAATTATTAAGCCCGCCGGTTATTCCCGCCATATAAAATTTGTGTTGCAGATAAATTGCAAAAAACCTATTTTGTTACAGGTATCGTTCGGATTATGTTTCATAGCAATCTCAAAATTGGACTGATTTTCACCGTTTCGGTTTTTTGTCTGGCTTCCTGCGCCTCGACCGTTTCGTTGAAAGTCGTTGCCGATCCGTCATGTTTTCCGACGAAGGATAGCCGCATTCAGTTATATTTGCTGAACGAGTCGCAGATCAATAAATTCGACCAAATTGTTGCCGATAATCAGGCTTACGCATTAAAAGTCTGGCAACCGTTATCGGACAGCTTGACAAAGGCTCAGGACGTCTATTATGCGAAATTCGACGAGGTGATGCGAGGCACTGATCGATACATCAAGAAAAAAAACGATTTAAAGAACGCCTATTGGACAAAAATTCGTTGCGAGCCTTTTTGTATCCAGAAATTCGGAAATTCATGGAAAATCTGGATTCGTTGTTTCAATCAAGGTCCGGATGTCGTTGAGGGATTGGATGTTTCCGTTCGGTTTCGCAAAACCGACATCATTCCACGCCGCACTATTCCCGTTCAAATCCAACCGCGAGGCATCGTTGTCTATAACGATCTGGTCGCCGATCTGAGCGTGAACCTCCCGCTCCATCTTCAGTTGGCCTCTTATTCGGGCGGATTGGATTCTTTGCTAAAGGCTCTCGTCGTTAAGGTTCATTCGGTTCAATCTTCATTTTCCGAATCCAGTCTTCAGGATTCTTTAGTAGTCGCCGACCTGAATTCCGAACTCGATCTGATCGGCATGGAAAATGAGGCGCAAATTCTCAGTGCCGCCGACCGGATTCAATCAGGTATCATTTTGCCCTCCAACCGGTTGATCGTAGCGAATTTAGCGGAATTAGCGCGATATAAAAATACACTCATCTCAGCGTCCGATACTGCCAAATTTGAGAATTTAAAAAAAGGTGCATATACGCTTTTTTGTGAAACACCTCCAAATTTTAAATATCAATGGAAGAAAAAAGTCGATATAAGCGACGATCTGACACTTCGTCTCATTAAAAAGGAACAGAGAAAATTTCTGCTGTCTTTTGAATTCTTAAAGTCGCGATCGCGTATTCTGCAAACGCTCGACTTGGATTTCGACGAATAAATTTTACTGAGTGGAAAGTTTAAACATGACGATTCGATCGTTTCCGGTGTCGGCGATATAGACGATCTGATCTTCGAGATACGGCGAAACGGCGATGCCTTTCGGATTGCTGAACTGCTTATCTTCAGCGCCAAGTCCGATGACCGATTGGAGTTTGGTTCCGGTCGGTGAAAAACGATAGAATCCCGGTTCGGGTTTTGTCGTATCAGGATCGGATAGCGAGCGTCCGGCATCCACAACAAAAATATATCCTTGTCGGTCGAGAGCGATGTCTTCTGGATTCCAGTAGTTACTAGAGGCATAAATATCCGAACCGATAAGACTAGTATTGGGAATCAGCATTTCGGCTCCTTCAAATAGTTTCGTCGTTACGTGCTGAATCTTGAAACTATTAGTGAGCAAACTGGTACGTCCGGTTTGGGTAAACATGAACGCTTTCGTCACTTCCGACCGAGCCGAGATGTCGAGATATGCTTCCCGCAAAGAAATGATGGCAGTCGGCAGAAGTGCCGAGAATAAACCGGTTCCGTTTACATACAGCGGTATCGGTCCTTTGAGAGTATGATTTTTATTAAAATCATAAATGAAGTTGAATTCCAGATAGTTGGTTGCGGAATCCGCCGCATCGACGACGGTGACATAATATTCAAAGCCGTTATGAACCGTGATGCCGGTGAATTGTCTTGTTGGTTCACTGATCTGCTCGAAAACCGTTCGGATCGGTGCGGAAGCGATGATATGTTCGTACAGATAAAGGTCGATGCGGTACACTTTATTCGTTTTGTTGACGATCAGGAGGTTGAGGCTGTCGTCCTGAGTAATGGCTTCGGGGTGTTCGACATAATTTGAAATTCCCTGAAACTGCCCGCCGGCATCCAGCATCACGATCCGGTTGTTGTCCGTATCGCAAACGTAAACAAAATTATCGACACCGAAATAAATATCGCTGGGGTGTTTGAAATCATAACCATTCTCGGCGTCCAGAATCGGATAGATGAGGTTATAAACCTCTTTCCCGATATTGCTGTACTGATTGTCGGTATCCGGTATCGTCGGAAGCGGATACTTGTCGTGCGAACAGGCGACAAATCCGCTGAGAACGACAATGGCCAATATTTGATACAAACGGTTCATCAATTTCCTTTTAAAACATGACCTGAATAGCGATCTGGCTGACATACCCGAGTAGCCCAAAATTTGAGATCGAATAATCCATCCGATACTTGTTCTTTCCGACAGGAAGATTCAATCCGACACCCGCGGACAAGTCACGCTCTTCCCTTCCTGTTATATATCCGGCGCGAAGTGCGATGAGATTCCGGTACCAGTATTCCAGTCCGAGATTCAGGTTTTCCGTATTGTCGTTCGGATGGTTCAACTGGATCGAACTCGTCAAAATGTGACCCGGTTTCGTCACCAGTTCGGAGGCAATACCGATGCGGAACATAATTGGCGGCGTAAAACCTTGGAATTTTTTCACCTTGACGATTTCGTTGTCTAAGTTTTTGTACGTAAAACTGCCCGTGGGACTGATCTCCGGACCGAAATTCGTCACGGACACTGCAAAGCGTGTCGTTTTCCAGCCGGTCTTATAATAAGTTCCCAGATCGAACAAAACAGACGACATCGTCAATTCGGCAAGTGTTTCCTGAAAATATTTCAGCGTCACACCAAAGCTAAACCGATCGGTCATATTGCGGGCGTAGGTCATCCCTCCGACCATGTCGGAATAGATGAAGGTTCTGCCGGTTCCGAATGGTTGCAACTCGGTCGTTTCCGTTATATCATTCGTCGCTAAAGACGAAAAGAACAGTCCCAGCGAATTGGTTCTATTGAGATGATAAACCATTCCGACGTACTCGATGTTGATATTGGCGAACCACTGAATGTGCGAAAAATAAAAAGCGTGTTCATCGAATTGAGCGATTCCGGCCGGATTCCAGTACAAGGCTTCGGGATCGTTCGCGACGGCGACAAATGATTCGCCCATGCCGAGCGACCTCGCGCCGATGCCGATTTTCAGAAATTGGCCGCTCGATGTTCCGACGCGTTGACCGCCAAGATTTGGAAAAAGCTCAGCCCGGCCGTTCTCCGCCATCAGGAGAAACGAAATTAAAAGCATCAGGATTTTTCCGGTTATTCTTCTCATGCTTAAAATTCCACTGAGATGCCAAAACGAATGTTTCTGGGTTCTTTATAACGCGCTGGATTCAGCGGATACGGATCGGACACCGGATAGGTTAAATCCGGATACAACGGATCGTTCCAACTGGATGGCACCGGATCGCCGTACGAATAAGCATCGCCGGTGACCGGATTGATAATATTCACGTTTTTATTGTTAAAAAGATTCTTGATTTCAATGCTGAAGGTGTATTTCATTCCGGCATAATTGAAATATTTCTTGATGCTGAAGTCTGCCCACTTCCACATTTCGCCGATTTTACTGTACGAAAGGCTTTGGTCTGCCACCGTAACGTATATCGGACGGTTATCGTTCGAGCGGTAATACTCGAAAACGGCCGGTGTGTAGCGTTTGCCCGCTTGCGCGAAACATCTCAGATTGAAATTCCAGTTGCCGAAGAAACGGAAACCGAAAATCTTCGGTCCCTTCCCTTTCGGAACTGCATAATTGGCCGTTAAAGAAACCTGCCACGGGCGATCCCAAACGGCGTAAGTTTCCTTGATTGGCTGTTCGCTGATGCTTCCCTGAGCGACCAGCATGCCAACGTCCGGAGACGATGATTTTGTCGTCGCGATGGAATATGAGCCGTTGATCATCCCGGAAAAATTGCGCCCGAGCCGCGTTTTATATTCGACTTCAACACCTCGTGACCGTGCGTAATCCAGATTGATATAAAAGACCGCCGATCCAATTCGCGGAATGCCGGTAACGGTTGTCGTCTGAACATAATCGAAAATGTCCTTGTAATAACTGGTCACGCTGATGACGTCATCTTCAGAAAATTTATGTCTAATACCGAGTTCGTAAATCACGGAAGTCTCCGGATTCAGATTCGGATTCCCGAATTTTTGATAGGATGACTTGGAACTGATACTGCCGAGTTTGGCATAGACGAATTGCGGACGCGGCTGTTTGGAAAAATGGCCGTAGTTGAAGAAGAGCATCTGATTATCGGAAATTGGGTGCGAAACGCCGAGCCTCGGCATTAGCCGCATTTTATACCGGTTTCCAAACAGACTATAAGTTTCATCCAGATATTCTTTCCGCATTTCGTCGGTTAGCAGATTGTCGGGATTTTTGATTGCATCATCGACATATTTTCCCGGAAACCAGTAATCGAGGCGCAAACCGACATTCAGGTAAAAACCTTCAAACTTGATATCGTCCTGGCAATAGAATGCGCCGTCAGCAGGATAAACGCGATAAATGTCCTGACTCGAGCCGTAACCGCCCTCCGTCCATGGATCGATGATATCGATCATCTGCATTTCCTTGTAAGACGACTCGAATCCTGCTTTTACTGAATGAATTTTATTAAAGATAGTATTGATGTCGCCTTTTATTGTGTACCATTCGACATAATGATCGTGCCAGAAATCGGAGTTACCGTAGTCGTAAAATCCGTCGCCGGGAATGACGCGGATCTTCTGAGTATTGTTGTAATAAACAAAATATTCCACCGGTATCCGCGAAACGTCGGTCGGCATAGAATACTCCGTCCACGGCAAGCCGTTCCAATCCGAGCGGAGATGCGCCCAATATTGGCTGGCGCGGATTTCATAAAAAGTCTTATTGTTGAGCGTATGAGACCACGCGAGTGAAATCTGCTCGTTGTCGTGCGTGTAAGTGTTGAAGTTTTCGAGGTTCTGGGAATAAGCATACGGAAATCCCGGCCCGGGTTCGACATATTCGAGCGTTGTTTGGAGTGATTGCGTGTTTTGGTTGATGACGAGCGAACGATTATAAGAAAACGTCAGTTTATGTGTATCGTCCATCTTCCACGTCAGTTTGTACAAACCGTTCCAGTTATTGTTCTCACGCGGTGTAAATGTCGTCGGTGTGAGAATCTCTTTTCCAAACCAGCTCAACGTCGGTGTGATCGAAGACCGAAGTTGCTTGGCTGTTGAACCGGTATAATCGTCGCCGATAAGAGAATACAGGTTCATGAAAAAGTAAAATTTCCCCGGGAGCCTAAGGCCGATTGCGGGTAGGAGTTTCATCGTCATCGGTTCTTTTCCGCTGAAATTCATCTCGAAAATGTCGGTGTTGAAACTCCATGCTTTGTCCCGAAACAATCCGAGATTGTCGGATTTGTAGGATAAGTAACCTTCGTAACGATCGCCGCCGGTTTTGGTTTTCACATTGACGATACCGGATGTTGCCTGTCCGTATTCGGCGCGGAAACCGCCGGTGATAACTTCCACTTCTTCGATGGCGTTCGGACTGATATTCAGACCATAGCCGGTTCCGGAAAGCGGATCCTGAACCGAAATATTATCCAGAAGGTATTGCACTTCATACGTGCGGCTTCCACGGACATGAATCTCATTATCGGTTTTTGTGACGCCGACCTGCTCCGAAAGTATGTCCTGCACATTATCAAGCGGGCGGTTAGCGATGTCTTGTCGGTTAACGGAACGAACGGTACCGGTTTCCTTCATCTGTAAAAGCGGTTTTTCTCCGATGACAACGACTTCCTGCCCCAGCGCCAACGCTGTTTGTTCCATATTGAAGTCAAGTGTCAGTTTCTCATTGGGATTGATCCGGACGCCGGTCTTCTGAATAATTTTATAACCGATATAACTAAGCTCAAGAGTATATTCTGCTGGTTTGATATTTTGAATGAGATAGTAACCGTTCATGTCGGTGCTGGAGCCGTAGTAAGTGCCGAGCACAACGACATTGACGCCGATCAACGGTTCGCCCGTTTTAAGGTCGCGAATATGCCCTTCAATGACGCATTTTCCTTGGGCAAATAATGGAGTTTGGCTGGCGATCAACGTCAGGACAGACAGAAAGCAAAGCCAAATTTTACAGTGTCGTCTAATCGAAAACCTCATTCAGAATTATATCGAAAAATTGGTTGAGATTATTATTGCCATTCAATTGATGAAGCGGCGCGCCGGCAAACACAAAATCATAAACGCCGGTGTTATCGTTTCTGCCGAGAAGAATGAACGGTGGTCTTTCGGTCAGAGTCGTGTCGTTGTACCGATAAAGAATGACGGAACCTTCCTTCGGTTTGATGGCAAAGACGCCGAAAATGTAGTTCGACACTTTTAATTCCGGTAATGCTGGCGCCGACGGAAAAGCGATCTTCAGATCATCTTGCGCAAGAAATAGCGCATTCTGTGAAATGCGGCTATAATACTTACTGAGCGAATCAACCGGAGTGAACGCCAGCGGATCGCCCTGCGTTCCGAATCCGGTGTTAAACTGCGCAATAAAAATAGCCTTCCCGCCCGCTTCCAGAAACTCCGGAATGGCAACCTGCGCTGCAACAAAATGCGGATCGTCATCTTTGATAAAATCGGTGTACCAAATGATCCGGTCAAATAGTTTGACAGTTTCCTTGAACTGAACCGTTGATTTCGGGAAAAGACTTTCAATATCCCAGTAATCGAAGGACTCGCCTTTTGGAACGACGACTTGTTCCATCATCGTCCGGTAATATTTATCGGGAAAGGCATATTGAGATGATTCTGTGCCGTGGTCATCGATGAGTAAATATCGCCCGCGTGGCTCCTTAACGAACCAATATTTGGTTGAGTCTTCCGGCATCCGAATCGTTTCGCTTTTGGCGCCGGCAATATCGACGGCGCGAATATAAAATGCGTGATTCCCTTCTGTCAAACCACTGTCGGCAGTCAGGGTCGTCATTCTTAAATAACCCGGAATCGTCCGCCAAATTGACGTATCATCAAGCGCATATTCGAACTGTACGACGGACGAATCCCCATCCAAATCCTTCGCATTCCAGATAAAAGTCGCAACCGTAAAAGTCGTATCCGGAATCCGACTAACCGTTGTCCAATTTATCTTCGGTGCTGAGTTTTTAATGCGAAATTCCTGCGAGGCAGGTGTCGGATCGAGCATGCCGTCGTCATCGACCGCTCGAATCTGAAAACAGTAAGTCGTCGTATCGCCGACTATTTTTAACGGAAACGTGGCTGAATTTTCGGTGGTGTAAATCCAATCGTTCGAGTCTGGATTCGTTTCCCATGTGTAATAAAAACCGACGACGAATCCATCCGGATCTCGTCCGTCCCACGAAATGGTCTGAATGCTTTGTGTGTAATTCAGGTCCTTGGTTGTCGAAATGAATATGCTCGTTTCCGGTGGTTTATTGTCTTTATATTTCGTGATGCCCTGACGATCGCAGGACGCTAAGAAAAAAACCGTCGTCAGACACACCGCCGCGATCAAACCGATAAGGAATAAACGCAACCTGCCTGTTTTCCAGCCGGACGCCGGGCGGTTATCGAGCCGCCCGGAACC
>JBAZPZ010000026.1:0-23485 GCA_041645495.1 Fidelibacterota bacterium | reverse complement strand
ATCTGTTACTTTTTGCTTCTGATAAAAATAGAACCGACCGGGTAATTCATCTCGAAACGATTGTTAATTGGGGCGATGATTGGAGATATTTTTTGGGTTATTCGGAACCGCCGGCCACTTGGCGAACCACGGATTTTGATGATTCCGCCTGGTTGACAGGACCGAGTGGTTTCGGATTCGGTGACGATGATGCTACGGATGTCGGACCGGCCGATCCGTTCACCGCACCACCTGTTTCCATATTTATGCGCAAAATTTTTACGGTTGACGCTAATTCGGTACAGGGAATGATTCTTCATATCGATTATGATGACGGATTCGTCGCATATCTGAACGGGACGGAAATTGCCCGTGCCAACGTGGGAATCAGTGGGGATATTACTTCTTATGACACTTTTGCCGATGTCGATCATGAGGCGCAAATCTACAGCGGCGGAAAACCCGATGAATTTCGAATTGATAATTTCTCCTCGCTTTTACGAGACGGGGAAAATATCCTGGCGATCCAGGTGCACAACTCACAGCAATATTCTTCCGATATGACACTGATCCCTTTTTTAACGCTGGAAATGAACAGTGTACCGATTAATTCAAGAGGCGTTGCATCGATACTGGGCTTGGAAATTCCACATCTCCACACGAATTTCAAATTAAGTTCTTCCGGCGAACAGATAGTTATATTCGATTTCCGGGGCGTTTTGGTTGATTCGATAACTTTCGGAGCGATTCCGGTGGATTATTCTTTCGGGCGAAAGCCCGATGGCGGAAATCAGTGGTTGTTTTTTGACGATCCTACACCGGGCGGCCCCAACGGTTCAACCGCTTATCTGGGACAGGTCGAAGCACCGCAGGTATCGAAAGCGGGCGGTTTTTATACCGGGCCGATTGAGATTTTGATAAATTCCACTGCCGGTGCGGAAAGTTTTTTTACCCGGGACGGCTCTACACCAACCATGATATCGAACCGATATACGGCGCCGATTTCTATCGATTCAACAAGCATTTTGCGTGTTCGTAGTTTCAGCGATGGATATTTACCGAGTCAGGTTATAACACAGACCTATTTGATCGGCACGGATTTCACTTTACCGGTTGTGTCTCTGACAACAGATCCCGGAAATTTCTTTGATCCCGACACTGGTATATATGTTTTCGGACAAAATGCCGACACGGTGAATTATCCGTATTGGGGCTCGAATTTCTGGGAGGATTGGGAACGGCCGGTCCATGTGGAATTTTTCGAACCCGACGGGAATGGTGGATTTGCTCTAGACGCCGGTGTGCAGATATTTGGTTCATGGAGCCGTTTGTACCCGCAGAAATCGCTGGCGATTTTTGCCCGGGGACGCTACGGCACTGATGCGATTGATTACCCGGTTTTTCCGGATCTGCCGATCGATTCGTATCAGGCCCTGGTACTGAGAAATTCCGGTCAGGATTGGGGACATGCGCATTTTCGGGATATGATGATACACGATTTAGTGGCCAAAGCAACCGACTTAGATGTACAGGCCGGTCGACCGGCGATCGTGTTGTTAAACGGTCAGAATTGGGGCATATATAATATCCGGGAAAAAATCAATGAGCATTATATAGCCTCTCACTATAATGTTGACTCTGATGATATAGATATGATTGCTGAGGATGATGAGGTTTTGTACGGTGACAGGCTCCACTATCAGGCATTAATGGATTTTGTGAATACTAATGACCTGAGCGACTCAATGAATTATGCCACCATACAAACGATGATGGATGTGGACAATTTTCTGAATTATATTGCCGTAGAAATATTCATTGGTAATTCCGATTGGCCCTGGAATAATGTGAAAATCTGGCGCCCGCGAACGGACACCGGTCGCTGGCGGTGGATCTTGTATGATACGGACTACGGCTTTCATTGCGGTCACTATACCGCGGCTACGAATACTTTCCTGGAAATGGATAATGAGGAAAACGATACGGCGCTTCTCTTTTCCAAGTTGATGGAAAATAAGGACTGTGAAATAGATTTTATCACCAGGTTCGCGGATCTTCTGAATACAATATTCCATCCGTACTATCTGACTCAGGAAATCAACAGGTGGAGGAACCTTTTATCGCACGATATGCCATATCATATTCAAAGATGGCAACGCAGTTTTTCCGGCCCCTGGTGGTTGGGGAAGTCGATCGATTCGATGGATGAATGGGACGCCAACATTCAGGTCGCTCTGGAATTCGGAATGGAGCGGGGCGGGTATGTTCGCCAGCATATCAACGATGAATTTGGTCCGACGAACAGTCAAACAGTTACGATTTCATTGAATGTCATTCCTGCCTGTGCCGGTAAAATCAAGATCAACACGATATCGCCCTATGATTATCCGTGGAGTGGAAAATATTTTTCGCAAGTTCCGATTCGTCTGAGCGCCATTCCGGAAAGAGGCTACCGCTTTGCCGGTTGGACGGGCATTGAAGGAGATTCGACGTCCGTACGAATTAATTGTATAGATGGACAGCAGATAACGGCACTGTTCGAAGCGGACAGTACTTCGTCAGTAACAGTGGTGATTAATGAGATCAACTACAAATCGGAGTCGTCTTTCGATCCGGGCGATTGGATTGAATTATACAATCCCGGGGAGACTTCCCTGGATTTGAGCGGTTGGGTATTTCAAGATTCCGAAGACGATCACGCTTTTGAACTGCCGTCGCAGACAATTCTTCCACCCGATGGCTACTGTGTGATTTGTAACGATACCGTAGCTTTTCGAATGTTATTTCCGTCTGTTAGGAATATTGTCGGCAATGTGGATTTCGGGCTGAGCAGTGCAGGCGAATTAATCCGGTTATACGACGATTCCGGGATTCTTGTCGATTCTGTGCGTTACCGTAGTGATCTGCCCTGGCCGACAGAATCCAATGGCGGCGGAGCGACTTTGGCATTAATTGATCCACTGTTAAATAATGCCTTGCCAGAGAACTGGGCAGCTTCGGAACCCTATGGTACACCCGGTGCGGAAAACAATGAGACCGACGTCGAAAAGAGTAGCGATTTATCTGAAATCCCGACGACGTTTTCGCTGAATCAAAATTATCCGAATCCTTTTAACGCTTCTACCATGATTTCATTCACTCTTCCGATTGACTGCTTCGTCGAGATCGCTGTTTTCGATCTGAAGGGAAAAGATATGATACAATTAGTAAAGCGGGAAATGCCGGTGGGTTATCATCGAATCGAGTGGAGCGGTACAGATAAATGGGGAAATTTAGTCAGCTCTGGCCTGTATCTTTATGTTCTGAAAGCCGGTAATTACCGAGAATGCCGGAAAATGGTACTGTTGCGATAGGTACTAACAGGTTTGCTTTCTGTCAATCCTTCCACCAAACTCTGGGTATTGAATTCATTCCGGGAAAGATTGTCCTTAAATGAAAAGGCTAAATATTCAACGCGAATATCCATTCCCTTCGAAAAACTGCCGGCTACTTGCTGATCGAATCGGGTGTTGATATTTACAGGGTTTCGAAATTTCTTAACCATTCCTCTGTGACTGTCACCGAAAAACATTATGCTGACCTTTTAAGAAAGATTACACAAAAATCTCAGAAACTCTGGAAGACAAGGTCAATAGCGATACGCATATGATACGCACGGATGGTACAAAAACAGACCAAATCATTGCAGATTTTGATGCCGTAAAAGGCCCGATATTAGATATTAAAATGATATCTGATGGTGTTGACCTACAAGAGGTTATGATAATTTGTGGCGAGGGACGGAATTGAACCGCCGACACAGGGATTTTCAGTCCCCTGCTCTACCGACTGAGCTACCTCGCCACTTGCTAAAAAGCGCGTTAATTTATCATTTATTCCTTCAAAATGAAAAAATATTTTTACCGCTTGTCGCGGCTCCGATTTTCGGTTATATTCCCGCGTACTTTGTCAGTCGTTTTATTGAGTCATTTCTAATAGAGGAATCGAAACCATGTTACTCCAAACCGTTTTGATTGTCTTCAAAGATACGCTGATCATTTCCGGCTTCGTATTCATCATGATGCTGGCGATCGAATATTTGAATGTTCAGACGCGCGGCGATTGGCAAAGTTTTCTCGTATCCAGCCCATGGACGCAATATCTGTTTTGCGCACTGATGGGCGCCGTCCCGGGCTGTTTGGGCTCGTTCGCCGTCGTGACGCTTTACACGCATCGTATCGTATCGTTCGGCGCTGTCATCACGACGATGATCGCCACGATTGGCGACGAGGCTTTCGTTATGCTGGCGCTCTTTCCCGGGAAAGCGGTTCTGCTGACGGTCATTCTCGTCGCGATCGGAATTGTATCCGGCGTCCTGACGGATTTATTGATGCGGCGGAAAACCGATACCAGCCGCGAGTGCGCCGTTTTGCCGCTTCATCCGGAATACTGCAATTGCTTCGTTCCGCGCGAAATCCTGCCGCAGATACGCCGCTGTTCTCTGGAAAGATTCCTGCTGATCGTCTTTATGATTTTGGCGCTGGTATCGATCGGCGGCGGTTACATCATTTCCGAAGGCTGGGGCTGGGAGCGAATTACGTTATTCGCCTCCGCGATTCTGGGCTTGTTCATCGTCGTTACGGTTCCCGACCATTTTCTTCAGGAACATCTGTGGGATCACGTCGCGAAAAAGCATCTGCCTAACATTTTCCTCTGGACGTTCGGCTCTCTGCTTGTCATCGAATTGCTGATGCAGAACTTCGACATCGAAAAGACGATCGGAGATAATTATTTCGTTGTTTTATTGGTTGCGTGTCTGGTCGGGTTGATCCCGGAATCCGGCCCGCACCTGATTTTCGTCTCGCTGTATGCCGAGGGTTTGATCCCGTTCAGTGTTTTGTTAGCCAGTTCAATCGTTCAGGACGGTCACGGGATGTTGCCGATGCTGGCGCATTCACGCCGGATTTTCGCGAAGATCAAAATCATCAACTTCGCCATCGCTTTTATCATTGGCGCGGTTTGTCTGTTTTTCGGTTTTTGAAGCCGCCAATCTTTACCTGAACAAAGTGGTTCGTTCGTCGATCATTTCCCGGATTTCCGGCAGAAGAAAGACGTTGGACAGGTCCATTTCGCTGAGTGCGCGGAATAAAAAATCGATCTGCTGTTCGAGCGGGGTGAATTTATTGACGACCACTTTTTTGTCTTTCAGGACGACGCACGTGCCGGCATGGAAATCGCCCTGCCCGATGACGACGGTGTAGCCGATTTTGGTAAAAACCGCTTCCAATTCCGTCCGCAACGACAGCATTTTCGGCTTACTCTGGTTTTTCAGGTTTATCACGTTTTACAAATGTTCCACCCGTTTTTCGCGTTCCAGCAAATCGACGAGGTCTTTGACTTTCTCGGATTCGTTCCGGTGAACGATGAGAATCGAGTCTTTGGACTGGATAACGATGAGGTCTTTGACGCCGATCGTGGCGACAACATTCTTCCGCGAATAGACGTAACAGCCGCTGGAATCGATGGCGGTAATGTCGCCGATCAGGATGTTGTTGTTTTCATCTTTCGGCATGAGTTCGTAAACGGCATCCCACGAGCCGACGTCGCTCCAGTCGAAATTTCCCGCGACGACATAGACATTTTTCGCTTTTTCCATAACGCCATAATCGATGGAAACGCCGCGAATCGTTGCCCACTGGGTTTTCAGAACCGCATCATAATTGGGTGTGCCGATAGCTCTGGCTATTTCCTGAAGGCTGTCGTGCAATTCGGGCAGGAAGAGTTTGATCGCGTTCATGATGCTGGCGCCTTTCCAGATGAACATGCCGCTGTTCCAGAGAAATTCGCCGCTTTCCAAGAATCGAATCGCCGTCCGCAGAAGCGGTTTTTCGGCAAATGTTTTGACCTTATAGACATCTTCATCGACAGGCGCGACGCTTTTGTCCATCTGAATATAACCGTAGCCGGTTGCGGGTCGGGTCGGAGTAATTCCGAAAGTCACCAGCGCGACGTGATCTCTGGCGAAGCGATAGCCGGTCATCACCGAGTTTTTAAATGCGCCAACGTCCGAAATCAGATGATCGGACGGGAAAATCCCGATAACCGCGTTTGGGTCTTTGTCCATGATAATCGCCGCAACGAGTCCGATCGCCGGGGCTGTGTTTTTGCCGCTCGGTTCGACGACCACGTTCTTTTCGGGAATTTCGGTGAGGTCTCGCAGAATCGCTTCTTTCAGCGACGATCCGGCGATGACGTAGATTTTTTTCTCGTCGCAGATTTGACGAAGCCGCTCGTAGGTCAGTTTCAGCATCGACTGCTCGCCGACAATATTCAGGAGTTGTTTCGGGCGTTCGCGCCGACTTCGCGGCCAGAAGCGTTTTCCGACACCGCCTGCTATGATCACTGCATACATTATTTCACCCCGTGCTTAAAGGTTAATTTCAATCGTGCCCGTAAAAACGGATTTCGTGGGCCCGCGCAACCAAAATGCTCCATCTGTTTCGTCGATTTGCAATTCGCCGCCTCTGGCGATCAATCGGATCGGGAATGCCTGATCGGACAATTTTGAAATGACGTAAGCCGCCGCCGTCGCGCCGGTTCCGCACGCCAAGGTTTCGTCTTCGACGCCGCGCTCGTAAGTTCGAATCGCCCAGCACTCGTCATCGTTCTGTTCGATAAAATCCACATTCGCGTCAAAGGTTTTTCGGAGTTTAGGCGCGATATTCCGGATGTCGATCTGCGCCAGATTTTTAGTTAAAACTACCACATGCGGCACGCCGGTATCGACGAGAAAAACGTCGTTCCCATTGAACGTTTCGGTTTCCATTCCGGCGGGTTTGTGCACGGTAACGGCGATATTTCCGTCTCTGTAAATACCGAAATGCTCGCCGTCCGCCGCGGAAAAACGATATGATTCCTTGACGCAGATCGCGCAGTCATGAACGAAAAGAACCGCCGCGCGGCTGCCGTTTCCGCACATCGCCGGCCCCGAGCCGTCCGGATTGAAGTACGCCATTTCGAAGTCGCATTCCGGATGACTTCGGATGAAAATCGTTCCGTCGCCGCCGATTCCGAATCGCCTGTCGCAGAAATTTTGCGCGAGTTCCGAAGCATTCGACTGAAAATCCGCCGCGCGATCGTCGATGAGAACAAAATCGTTGCCCGCGGCTGTAATTTTCCAGAACGGAATCTTCATCGTCAGTATTTCAACTCCACTTCGGCCGTTTCCCAGCGGGATCGGATGGTGATCGCGTTGGGTAAATCTTTATAAGGTTCGGCGATTTGATAGGGAATGATTTGCCCGGCGTCGTAGGCTTCATTCCCGTTTCGGTCGAACCAGATGCGCGCGCTGTATTTCCCGGGTAGAAGTGACGGAAAGGCAAATTTTCCCGTACTGTCCGGGTGTGTTTGCCGCTGAAAATTTTCAGTAGATAGTTGAACCGCGACGATCAGTTTTCGAAAATCGATGG
This sequence comes from Fidelibacterota bacterium, assembly GCA_041645495.1. Classification (GTDB taxonomy): domain Bacteria; phylum Fidelibacterota; class UBA2242; order UBA2242; family UBA2242; genus 0-14-0-20-45-22. The sequence continues at coordinate 16,058 of JBAZPZ010000026.1, read as the reverse complement.
TCGTGTCCGTTTTGACGACGCCGCTGACCGAGCCGAACTGGTTGATGTCAACGGCGCCGAACGTCTGTGTGATCACGGAATCTTTGAAGAAGTTGCCCGCGGCGTCTTTCCATTTTTGGCTGAGAAATATGAGTGTATAATTCGATGCCGATTTCAGCGGATCTTTCGGCGTCAGAATGAGTGAATTTCCGTCGAGCCAGCTGTCCGTGATCGGAACATTGACGCTGTCTCTCTCGAGTAAAAGAATTTTTTGCCGGATCGAGTCGAGGATCACCGGCTCGGAAAAGTTCAGGACGATTGATTCACTTAGCCCGAAGTTTTTTCCGCGATTGAGCGGCTTCGTGTTGGCTAATCGCGGTTTCAGTGTATCTGTTTGCGCGCGCCAGCTAAATTCGACCGGACTCTTGCCTGGCTTCAGATCGTCGCCGGTTTCGTCACGCAGATTTTGGATGTCGATGGAATAGGTCGTATCCGGTTTTAATCCGTCAACTTGCAGAAAAACCTCTTTAGGGGAACCCGCGTCCGTCCATGTTTTCAGGACATTCGGAGTTCCGGCGCCGACGATGCGGAACGTCGCGTCTTTCAGATTCGTATCGGGAACAGATCGTGTGAAGTTCAATTCCAAACTGTTGTTCGCCGGAACGGCCGTCAAAAGCCGAAATGGTCGGAGCGACATTTTATCCAACCGGAAATCGATGCCGGTTACGGCGTCGCGGCGATGACGGATGACGATATTTTCCGTCTGCTGAACGCCCAGCGGATCCTCTTCCGAAAGGAAAAATGTTCCCGGCTTCGCGGCAGGCGGTATGTGCGCAATCAGCCGGTATTCGCCGACCGGTAGATTGCTGATTTCATAAGAACCGGCGCCCGTGACCGCGGCGGCGTAGTCCGGTTTCTGACCGGGAAGCGAGTCAGGAAAAGCGGTCTGTTTTCTAAAAACCCAGATCATTGTCGCCTTTTTCTCGGGAATTTGATAGACGGTTCCGCTGATTTTTCCTTCGTCCAGAGAATCGCCGGTGGAAAATGCCAGTTTGACATCGTCGCTGGTCGGATTCTTTTGGTAATCCTGCAGATTTCGTGCATAACTGAAGATGTAGGTTGTGTTGGCCTGAAGCGGTTCCAAAAGTCCGATCGAGACTTTTTTTCGCGTCGTTTTGATGACCGGAGTCGTTTTCAGGCGCGGTGAAACGATCAATGTTCCTTCGGCGGTGCGCGGATTGATCGTTTCCGAAAAGGTCAATTCGATCTTCGGCTTGAGAGCGACCCGGATCGATCCGTTTTCCGGAACAACCGAGACCAATTGCGGTCCGATCACATCGACTGGCCCGCCGCCCGGCGGTCCCTGCGCGGCGCAACCTACCAGCGCGATGATAACACCAGCGATCGATCCACTCCGGATCCATCGCATCAAAATCCATTTATTTTCAGTCCGGTTCAATGACATCTCTTGATTAGAATTGATCGGAAAAGAAGCGGCGACCGTTCAAATGATCGCCAGTTCTTTGCCGATTTTATAAAATTTTTCCAGTACAAAATCCAACTGTTCCTGACGATGCGTCGCGATATAACTGGTCCTGAGACGTGAAGAATTTCCCGGCACGGCAGGACTGACGACGGCGTTCGTGTAAACTCCTTCGTTGAACAGCTTTTTCCAGAACGTGAACGTCTTCATGTTGTCGCCGATGACGATCGGAATGACGGGCGTTTCGCTCGTCGAAGTGTCGAATCCCATTCCCCGATATTCTTTTCGCATAAAATTGCCGATTTCGATGAGTTTCTGCCGGCGTTCCGGTTCGGATTGGATGATCTGCAGAGCGGCGCGCGCCCCGGCAACGATGCTGGGCGGCAGGCTGGCGGTGAAAATCATCGCCCGCGAATTGTGTTTGATGTAATCGACGACGTCGGCGTTTCCCGCAATGAAACCGCCGACCGCACCGAACGATTTGGAAAACGTTCCCATGATCAGATCGACCTGAGACGTTAGCCCGAAATGCGCCGCAGTACCGTCGCCATTCGGACCGAGAACGCCCAGCGAGTGCGCGTCGTCCACCATTAGCCGCGCGCCGTATTTTTGAACGATCGGGCAAATTTCGGGAAGTTTGGCGATGTCGCCTTCCATCGAAAAAATCCCATCGACGACGACGAGTGTTCCGGAATTTTCCGGGATGCCCGCGAGCGTTTTCTCCAGATCGGCCGTGTCGTTATGCTGAAAACGATGGATAACGGCGCCCGAAAGCAAACACCCGTCAAAGATGCTGGCGTGATCCAATTTATCGATGACGACGGCGTCGGTTCTGCCCAACAGCGCCGAAATAACGCCGAGGTTCACCAAATATCCGGTCGAGAAAATTAGCGCCGATTCCTTTCCGACAAAATCCGCCAATTCTTTCTCGAACGCCTCGTGAATATCGAGCGTTCCGTTCAAAAAGCGACTGCCGGTACTTCCGGTGCCGTATTCGTGCAAAGCCTTTTCTGCCGCAGAGATGACTTTCGGGTGATGCGTTAATCCGAGATAATTGTTCGATCCGATCATGATCTTGGGCGCGCCATTGTAAATCATGACGGTGTCGTCGCCTCCGGAGAACGGAATAAAATAGGGATAATATCCATCGGCTTTGGCCTCTTTGACCGCCGTGTATTCAAAGCATTTCTTGAACAAATCCATCGTGAAACCTCACTTTCATCAATAAAATCGCCGATAATTTACCGTGTCATCGGATGAATTGCAATGTTCCACTCTCCGTTGGAAGTTGCAGGTTGTCCGAATGGCCGCGAAACGAAAATTGATACGGGAAAATGCGCCGGGTTTGATTACATTTTATACGATATGAGACGAGAATTTGGAGGATTCATGAGACGGCAACCATGCAGGATTTTTGCAATCAGCTGGATGATATTGGCGATAAGCGGGCTTTCATTTGCCGAAGACTGGCGGACGGATTATGAAAAATTCGGCTTTCTGGAAACGCCGCGTTACAAAGAAACCGTCCGGTTTTGTCAACGATTGGACGAAGCGTCTGCGTCCGTGCTCTTTACGCGTTTCGGTGTCACGCCGCAGGGACGAGACTTGCCGCTATTGATTTTTGACTCCGACGGGAATTTTACGCCGGAAAAACAGAAGCAAAGCGGAAAGGCGCTCGTCATGTTCATCGCCGGAATCCACGCCGGAGAAATCGACGGCAAAGACGCCGGACTGATGCTCCTACGCGACATGATCGTCGATGGAAAATATGCGGAATTGATGAAAAATATTACCCTGTTGTTCATCCCGATTTTCAATGTCGATGGGCACGAACGATTTTCGCCGTACAACCGGTTCAATCAAAACGGCCCTAAAGAAATGGGCTGGCGCGTCACGGCGCAGAATTATAATCTCAACCGTGATTTTTCGAAAGCCGATTCGCCGGAAATGCGCGCGTGGCTGGAACTTTTCCGTGATTGGCTGCCGGATTTGATCGTCGATAGTCACGTCACCGACGGCGCCGATTATCAATACGCGGTGACTTACGGAATGGAACAGCATGTCGGCGCGATTGCCGAACCGGTGCGGAAATGGAATGTCGAAACGTTCCTGCCGATGTTGAAAAAAGGTCTGGAATCGGACGGATTTCCGCTGGGCGTTTACGTCATTCAAAGGGATGAGAAGGAGTTTTCCAAAGGGCTTTCGTACGGTGTCGCGTCGCCGCGCTTTTCCAACGGCTATGGCGCGATTCAAAATCGTCCGTGCATCCTCATCGAGACGCACATGTTCAAGGATTACAAAACGCGCGTTTCCGCCACCTATCAGGTTTTCAAAAACGTTCTGGCTGTCGTCGGCGAAAAACGCTCCGTTTTGAAAAAAGCCGTAGCAGACGGCGATGCGGAGACGGCGGCAATTCCTGCCGGCGCCTCGATTCCGCTCAATTTCTGCGTGACATCGGACAGTGTTTTCATCGACTTCAAAGGCTTCGGCTACCGGAAAGAATTCAGTGACGTTTCCGGAACCGATCGCGTGATCTGGACGGGAAAACCGGTCGATTACCGAATACCGTTCTTTACGAAAGTCGTTCCGACGGCGAGCGCCGAAATGCCGTACGCCTATATCATTCCGGCTGAATTCAAACCGATCGTCGATATTTTGAAACTTCACGGTGCAAAAATAAACCAGCTTAAAACGGAGCAGAAACTGAAAGTCGCTTCGTATAAATTTTCCAATGTTTCGTGGCAAAGTACGCCGTCCGAAGGCAGACATCCGGTCAACTTTTCGATTGCCGACACGACGTTTGAAACGACTTTTCCGGTCGGTTCGTTTGTCGTCATCATGAATCAGCGGACGAACCGGATCGTGACGCATTTGCTGGAACCGGAAGCGGTCGATTCATTCGTCAAGTGGGGATTTTTCGACGGGATTTTTGAGCAAAAAGAGTACGGTGAACTTTACGTTCTGGAAGATACCGCGCGGAAAATGTTGAAGGAAAATCCCGAACTGAAACGCGAATTCGAGAAGAAGATCGCCGCCGATCCGCAATTCGCGGGCGATCCGCTTCAGCGTCTGTTTTTCTTCTTCGACCGCTCGCCGTTCCGCGACGACCAACTCAATTTATATCCGATTTCAAAAGTGATTCAGCCGGTTGAATTGAATATCGAGGCGTCTGAAAAGTGATAATAGTCGATTAAAGACCGCTTAAACGTTCCCAAAGGAGGTTGAAATGAAACCGCGTCGCTTGGTCGAAATCATTCTCACACTCATAATTCTTTCCGGCGTCGCTGTGCCGGAAAAACGCCCGATGTCGCCGGAAGACTTGTATCAAATCAAAGCTGTTTCCGATCCGCAGGTTTCGCCGGACGGGAAATGGATCGCCTACACTATTGCGGTTCCCGATCTCGCGAAGAATCGCTATTTCGACGATATTTGGTTGGTTCCGACGGATGGTGGTGTGTCGAAACCGCTCACGACCGACCCGGAAAACGACTATTCGCCGCGCTGGTCGCCTGACGGAAAGCAGATTGCGTTCATTTCGGAGCGCAACGGAACGCCCAATCTGTTTCTGATTTCATTAGATGGCGGCGAGGCAAAACAGGTGACCTTTTCAGAAACAGGACTTTATTCACCGATCTGGTCTAATGACGGAAAACGGCTTATTTGCGGTTCGCGCGTGCTTCCTGCCGGGAAAAATACGGCCGAGAATTGGACGAAAAACGAATTACCGGAATGCAACGCCAGAACCATCGACCGCCTGCTTTTTCGGCAGTGGGACACATGGCTCGGCGATGAAAGAAATCACGTTTTTCTCGTCAATCCGGAAGACGGAGCGATAAAAGATTTGACGCCGGGTGATTTCGATACGCCGCCCGTCTCGCTTTCCAGTTCACACGATTTCGACATTTCGCCGGACGGCGCCGAAATCTGCTACACAAAAACCGAAGGAACGATACTCGCCGTCAGCACGAATCACGATCTCTTCACTGTCGATATTCCAACCGGTAAAACGACGAAAATCACGTCGAATCCGGCGTTGGACGGTCAGCCGCATTATTCGCCCGACGGTCGCTATATCGCTTATACCTCGATGACCAAAGTCAATTACGAATCCGACCGCGAAGTGTTGACGCTTTACGAACACAAAACCGGAAAAACGGTCCGGTTGACCGAAAATCTCGATCGATCCGTCGGACAAATTTTATGGTCGCCGGATAGCCGTCAACTTTTTTTCACGGCGGAAGATCAGGGACACGGTGCGATTTATGCTGTCGATTTATCCGGGAATTTCCGGAAAATAACTGATGACGGATTCAACACGCACATCGATATTACCCCGGATGGCGAAACGCTGGTTTTCCAAAAAGGCTACAACCATAAGCCGTACGAGATTTACTCCCAACCGGTGACTGGCGAAAAACCGACGCAGTTAACATGGGCCAATCGTGAATTTGATGAAACGTTCGAATTGCCGCAGGTCGAGGAATTTTGGTTTCCCGGCGCCAATAACGACATGGTTCACGGATTTCTCCTGAGACCGCCGCATTTTGACCCAAAGAAAAAATATCCGGTGGTTCTGACGATTCACGGCGGCCCACAAAATATGTGGGGCGACCGATTTATGCTCAGCTGGTTCACGATGCAACTGATCGCGTCGCCCGGCTATGTCTGCGTCTTCATCAACCAGCGCGGGAGTACCGGTTACAGCTCAAAATTCCGTGAAGAGGTCAGCCGTGACTACGGCGGAAAATGTTACGAAGATTTGGTCAAAGGGTTGGATTTCGTCATTGCCAAATATGGTTTTATCGATAAAGACCGGCAGGCGGTGATCGGTGGTTCGTTCGGCGGATATTCCGTCAATTGGCTCATCGGACACACGAACCGGTTCAAGTGCGCCGTCAGTCACGCGGGACTGTACAATCTGACGAGTTTTTATGGCGCGACGGAAGAACTCTGGTATCCCGCGTGGGACATGGGAACGACGCCGTGGGACGAGCCGGAACTTTACGATAAATGGTCGCCGCATCGCTTCGCAAAAAACTTCCGGACGCCAACGCTCGTGACGCAGGGCGAACTGGATTTCCGTGTGCCGGTTGGTGAAAGCCTTCAACTTTTCACCGCGCTTCAGCGGCAGGGAGTTCCGTCGCGGTTAGTCATTTTCCCGGACGAAGGACACGAGATTCTCGGCTTGCAGAACAACGTTCGTTGGTGGAAGGAAATGCACCGCTGGCTGGCTGATTATCTGAAGTGATTTGGCATTAGACGATTTGTTCCGAGTTCCGGGTTCCGCGTTCTGTGTTTCTTCAAATGCCCAATGACTAATGACCCGATGATTATCATCAATACCGGATCGTCATGGTAAAATTCCCGGCATCCGGCGTCCTAACCTCGATCATCTTTTCATTCGATAGAAAAGTCCAGCATTCGCGGATTTTCGCCGATGTTTCGGATGGTTTGATCGTCGGTAATTCTTTGGCTCCAACGAAAACTTTTATCGGTTTTTTATCGGAAATGATTCTGAACCGATAATTCTTCCGATCCGGCGTAAATCCTGTTTGTTCTTTCTTGACGACAATCGCCAGCGCGTCGCTTTTTTCTTCGATGGTGAAATTGACAACTGAATAGCGCCCGATCTCGTATTCGTACGAATTGCCGTCGTCTTCGTACAGCGAGTAAGAACTTTTCGCGGACGGGAAAATAGTCAGGATCGTCGTTTCGACCGGCTTCTCGCCGACGAACTGCTGAACTTCCTGCATGGGAAGTATGCCGCCCGATTTCAGAAAGAAAGGAACCCGTTCCAGCGGCGCCTCGACGGTCAGCCACTGATTCCCGGGATAGATTTTTCCGGTATTCATTTCATACCAGCGTCCTTCAGGCAAATAGAGACGTTTCGCGTTGTCCGATTCCGATAAAACCGGCGCGACGAGCAGATTTTCGCCGACCATGAATTGAAATTGCGCCTGATCGTTCCAGCACTCCGGATCGTTCTGAAATTCGAGAAACATCGATCGCATAAGCGGCAAGCCAGTCTGCGTCGCCTGATGAAATTCGCTGTAAAGATACGGCAATATCCGATAGCGCAGATTGATGATTTCCCGGACGGTATTTTCGACATCTTCACCGAATGCCCACGGCTCTTTGGCTTTGGTTCCGTACGCCGAATGTTGTCTGAAAAGCGGCGTGAAAGCGCCGAGTTGCATCCACCGCACATAAAGCCTTTGCGACGCCTCGCCCATGAATCCGCCGACGTCCGCACCGACGAGCGGAACGCCGTTCAAACCGAGATTTTGCGACATCACGCAGGCGTACCGGAGATGATCTTCGTTGGAGAGATTGTCGCCTGTCCAAACAGCCGAATACCGTTGAATACCGGAAAAACCGGCGCGAGTCAATATAAAATGCCGCTGATCCGAAAAACGCCGCAGGCCGGTTCGCGTTGCTTTGGCCATTTCCAGCGCATAGACGTTGTGGATTTTTTTATGATCGGCGCCTCTGCCATTGCCGTTAAAGCGGACGATGTCCGGGAAGTGACTTCCCCAAACGGCAGGTTCGTTCATGTCGTTCCAGAAACCGGCGACGCCGTCTTTCATCAGCGCGGACAACTTCTCGCCCCACCAATCCCGCGTTTCTTTTTTTGTGAAATCCGGGAAAAACGCCCAGCTCGGCCAGACCTCGCCCTGATACAACTCGCCGTCCGGATATTTCACGAACAAGTCTTTCGCGATGCCTTCTTTCGCGGCGAAATAAGTCGTGTCGGCTTTCACGCCCGGATCGATAATGGGAATGACTTTGAAACCGTTCATTTTCAAATCGGCGATCAACTTTGGCGGGTCGGGGAAGCGATTTTTATCCCAGGTGAACACGCGGTAACCGTCCATATAATGAATGTCGAGGTAGATGACATCGCACGGGATCTGTTTTTTTCGGAAGTTGTCCGCCAGCGCCCGGACTGTCGATTCCGGGTAATAACTCCACCGGCATTGCTGGTAGCCGAACGCCCATTTCGGCGGCATTTCCGCTTTTCCCGTCAGTTCGGAATAAGACGACAGCACGCGCTTCATTTCGGGTCCGTAGATGAAGTAATAATCCATCTCGCCATGGTCGGCGCCGAATGAATAAAACCGGTTGTTGCTCGCACCGAAATTGAAATGCGAGCGGTATGTGTTGTCGAAGAAAATGCCGTAGGCTTTTCCGTTTCTGACGCCGTAAAAAAATGGAATGGAAACGTACAATTCGTCGGTTCGCTCGGTGTAGCCGGGGAAATCGGTGTTCCAGAGCGTGTATTCGTTGCCGGTTTTTCGCAGGCCGTCACTTTTCTCGCCCAGCCCGTAGAAATTCTCGCCATCCAATCGTTTTTTATAACAGCGAACTTCGTCGTTGTCGAAACAGACGCCGAATGACGCATCGTCGGCGTTGAGCAGATTCATTTCCTTGTCGAAAATCGAAATCCGGCACGGCTTTTTTGCGATATGAACGATCAGTTCGCCCGTCGAAAGAACAAAGCGGTTCGGCTCTTCTTTCAGTACGAAGTCGGACTTATCGGGCATTTCAGCGATGACTGCGTACGACGGAGATTCGCTGAACGATTCGCTGTTCGTGTACCGGAGCCGAAGGACATTTCCGCTCAAAACATAAACGGTAAATTTTCCGTTGTCAAGCCGGAATTCGACGCGGTTTGGAAACGGCTGGTGACTGACGATATTTCCGACGAACATGGGTTCACCGAGTAACAATGCGCTGAAGATGAAAACGAACAAAAAAAGTGCGGATATTCGACTCATGACATCTCCGATATTTCAAATGATGGCCGACTGAAATCACTTCCGACGGTTGAATTTTAGAATGGTTTCTACAATTTTCCATTGAGAAAAATATATCGAGCCACGCGGGCAATCGCAACGAAAATTTCCCCTTACAAAGACGCGATCGGTATGAATTGGCGTTTGACTTACAGGCAATACGCCCTCCTAAGTACATTTTCTGAATCAATTTTCCTTATTGAAAAATCGACGATTCCGTTCTAACTTTGGCGCGCTATTTATTATTCAATCGTATTCTTCAGAACAATAAGGAGGAAAATAGAATATGAGTTTGAAATATATGTTTCTGATTGCGCCGATTGGTTCGATTATCGCACTGATTGCCGCATACATTTTTCACAAAATGATGCTCAAGGGCGATCCCGGCAACGACAAAATGCAGAAAATCGCCGGCGCTGTCCGGAAAGGCGCGTTTACTTACATCAAGCAACAGTACAAAATCGTTGCGCTGGTGTTCGTCATCATTTTTTGCGTTTTTTTCTTCATGTCCTATGTTCTGCACGTTCAGAATAAGTGGGTGCCGTTCTCATTCCTGACGGGTGGTTTCTTTTCCGGCCTGGCTGGATTTTTCGGGCTGAATACCGCGACGTTGGCGTCCAACCGTACGGCTGAAGGCGCGCGGAAATCGCTGAATGCCGGTCTGAGAATCGCCTTCCGTTCCGGTGCCGTGATGGGTTTGGTTGTCGTCGGACTCGGGCTGCTGGATATTTCGATGTGGTTCACGATTCTGTACTGGCTGGTTCCGCGGCTCGGCTATCAGGCGATGAGTCTCGCCGCGATCACGACAACGATGCTGACCTTTGGAATGGGTGCGTCTTTGCAGGCGCTCTTTGCGCGTGTCGGCGGCGGAATTTTTACCAAAGCGGCTGACGTTGGCGCCGATCTTGTCGGTAAAGTCGAAGCCGGAATTCCCGAAGACGATCCGCGCAATCCCGCGACGATTGCGGACAACGTCGGCGATAACGTCGGCGATGTCGCCGGAATGGGCGCCGATTTGTACGAGTCCTACTGTGGTTCGATTCTGGCAACCGCCGCGCTGGGTGTTGCGGCTTTCAACGGTTCGCCGTTTGAAAAAGTCTTGGCGGCATTGCTCGCTCCGATGATCGTCGCCGGCATGGGAAATTTGTTTTCCGTTATGGGCGCGTTTGCAGTTCGGACAGGTGAAAACGCCGATCAACGGTCGCTTCTAAAGGCGTTGGCGCGCGGCGTCAACCTGAGCGTCGTCCTGATCACCATTTTTACCGTTGGTCTGCTTTATATGCTGAAATTGCCGATGGGCATCGCGGGTTCCGTCATCACCGGATTGCTCACGGGCTGGACGATCGGTAAACTCACGGAATATTACACGTCGCAGTCTTATAAACCGACGCGCTGGATCGCTGAACAGGCGAAAACCGGTCCCGCGACGGTGATCATTGGCGGCCTGTCCACCGGAATGCTTTCGACCGGTTTTCCCGTGATTGTCACCTGTCTGGGAATCGGTTTCAGTTACGCATTTGCGGGCGGTTTCGGCAGTGCCCCGAATCATATCAGTCTTGGCTTGTATGGAATTAGTTTTGCATCGATCGGAATGCTTTCGACGCTGGGAATCACGCTGGCGACCGATGCCTATGGCCCGATTGCCGATAACGCCGGCGGGAACGCCGAAATGAGCGATCTGCCGAAAGAAGTGCGTCAAAGAACCGACGCGCTGGATTCATTGGGCAATACGACTGCCGCGACGGGAAAAGGTTTTGCCATCGGTTCGGCGGCTTTGACGGCAATGGCGCTGATTGCGGCTTACATCGAGGAAATCAAGGCACAATTCTCGCATATTATCATCGACGGCGGCATGATCAGAGAACTTCTGACCAGTTTGAACATTTCCTTCGATCCGAACGCCTCGCTGGATTCCTTACATGAAATCGTCGCCAGCACGGTGACGCTGACCAATTGGGTCGATTACTACAATATTACGTTACTCAATCCGCGCGTGTTGATCGGCTCATTTCTGGGCGCGATGATCACATTCGTTTTCGCCGCGCTGACAATGAAAGCCGTCGGCCGCGCCGCCGGAACCATGGTCGAGGAAGTTCGTCGTCAATTCCGCGAAAAACCGGGCATCATGCAAGGCAAAGACGAGCCGGATTACGAGCGGTGCGTTTCCATCAGCACGAAAGGCGCTCAACACGAAATGATTCTGCCGTCTCTGCTGGTGATTATGGTTCCGGTCGTTGCCGGATTAGTTCTCGGCGTTGCAGGCGTACTTGGAGTACTGTTCGGCGGACTGACCACAGGTTTTGTTCTGGCGGTCATGCTGAATAACGCCGGCGGAGCATGGGACAATGCCAAGAAATATATCGAGGAAGGCAACCTCGGCGGGAAAGGTTCGTACGCGCACAAAGCCGCTGTCGTGGGCGACACTGTCGGCGATCCGTGCAAAGACACCGCCGGTCCCTGCCTGAACATCGTCATCAAACTGATGTCCACGGTTTCCATCGTGACTGTCGGTTTGGCGGTGAAATTCGGCCCGGTGATCGGTCAGTTGATCGGAATCGGTCCTCGGTAATCTGTAGATAAATTTCGTTATGAACGACCGGCAGTAGCGATATTGCCGGTCGTTCAGTGCGAGCCTTTCTAATTTGTCAGGTCGCTATCTGGCTGTTGTTATCGGTTTCTGCTTTTTAATGGGAGGAATACAGATTTGAAAAGAAGTCTTTCAATTGTCATTCTGATTATCGGAATCGCTTTTGGACAATCGACGGTTCCGGCGGATTTAAAATTGGACGAATCGCTTTCGATTCAACTTCGGGAAATCGTCGCCGACCCCGGTTTGGATAAAGATTTTGATGTCGGTGAAGACGGCATCGAGCAGATTTCGCTCGCCGTGATCGATTTGAGCGGACAGGAACCGCGTCTCGGCAGTGTGAATCCGGACAATTTCATCTATCCCGCTTCCGTCTATAAAATGTACGTCGCGGCGGAAGTTTTAAATCAGATTTCGCAGGGCAAATACGGATTGACGACACCGGTTGTCGCCGACTCGCCGAATGTCGTTGACCGCAGTAAAGAAATTCTGCACGATCCTCGCCCGTTGCTCGTCGAAGGCGACACGGTCACGGTCGGCTATTTACTCGATTTGATGATTACGCGGAGCGACAATTCCGCCGCGAACTGCTTGATCGACCTCGCCAAGCGGGAAAATATCAATCTGCTGATTCACCGGTATGGCTGGCAGGGAAGCGAAGTGACGCGCAAGTTTCTCAAGCGCAAGTACGAAGACCCCGGTTACGGGAAAATCCGCGGCACAGAAACCTGCGCCCGGCATGCGGCGGAATTTATGTACCGGATCGAAACCGATCGGTTGGTCAATCCGTGGGTCAGCAAGCAGATGAAAAGCTTGCTTGGCAGGCAGTTGGACAACCGGAAATTGGCGTCCGGACTGCCGGTCAACGCGATGTTTTATCATAAAACCGGTTGGTTTTCGTATTGGACGAACGATGTGGGAATCGTCGATGATGGTAATGACCGGTACGTCATCGCCTGCTTCGTTCCGGTCGAAGAAGAACTCGTTTCGGAGAAATACAAAGAACTCTCAGCGCGGATTTTTGGGTTGATGAGCCAGCGGCAAAATCGGTAAATCAACAAAGCGGGTTTTTTGTCTTCCCAAATGTCCGTTCGGCGCGAATACCCACCGCCGCGCCGGATTTTTCATTTCATTTTGATTTCTTTACGACTATATTTCCGGCAATTGCTTTGGTTTTTCTCGTTGTTAGAATGTTCGTGAATAGTCAATCAGGAGGAATGAGTAATGTTTAAAAACCATCCCAAAGGTTTAGCGGTCGCTTTCTTTGCCAACATGGGCGAGCGGTTCGGATTTTACACAATGATGGCGTGTCTGGTATTTTTCTTGCAGGCGAGATTTGCGCTGGCGGAAGATCAGGCAGGACATATTTACGCGTGGTTCTATTTTCTCATCTACGGTCTGGCTTTGGTCGGCGGTTTGATAGCCGACAAAACCCAGAATTATAAAGGCACGATTCTCATCGGCATCATCGTCATGTTGCTTGGCTATGGGGTGATGTCGGTTCCCGGTATGGGACTAAAAGTGACGATTGCCGGATTGATGGTGATCGCGCTCGGCAACGGCCTGTTCAAAGGCAATCTTCAGGCGCTCGTCGGACAACTCTATGACGATCCGAAATATTCAAAACTTCGGGACTCCGCTTTTAGCCTGTTTTACATGGGCATCAATATCGGAGCGTTCTTCGCACCCAGCGCCGCCAACGGCATCCGCAACTGGTTTTTGAAAACGCAGGGCTTCGTCTATGACGCCGATCTGCCGGGGCTGTGCAACAGTTTTATCGGCGGTACGCTGACCGACACGTCGAATCTTCAGGTTTTAGCCGATAAGGTCACCGGTGCGCCGGTTGCCGATCTGAGCATATTCACGCATAATTATATCAACGCTTTTTCGACCGGTTACAATTATGCGTTCGCAATCGCCGCCGGGGCAATGATCGTCAGCCTGTTGATTTACACACTCTTCAAGCGTCAACTTCCCGACCGGAAGAAAATGGTTGAGAAGAACAAGGATATCATTCAGATGCCGTGGGCGGAAGAGAGACAGCGAATCGTCGCCTTGCTATTGGTTTTCTTCGTTGTGGTCTTCTTTTGGATGTCCTTCCATCAAAATGGCTTGACGATGTCTTACTTCGCGCGGGATTATACCGCAAAAGCGGTTGGTCCGATTACCAATCTTTTCTTTGAGTTGAAATCCTTCCTGTCGCTGATTGCCGCGATCATCGGATTGGTTTTCCTTATCCGGAAATCGGATAAACTCATGCCGCGACTCATCGGCGGTGCGCTGATGTTAGTCGGTGGTTATCTGACATACTTTTTCTATTCCCAATATGCGCCCAGCAATCCTATCGAACCGGAAATTTTTCAGCATTTCAACCCGATCTTCATCGTGTTTTTGACGCCGGTTGTAGTCTGGTTCTTCGGCTATTTGCGCAAGAGAGACAAAGAGCCTTCAGCGCCTAAGAAAATCGGCTTCGGGATGATTCTCGCCGCGCTGGGTTTTCTCGTGATGCTGGTCGGCTCGATTCATCTGCTTTCGCCGTCGGCGCTCGGCGCGACGGTCTCGCCAGACAGGGTTTCGCCTTATTGGCTGATCAATTCGTATTTTATTCTGACGATTGCGGAACTTTTCCTCAGTCCGATGGGAATTTCATTCGTTTCCAAAGTCGCTCCGCCAAGATTTCAGGGCTTGATGCAGGGCGGATGGCTTGGTGCGACGGCAATCGGCAACAGCCTTCTTTTCATCGGCAGTTCGATGTGGGTCAAAGTCGAACTCTGGCAGTTATGGTCGATTTTCGTGATCTGCTGTCTGCTGTCCGCGGCATTCATCTTTTCCGTGATGAAGCGTCTGGAGCGCGTCACTCAGTAAGCATCTAATTTCAGCGCGTCAGTCGACGATATTTACTTTCTGCTGGACACAACGGTTCAGCCATAGATCGTCGCGATTTTGGCATTGACACTGATTTGATCGGTAAAAATTTATCCGATCCGGTTTCATAACAGTTGTAAATCGGAAAGGTCGGAAGTATATTCCAATGTGGTTTTTGAGGTCTGAATTTAGAAGGAGCAAGTCATGAAAAAGCTGTTGCTGGTTTTTTTATTCATTGTTGGCGTCTCATACGCTCAGATTCAGGTATCCGTCTGGACAGATAAATCCGCATATACTCAGGAGGATACGATTTCGATCACCGTCACTGCCTACAATCCGACTATCGATACCGTCTGGCTGGAATTTTCATCGGCCTGTCAGGGAAATTATCTGATTGACGATCTCAACTGGATACAGAACGTCGTTTGCGCGACGGTCTTGACCTTTCGGAAAATCGATCCGCTTAGCGGCTTCAACTGGCAATTCAGGTATCCCGATCCTCATAGAACTTTTCCGACGCTTTCCGCCGGTTCGCACCGGGTCGTCGGAGAGGTGCTGGGTTATATGCGCTCGGAAGCGGTGACGATTTCCATCGAAGCTAAAATTGATGTCAAGCAACCGTCCAGCCGAGCATGCGATTTCCAACTCAACCAGAATTATCCGAACCCGTTTAACGCGACGACGGTCATTATTTATCAGATTCCACGGGCAGGGTTGGTCAGGATGACGATTCATGATATTTTGGGCCGAAAAATTCTGACAATTGTTGATGGCAACCAGTCGGCTGGCGAACATGTCGTTTGCATCAAATCCGATCCGTTACCGAGCGGAAATTACTGGTGTCGCATAAAATACGAAGACCAGAGCCGGACGCGGCAGATGACGGTGGCGAGATAGATTACGATGAGCAATCTGAATATAGAGGGATAATTTTCCTGCAAACTCCGGTGAGCTTTGTACAAAGCATCTCTACACGGGAGCGTTGAGACGAAAATCGAAAAAAGGCGTTCATAAAAGTTCAGTACCAGTCAGCGTCTGAAAATTTTCTCCGAAACCTGTTTGGCCCCACTGCATTCCGCTGAAAACTGATTTTAATTCAGGCAACTTACTGTTACCAAATTTGCGTCAGGTTGGGTATATATCTGCTCTTTTTTGATGCAGTTAAAGATAAATCCATGAAGAAAAAGATATTATTGGTGATAGGCATCGTATTTTGTGTAATACTGGTTTGGCGTCTTTACGTTCTGTTTTTCGTTGCAGATGATAAAAAATCAGCGCGTCAAAGTCGGTAAACTCCCGGAACTCGAATTAGCCGCCGTCGAGGCGGAAGTCGCCGCCCGGAAAAGCG
>JBAZPZ010000025.1:0-24523 GCA_041645495.1 Fidelibacterota bacterium | reverse complement strand
TTCGGACTGATTTTTTACAATAGATTTTAAACGGGCGATTAGCTCAGTTGGTTAGAGTACTTGCTTGACATGCAAGGGGTCACTGGTTCGAATCCAGTATCGCCCACGTTTTTCAAGAGATCATTAATAACGAGGATCAATTGACGAAAAAGAGAGAAAAGGAACCCAATTTTGGAACCGATAGAGAAGATCACACTTACGTTGCCAGATGGATCGAGTCTGGAAGCCGGGCTTGGTATTACCGCCGGTGATGTTGCGCGCTTGATTAGCGAAGGTTTTTTTCAAAACTCTCTCGTCGCAAAAGTCAATGGAAAGCTCGTCGATCTTTCATATCCGATCCGGCAAAATTCCTCAATCGAAATTCTGACTTACCAATCGCCTGAAGTACAGGAAACGCTGCTTCACAGCACTTCTCACATCATGGCACAGGCGGTCAAACAGCTTTATCCGCAGGCAAAAGTCACAATCGGACCGGCGATCGAGAATCGGTTTTACTATGATTTTGACATCGAGCCGCCGTTGACCAACGACGATTTGACAAAGATCGAAGAGCGAATGAATGAAATCATCGCCGCCGACATTCCAATTGTTCGTAAAGAACTCAGCTGTGATGAGGTCATCGACCTGTTTTCCCGGATGGGCGAAACGTACAAGGTCGAAATCTGTGAAGCCATCGATCCGTCAGAAACATTATCAATTTATACGCAGGGTGATTTTACGGATCTTTGTCGCGGTCCGCACATCCCATCGACCGGGAAGATCAAGGCATTCAAGTTGCTGAACGTCGCGGGCGCTTACTGGCGTGGCGACTCAAGAAATAAAATGCTGACCCGCGTTTACGGAACCGCGTTCGCCAATCAGAAAGAATTAAAGAAATATCTGAATTTTCTGGAAGAGGCCAAGCGCCGCGATCATCGCAAACTCGGCAAGAGTCTCGAACTTTTCGAAATCAACGATCAGGTCGGGCCGGGGCTGGTGCTTTGGCATCCGAAAGGCGCGACTTTGCTCCAGTCGATCAAGGAATATTGGATTCAGGAGCACCTGAAGCGTGGATATCAGCTCGTTCAGTCGCCACATATCGGGAAAGCGCAACTCTGGCAAACCAGCGGACATCTCGGATTTTACCGTGAATCGATGTTCAACTCGATGAAAGTGGAAGGCGACGAGTACTATATCAAGCCGATGAACTGTCCGTTTCATATCATGATCTACAAGGCGAAGACGAGAAGTTATCGCGACCTGCCAATCCGGTATGCCGAACTCGGGACTGTTTATCGGTATGAATTGTCCGGCGTTTTACATGGTTTGATGCGCGTTCGGGGATTCACTCAGGACGATGCCCACATCATTTGTACACCGGAACAATTGAACACCGAAATCAAGAAACTGCTCCAATTTTCATTTGACTATATTCGATCGTTCGGATTTACGGAATTCGGCGTTTATGTTTCAACCCGCCCAAAGGAAAAATCCGTCGGCGATCCGGGAATGTGGACGGAGGCGACGGAATCGCTTAAGTCTTCACTTTCCGATATGAACGTAGATTATCACATCGACGAAGGCGGCGGCGCTTTCTATGGTCCGAAAATCGACATCAAAATCCGCGACGCGCTGAACCGCTTCTGGCAATGCACAACAATCCAGTTCGATTTCAATTTATCCGAACGGTTTGAGATGGAATATATCGCCAGCGATGGTTCCAAACGTCAACCCTATATGATTCATCGTGCAATCATGGGATCGCTTGAACGGTTCGTCGGCATTTTGATCGAAAACACGATGGGTGATTTCCCGGTTTGGCTTTCGCCCGTGCAGGCAATCGTCATTCCGATCACCCACAATCAGAACGGAAAAGCGGAAGAATTTTATGAAATTTTGAACTCCAAAGGAATTCGCGTCGAATTGAATGTTAAAAACGACACGATGGGTGCAAAAATCCGGGAAGCCGAACTCCAAAAAATTCCCTACATGTTTATCATCGGAGAACGGGAAGCGGAAAAGGGAACCGTTTCCGTCCGCCGAAGAAAATCCGGGGACAAGGGCGAACTGTCCTGGGATGAGGCTTACCGTCTCATAGAAGCAGAAATACGAACAAAATAGGAGGAAATACCCCATAGAAAAAGATTTAAAAATCAACAATCAAATCAGAAGCCTGTCTGTCCGGCTCATCGATTCAGATGGCAAGCAGATTGGCATCGTATCTTCGCGGGAAGCCCTGCGAATAGCCGAGGAAAAAAATCTGGACCTCGTAGAAATTTCACCCAGTGCTGATCCTCCCGTCTGCAAAATCATCGATTATGGGAAATACAGATACCAGCTACAGATGAAAGAGCGGGAAAGTAAAAAGAAACAACATGTCATTAAAATCAAAGAAGTGAGATTTCGACCGCATATTGGAGAGCATGATCTGAATATGAAGGTCAACGCCGTCAAGAAATTCCTCGGTGAAGGTTGTAAGGTGAAGATTACACTCATGTTTCGCGGTCGCGAAATGGCCCGAAAGGAAGTCGGAGCCGAACTGGTCAACAAAATCGTCGAGCAGTTGTCCGATATAGCCGTAGTCGAGAAAGCGCCTGCCAGTGAAGGGCGCACCATCATAACGTATTTGACTTCAAAATAGGAGACCTCAATCATGCCGAAAATGAAAACAAGAAGATCAGCAGCAAAACGGTTTAATCTTACCGGAACAGGTAAAGTTAAAAGGAACAAGGCATATCATTCTCACATCCTGACATCGAAATCAGCGAAAAGAAAGAGAAGTTTAGGCCAGTCCACCATTGCTGCGCATTGCGATGTTCAACGCATTAAAAAAATGATTATTGCATAAGGAGAATCGATAATGCCACGTGCCAATAGTTCCGTACCACATCATCGGAAACATAGAAAAATCGTCAAAATGGCGAAAGGCTACCGCGCCTCGCGGAGCACGCTATATGTCAACTCGAAGGATGCCGTCGAAAAAGGTTTGCTTTACGCTTACCGTGATCGCCGCACCAAAAAGAGAAATTTCCGCGCGCTCTGGATCGCCAGAATCAATGCCGGCGCCCATCTTTACGGAGTATCTTACAATAAATTCATCCACGGTTTGAAAGTGAACGGCATCAATCTCGACCGGAAAGTCCTCGCCGATATGGCAGTGAACGATCCGACGGGGTTTGCCAAACTTGTCGAATTAGTAAAGGTATAGACAGATGAACCTCTTGGAACGCGCCGAAGAGGTTCGCTTACAACTGAAAAACGATCTTGCGCAAGTCGGAAGCGACCTTCCATCGGTTGAAAACTTCAGAATTAAGTTTCTGGGGAAAAAGGGAATCATTCCAGCGCTTTTCTCGGAATTTGCTACGTTAAGCAACGATGCCAAGCGGCAATTCGGAAAGACGCTGAACGAACTGAAAAACGAGGCGGAACATGCAGTCAATTCGCTTCAGGAACGTCTCAATAAACAAGAGACCGATTCCGAGTTTTTCGATTTTACATTACCGGGGAAAACGCCATCGCTGGGTCATCTTCACCCGGTGACCCAAACGTTAAACCGGATCACGGATATTTTCCGGGAAATCGGATTCCAAATCGAATACGGACCCGAGGTTGAGACGGATTATCACAACTTTCAGGCGCTGAATATACCGGAAAATCATCCGGCGAGGGATATGCAGGACACGTTTTACATCGACGATTCTATTGTTCTGCGCACACACACTTCGCCGATTCAGGTTCGGACGATGCTAAAATCGAAACCGCCTATCCGCATTCTTGCGCCGGGGCGTGTCTATCGGAATGAAGCCATCAATGCCCGCAGTTACTGCTTGTTTCATCAGATCGAAGGATTGTATGTTGACGAACACGTTACGTTCGCCGAACTAAAAGGGACGATCGAATATTTCGCCAAACGGTTTTTCGGAAAAAACGTGATTATCCGGTTCCGTCCGAGTTTTTTCCCGTTCACCGAACCCAGCGCGGAAGTCGATGTCTCCTGCTATCTGTGCGGCGCCAAGGGTTGTCGCGTTTGTAAACATACCGGTTGGCTGGAGATCATGGGATGCGGAATGGTCGATCCGGCGGTTTTCGCCGAGGTCGGCATCGATCCGGAAAAATATACAGGCTACGCTTTCGGAATGGGCGCAGACCGGATTGCCCTGCAAAAATATGGAATCGACGACATCCGGCTCTTTTTCGATGGCGATGTCAGATTCCTGAAACAGTTTTAGGATCGTATGATTATCAATACCAAATGGCTGGAAAAATATACTGAAGTTCCGTTCTCGCCGGCCGAACTTGAAGAGCGGCTGACTTCGTTAGGTTTGGAATCTGCGGTTCGCAAATCACCGGTTGATGGCCTAAAAGGGGTCGTCGTTGCGGAAGTTCTCGACGTTCAGCATCATCCGAATGCGGATCGTCTGAGCGTCTGTCGCGTCAATATTGGTGCCGCAGAACTCAGTATCGTTTGTGGCGCGCCGAATGTGGCTAAAGGACAAAAAGTGCCGCTGGCTCTTCTGGGAACGACGTTGCCGAATGGCATGACATTGAAACCGACCAAAATTCGCGGTGTCTGTTCCGAAGGAATGATCTGCGCCGAGGACGAACTCGGAATCTCTGACGACCATTCCGGAATCATGACGCTCGATAACGATGCACCGGTTGGAATGGAATTGTCGGAATATCTGGAACGGAACGGGAAAACATTGGACGTTGACTTAACACCCAACCGTCCCGATTGCGCGTCTCATATCGGCATTGCCCGCGAAGTGACGCTACTGACCGGAAAGGATTTGCGCATTCCCGCCGCGCCGATCGAAGAATCCGACGAACCGGTCGGAAATTATATCGACGTGGAAATCGAAAATCCGGTCGGTTGTCCACGATACGCCGCGCGCGTCATTCGCGGCGTTAAAATCGCACCATCGCCGGTCTGGCTGGCTAAGGCGCTGGAAAGCATCGGACTCCGGTCGATCAACAATGTCGTAGATGCCGCGAACTTCGTATTGATGGAAACCGGACATCCGCTTCACACGTTCGATTACCGGAATGTCCACGGAAAAAAGATTGTTGTTAGAAGTGCCGCCGAAGGCGAAATAGTGACGACGCTCGATGGTTCCGAACGAAAACTGACGCGGAACGTGTTGCTGATTTGCGACGCGGAACGGCCGGTCGCCGTCGCGGGAATCATGGGACTCGCGAATTCCGAGATCATGCCGGAAACGACAGACGTGCTGATCGAAAGCGCCTATTTCGATCCGGGAACGATTCGAAAAGGATCGAAATATCTCGGGCTTCAGACGGATGCTTCGTATCGCTTCGAGCGCGGCGCCGATCCGGAAGGTGTCATTTATGCGCTGAACCGGCTGACAAGTCTGATCGTGGAAGTCGCCGGCGGAAAAGTGTGCCGCGGCATCATCGATCGGTATCCAACTCCGATCATCAGAAGCGAAATTTCCGTGCGGCTTAAACGCATTTTTGGCCTGCTGGACATCCGCATCGATCCGGTCTGGATTCGTGAACTATTTCAAAAACTCGGCGCCCAAATCGTTGCCGCCGATCCGGAAAAAATTGTTTTGATTTCGCCGTCATTCCGACCGGATTTGACACGCGAAGTCGATTACATTGAAGAGGTCGTCCGGGTTTACGGAATGTCGAATATTCCATCCGCACGCCGGTTACAGATACAGCCGATCGTCGATGTTCATACGCGTCATGATCTCGTCGAGAAACTTCGCACGACGGTCTGTTCGTACGGTTACGATGAAGTCTTCAACAATTCGCTGGTATGCGAAAGATGGACGACATTCGGCGTGCATCCCGCTCAGCCGGTCAAGTTGAAAAATCCGCTCAGTCAGGACATGGCTTACCTGCGAAACTCTCTCATTCCCGGAATGATTGCCGCGGCAAAACGGAACATCAACCGGAAAAATGACGATTTGAAGTTGTTTGAGATCGGCTACATTCAGGAGTCCGATCCGAAATCGGAAACCCTGGCAAAGGAAACGCAAAAACTGGCGGTGCTGATTTCCGGCGAACTCGAGGAAAAAAACTGGGCACATTCGTCAACGAAGAGCGATATTTTCGTCTTGAAAGGCGTCATCGAAGACCTGATCGCTCGTTTCGGTTTTTCTTCCGCGATTTTCGTCTCGGAAAATAACGAATATTTCCGTCATCTCATCGGTGTTGTTGTCGATGAGAAAGAATTCGGATATGTGGGAGAGATCGATCCCGGTTATTTGAAAAATGATTGGGATATCGAGACTCCCATTTTCGTCATGGAACTGAACGTTTCCGTTTTGACCGAAACGATGCGTCCGGCGGTTAAATATCATGAACTGCCGGTCTATCCTTCTATTGAAAGAGATGTATCGATCTGGGTTCCGGAAAAACTTTCCGTCGGAGAAACAACGGAAACGATCCGCAAACATGGCGGAGAGTATCTGCGGGAGGTTCGTTTCTATGACCTCTACACAGGAAAAAGTGTTGACAAATTGAAAAAAAGTTTTACATTTAATTTAGTTTTTCAGGCTAATGACCGAACGTTGAAAGACGAGGAAGTTGACAAAGCAATGGCGGCGATTCACGACGCGCTGACGAACGAACTGAACGCAAAACTTCGCTGAATAGGAACGACAATGGACTTGAGCTCGCTGAACACACTCGAAGAACGGATCAAAAGCCTGCTTTCCGTTGTTACAGAACTTCGTTCCGAAAATTTAAAAATGAATACCGATCTGAAAGAAGGATCGTCCATCGAAGTCATGCTCGACCAGAAAAAACGTCAGCAATTAAGAAGCAAAGTCGAAGGATTGTTGGAACTCCTGAAGGACTTTTAACCGCTTTCAATAGTGAAAGGTATTTGACAACGAATAAATCATAAAAGATGGAAGAGATTACAGAAAATTTAGTTCGCGTAACAATCTATGGGCAAGAATACACGATCAAGGCGAAAGCCGAGCCATCGTATATTACCAGCGTCGCAAATTACGTTAATGAAAAAATGGAAGACGTGGAAAAAGCCATTCCGACCGTTCAATCGAGCATACGCGTGGCGATTTTAGCCGCTATGAACATCACCGATGAACTGTTCAGTGCCAATAAAGATAAAGAAGAGATTCTTAAAACCATCGACGACAAATCGATGTTTTTGATAGATATTATCGACGAGAAACTAAAGAAATAGATCGATCCATCTTTTAACTGATCAACACCTTCGTTTCGCTGGAATGGAAATCGCGAAACGGCCTGTTGATTTAATGTTGATTTGAATTGATTGAGGAGATGAATAATGTCCTGGTTTTATATATTTTCGGCGGTTCTCGGAATGTGTGGCGGCGCTGTCCTCGCGCTCTACCTGTACATTCAAAAATTAAAGAAGACCCAATCTTCGATTTCCGAACTTCTGGCTACCGCCACGAAAACGGCAGAGGATTCGAAACGGGAGGCGCGACTCGAAGCGAAAGATGAGGCGATTCGGATCAAACAGCGCGCCGAAGACGAATCGCGCAACAAGTTCCGGGAAATTCGGGAAACGGAAAAGAAACTCGTCAAGCGGGAATTCTATCTCGAAAAGAAGATGGAACTCGCCGACCGGAAAGTTGAAGAATTGGAGAAAAAGGACGAGGAAATCCGGAAGATCAAAGAGAACGTCAGCCGGATAGAATCGGAAGCGCAGGCGATCGTGGTTCAGCAAACCGAGCGGCTTGAAAAAATCGCCTGCATGACGAAAAAAGAAGCCGAAGACATTTTAATGAACAACCTTTTGGAAAAAGCCAAGGCTGGGATTTCCCGAAAAGTAAAAGAAATCCGCGATACGGCTATCGCTGAGGCAAATCGCGAAGCCAGTAAAATAATCGTCTCGGCAATTCAGCGTTCGGCGGCTGATCATACGGCAGAATCGACCGTTTCGGTGGTCAATCTTCCGAATGAGAATATGAAGGGCAGAATTATCGGACGTGAAGGCCGGAACATCCGGCATTTCGAATCACTGACCGGCGTCGAGATTATTGTTGACGATACGCCGGAAGCGGTAGTGCTTTCCGGGTTCGATCCGATTCGCCGGGAAATTGCTCGTGTTGCACTCGAAAAACTCATCGTCGATGGAAGGATTCATCCCACCCGAATCGAAGAAATGATCGAAAAATCGACCAAAGAGGTTGAAGAATCCATCATCAAAGCCGCCGAAGATGCAATTGACGAAGTCAATCTTTCCCAATTTCAGCCGGACATGCTAAAAATGATTGGCAAACTCAAATACCGAACTTCTTACGGTCAGAATGTGCTAAAACATTCGATTGAAGTCGCGTGGCTCTCCGGTTTGATGGCGGCGGAACTTGGTCTGAACGGCGACCTCGCCAAGCGCGCCGGTCTCCTGCATGATATCGGCAAGGCAATGGATCGAAACGTGACCGGGACGCATGCGCTTATCGGAATGGAATTTGCCAAAAAACATCGCGAGCATCCGATCATCGTCAACGCCATCGGATCACACCATGAAGAAATCGAAGCGACGCATCCTATTTCGGCGATCGTTCAGGCAGCCGACCAGATCAGCGGCTCCAGGCGCGGAGCGCGCGGTGACACGCTGGAGAGTTATATTCAACGTCTCACCAAATTGGAAGAAATCGCAAACTCTTTTGCGGGCGTCTCGAAAACTTATGCCATTCAAGCCGGTCGCGAAGTCCGCGTTATTGTCGAGAATGAGGTCGTGAGCGACACAGAATCCGATAGTCTGGCGGAAGATATTGCGGCGAAGGTTCAGTCCGAATTAAATTATCCCGGACAGGTGAAAGTCGTCGTCGTTCGGGAACATCGAAGTGTGAGTTACGCCAAATGAGTCCGGCAAGAATCATTGATGGAAAAACCATATCAGCGATCGTCAGAGAATCGCTCCGTCCGCGAATTACGACGCTGAAAGAGCGCGGGATCGTTCCCGGATTAGCCGTCATTCTCGTCGGCGACGATTCATCTTCGCAGGTTTATGTCGGGATGAAGGAAAAAGCCTTTCGCGAGATGGGAATGTTTTCGCAGACATATCGTCTGCCAGCAAGCACGAGTCAGCAATCCTTGCAGGAACTGATCGAGCAGTTGAATCGGGACGAACGATTTCATGGAATTCTCGTTCAAATTCCGTTGCCCGCGCCTCTCGATGCGAACGAGGCGATTCTCCAAATATCTCCCAATAAAGACGCCGACGGTCTGCATCCGACGAATATCGGGAAAATGGTTTTAGGAATGACGGCGCCGCTTCCCTGCACGCCGCACGGAATTCTGATAATGCTGAAATATTCGGGGATCGATCCATCCGGCAAACATGTCGTCGTGATCGGCAGAAGCAACATCGTCGGGAAACCGATTGCCAATCTGTTATTGCAGAAGCGTGCGTTAGGAAACGCGACGGTCACTTTATGCCATACGCAAACGCGCGACATTCAGGCGATTTGCCGTCAGGCGGATATTTTGATCGCCGCCATCGGAAAGGCCGAATTTGTCGATAAATCCTTCGTCAAGCCGGGCTGTGTTGTCATCGACGTCGGAATGAACCGCGTTGAAGATGCGACAACCGTAAAAGGTTACCGTCTGGTCGGAGATGTAAAATATTCGGAAGTCAGCGAAATTGCCGAAGCCATAACGCCGGTTCCCGGCGGAGTTGGCGTCATGACCATTTCGATGTTGCTTTCAAACACCGTTTATCTGGCCGAACAATCACTCTCCCAATGATAAAAGGAGTTGGATATGGACAAGCGGGAAATATTAAGACGATGTGAAATCACTAACGGTCTGACGGATCGCGAGATCGACGCTTTAGCCGATATTTTTCAAAGCGTTCACTTTCATAACGAAGATGTCATTTTTCGTGAAGGCGAAACCAGCAACGACATTTATGTAATTGCGAAAGGTGTCGTTAATGTCGTCATCTATTCCAAAGTGCATCTCGGCGAATCAGAGAAGATCACGACCCTGAAGGATGGCGACATCTTCGGTGAGTTTTCCATGCTGGACGGCGCCGAACGTTCGGCAACGCTCATCGCCGAGGAAGATATTGACCTGATCGTTGCCGCGCATCTCGATTTTCACCGTTTTTTAGAGAATCATGAACATGTCGGATTTCTCATCATGCGGAATCTTGCCCGAACGCTGACTGCCCGATTGAGAAAAATGAATCACGAAGTCCGAAACGCCATTTTATAATCTCGGTTTCCGACGATGAATCAAAAAACGAAAGCCGCCGCCGATCAGATGATTGAACTGATTCGAACTCGGCGCACGATCCGGCAATTCGATCAAACGGAAATTCCGCTCGACGATTTGCTGAAGTGCGCTGAATGCGCCGGACTGGCGCCATCCGGAAAAAACCTCCAACCGCTGAAATTTCTACTCGTTCGGGATCGAAAACTGGTTGATGATATTTTCCCGTTGCTCAGTTGGGCGGGATATATACGACCGGCAGGAAATCCGAAACCGGGAAAAACGCCAACGGCTTATTTCGTGACGATGATCGATCGGGAGACGACCGATTTACCGGCGGAACATAACGCCGGAGCGGCGATTGAAAATTTCATTCTGGCCGCATGGAGCCTTGGCATCGGAACTTGCTGGATTGCGTCCGTCGATCGTGAAAAGTTGCGGCGACTGCTTCGGATTCCCGAGCGATTGCTCATCGATTCCATCATCGCCTGCGGTTATCCGGCCGAGACGCCAGTCGTCGAAAAAATGACCGACGATGTTCGGTACTGGAAAGATGAATCGGACGTTCTCCACGTGCCGAAACGTTCATTAAACGAGATCCTTCGCGTGGATCGCTGGATCGATTAACTTGAGGAAACCATGCATCCGATTCTTATAAAACTCGGTCCGGTGACGCTCTATTCATACGGATTCATGATGGCGATGGGTTTTTTAACCTGCTATTATCTGTTGCAACGTGAATATCGGAAGCGCGGCGAGAACCCGGATTTTGCCAGCAACACCGTCTTTTGGGCAGCCATCAGCGGAATTGTCGGCGCGAAGATATTTTACATCATCGAAAACCTGTCAGAATTCCTTATCGATCCGTTTGGGATGATCATTACCGGTTCCGGACTGGTTTTTCACGGCGGATTGATCGGTGGCGCAATAGCCGTCATCGTTTATTTAACCAGATCGAAAAAATCGATTCTCGTTCATGGCGACAATATCATTCCGACGATGTTCATCGGTCAGGCGTTCGGACGGATCGGATGTTTTTTAGCCGGTTGCTGTCACGGGAAAGCGTGCGATCTGCCGTGGGCGATCACTTTTCCCTACGCTTCGCCACCCGCCGATTTTCCGGTTCATCCAACGCAACTGTACGAAGCCGCGTTGAATCTGATTCTTTTCTTCGTTTTGGTCAAGGTCATTCGTCCCCGCACTCATAAAGACGGAACGACCTTCGGACTCTATTTGATCCTCGCCGGCGCGGAACGGTTTTTCATCGAGTTTCTGCGCGTCAACCCGAGATATGCGTTTGGATTGAGTTCCGCGCAGTTTACATCCATCGCGATCGCTTTGGCGGGTGTCGTGCTTCTTGTCTTTTTCACGAAAGAACGGAAGAAGAAATAGCAAGATGGTGCAGCCGTGAAATTCGCCTTTTCGCTATCGGAACGGTCATTTCCCTTCGGTTCTTTTCCTTGCGGAATTTGCGAATCTTTAATGTTTTCCTATCGGATATTTTCGACGAGAACTTTGAGGAAAAATGAATATACCAACGGTCTCGGAAACATCTGCCACTTACTCACAATTTTTAAAACCGGACTATCATTCAAAAACAGCGTGGCGAAATGCGTAATCTGATCCTCTTTTTATTTTATGTCATAGCGGCGATCACGATATGGCTGAATTACCGAAACGCTGGTTTCAGATGGAACATCGAGAATGTCCGGCTGGACAAATTTCGGTTTCCCCGCGGATTTCTGTGGGGAGCGTCAACGTCCGCCTATCAGGTCGAAGGCGGAACCGCTCAAACGGATTGGAATCTCTGGGAGAATTCGTTCAACAAAAACGGCGATTCCCGAATCCGTGACGGACAAACTGCCGGGATCGCAGTCGATCATTGGAATCGTTTTCAGGACGACATCCGGTTGTTGAAAAGTCAGGGCGGCAACGCCTATCATTTTTCCGTCGAATGGAGCCGCATCGAACCCACTGCCGGTCAATGGAATCAACCGGCGCTCGATCATTATCAGGAAATGTGCGCGTTTTTGCGCCAGGAATCCGTCACGCCGATCGTTTCGCTTCATCATTTTTCATCGCCGATCTGGTTTTGCGAGTGTGGAGGTTTCGAGAATCCGGATTCCATCAAACGATTTACCGACTACGCCTATCGTGTGGGAGAATCGTTGGGGAAATTGGTTGATTTTTGGGCGACGATCGACGAGCCGGCCGCCTACGCGACGCGTGGATGGCTGGAAGGAATTTATCCGCCGGGACAAACCGAACCGTCGCTCTGCGGGCGCGTGCTGTCGAACATCATGAAAGCGCATGCCGAAGCCTATTACGCGATTCACGACATCGACCGGTTTGACGCAGACGGAGACGGAATTCCCTGTCAGGTCGGACTCGTTCAGCATGTCCCGATTTTCGATCCGGCGCACAGATGGCTAATTACCGACTGGCTTGCCGCCTGGTATAAAGATCAGCAGGCGAACCAGTCCGTCATTCAGGCATTGCTGACGGGAAAATTTACTTTCAGAACCGCCAAAGGTTTCGCGCTTCGGGAAGATTATCCTCGTCTCGAAAATTCCGTCGATTGGATCGGCGTGAATTACACTCGTGAAGAGGAGTGTAAATTTCGATGGAACCATGGACTCGAAATAAAATCCGACGCCAGTCTGATGTTGCCGATCGCCGATAACGGATGGACGATTTATCCGGCCGGTTTGTATCGCGCAATTCGGACTGTCAATCGTCTCGGTGTTCCGATCTACGTCACCGGAAATATCATCGACTCCAACGATCCGGTGATGCGACGACGGTTCATTCTGGAACACATCGATGCGGTCAACGAAGCGATTTCCGACAAATACGACGTTCGCGGTTATCTTTACGGATCGCTTATGGACTCCTTCGAATGGACGGAAGGCTACGAAAGAAAATTCGGGCTGTTCCATGTAGATCGCGAGACGCAGGAGCGAACGCTGAAAGAAGGTAACGAGGTTTTTCACGAGATTATTACTGCCTGCGAAAAATAGTCTCCGATGGTTTGTTTGATTTTGATAAGGAGTAATCATGCGCATGAAAACATATCTGGTAGCGCTCATAATGATTAGCGCCGCCGTTTCTGCGCCAACGCCAAAAAGAGCCCTGACGATCGACGATCTGCTGGCCTGCCAAAGACTCGTGACACCGCAGTTTTCTCCCGACGGGAAATGGATCGCATTTGCTGTAACTTCGATGAATCTGACCGAGAATAAAAGTCACACCGAATTATGGCGCGTCGGCGTCGATGGAACCGGGCTAAAACAACTTACGTCTCATACGGCATCCAGTTCGTCGCCAGCATGGTCGCCCGACGGTAAGAAATTGGCCTTTTTATCCGCCCGTACCGGAACGATGCAAATCTGGATTCTTCCGATGGATGGCGGCGAACCGGAACAGTTGACGACCCATTTTACCGGCGTGAACGACTTCTTATGGTCAAGCGATGGAGAACATATCGCCTTTTCGTCAAGAGTCTATCCCGATAGCCCGGATCAAAAAACCGCCGAAGAACGCGATAAATCCGCCGAGAAAAGTCTCGTCAAGGCGCGCGTTTACGACGATCTGATGTTCCGGCATTGGGACGAATGGTGGGATCATAAACGATCTCATCTGTTCGTTCTGAACGTTCAAACGCGCGAATTTACCGACGTGACACCCGGCAATTTTGATGCGCCGCCGATCGCGCTGGGCGAAGGCTACACATTTTCACCAGACTCAAAAGAATTGGTTTTTACAAGCAATCACGAACCGGTAGTTGCCGTCAGTACGAACAACGACATCTGGTCAACACCAGTTTCCGGCGGAGTAACGACGTTGATAACCGCGTCGAAAAAAGACCGCGATTTCAAGGGAAACGACCAGCAACCGAAATTTTCTCCGGATGGGAAGTTTCTATCGTTTTTATCCATGAAACGCACCGGATTCGAAGCCGATAAAAAGGATTTGTTCCTGAAAAACTTGAAAACCGACGAACTCGTCAATTTAACCGACAAATCGGAAATCTCGGTTTCGACCTATCAATGGTCGCCCGGTTCGGGAAATATAATCATTGAAGCCGAACAGGAAGGACGCGACAGGATATTATTGCTGGATGTTCGCACGCTGACATTCAAACCGATCGTTTCGGATGGGTCCAATTCAACCGTCACAGTCAGCCCGGACGGAAAGACATTCGCCTATTTGCATCAGACGACGACGATGCCCAACGAGGTTTTCATCACGTCGGTTTCCGACGGAAAAAGCAAGCAATTGACGAATTTCAATTCCGAACTACTCGCAGACGTCGATATGAACCCGATCGAAGATTTCCGGTTTGTCAGTAAAGACAACACGCAAATTCATGGATTCCTGATCAAGCCGCCGAATTTTGACAAGACGAAAAAATATCCGATGGTGATGATGGTTCACGGTGGGCCGCAAGGCCAATGGAACGACAGCTGGCATTATCGCTGGAACCTCCAGCTATGGGCGGCTCAAGGAATGGTGATCGTCGCCATCAACCAGCGTGGAAGCACCGGGTACGGTCAAAAATTTACAGATGCAATTTCGCTGGATTGGGGTGGGAAACCGTTTGAGGATTTGGTCGCCGGCGAAAAATACGTGATCGAGAAGTTCGATTTTATCGACAAAGACAAGTTGGCGGCGGCGGGCGCGTCATACGGCGGGTACATGATGAACTGGATGGAAGGGCACATGGACGATTTCAAATATCCGTTCAAAACTCTCGTCAATCATGATGGTTCGTTCAATTTATATGCGATGTACCTGACGACGGAAGAACTATGGTTTCCCGAATGGGAATACGGCGGCGCATTCTGGAACTCGCCGGAACAGTATGAAAAATATTCGTGTGATAATTATATCGGGAATTTTAAAACGCCGATGCTGGTGATTCACGGTGAAAAGGACTATCGTCTTGATTTCAGCCAGGGATTGATGGTTTTTACGGCTTTACGGAAATTGGGCGTGCCCGCAAAATTAGTATTGTTCCCGGATGAAGGCCATTGGGTTCTCAAACCGCATAACAGCCGGTTCTGGCATCAGACGGTTTTTGACTGGCTGAAAACCTATCTTCAGTGATGAAGCAGAGCATCGACCGGCGATCCGAGGTGATGGAAGTGCTTTTAATCCCAATCCGTTTTGTCTATTTTATATGAGTCTTATTGTTTTGTTTTTTTAGTTGAATGGAGTTCAAATCATGCAGAAAATTCTCAACCGAAGCGGAATCCTGACCGAGAAAGTCAATCCGAAAAGCGAAATGATCGATACGTTGAGCACCGACCGGATCATCCGGTTGATCAATGAGGAAGACGGGACGATCCATTTGGCGATTCAGAAGGCGATTCCGCAGATCGTTCAAGCGACCGAAATCGTGACCAGAGCCTTCAAAACCGGCGGAAGACTTCGGTATATCGGCGCCGGTACAAGCGGACGGTTGGGTGTTTTGGATGCAAGCGAATGTCCGCCGACGTATTCCGTTCCCAAAGACCTGGTTCAGGGAATGATTGCCGGAGGTTGGATCGCATTGCGTCAATCCGTCGAAGGGGCGGAAGATTATCCGGAAAAAGGCGCCGAAGATTGTCAGGCAAACGGCCTCCAACCGACGGACGTTCTCATGGGAATTGCCACCGGCGGAACGACGCCATATGTACATGGCGCCATCCAATATGCACGGTCAATCGGTTGTAAGACGATCTTTTTTACCTGCACGCCCAAAGAAGGGCTTGGCGTAGTTGCCGATGTCGTTATCGAAGTGCTGGTCGGACCGGAATTGGTCACCGGCTCGACGCGAATGAAAGCCGGCACCGCTACAAAAATGGTGCTCAACATGATCACGACGACGGCGATGATCAAGACCGGCAAAGTCTATGGCAATTATATGATCGACCATCAGGCGATCAATACCAAATTAGTCGATCGCGGCACGCGGATCATTTCCGAGTTGACCGGGCTGGGTTATCAGGATGCATTCGATGCACTGACGAAGGCGGATAAACATGTCAAGGAAGCCGTCGTGATGGTCAAAAAAGGCGTTTCTCTCGAAGAAGCGCGGCGGCTCATCAAGGAACATGACGGCTTTGTCCGATTTGCATTCGAACGGTAGGAACCGATATGCGTGACGCATGTCTGAAAAGAAAACCGGATGAACGATGAAATCTATCAACACTCTCGCTAAAAAAGATCACCTGAACGCGCTCGGTCTTATGTCCGGTTCATCGATGGACGGATTGAACTTGTGCCTTGCTGAAATCCATCGCGTTCAGGATGGAATCGACGCAAAAATCCGCAAGTTTACGACAATTCCTTATTCGCTGGAATTCCGTGCCGCGCTTGCTTCCCTTTTGGCTGGGAATACGGAAACGATTTGCCATATGAACTTTGAAATCGGAAGAGTCTGGACGCGGATGATTCGCCAGTTTTTCAAACAGGTCGGGAAATCGGAAAAGGATATCGACCTGATCGGTTCACACGGTCAGACGGTTTGGCACATTCATGGCGATTCCACGCTTCAGATCGGCGAGGCGTCGCTTTTTACCGAAGAATTCGGAGTTCCGGTCATTGCGGATTTCCGGGTTCGGGATGTCGCCGCCGGCGGTTCGGGCGCACCATTGGTTCCGATCGTCGATTATTTTCTGTTTAAAAAATATCGAAAAACATTCCTGATCCTGAACCTCGGAGGGATCGCCAATTTTACGATCGTTCCGGCCGATGCCGGATCGGTTGAAGATATTTATGCCTTGGACACAGGTCCCGGAAATTCGCTGATCGATCTGGCGACAGGTATTTATACCGACGGGAAAATGAATTATGATCGCGACGGCAAAATCGCCGCGTCGGGCAAGGAAATTCCGGAGATTCTTGTGGAATTGATGCATCATCCGTACTTGCAACAACCCTTGCCGAAGTCCACAGGCCGCGAAGTATTCGGCATCAATTATTTACGGCAAATTATCAATCGTTTTGCCATCAAACCGGAGAATATGCCCGATCTGATCGCGACACTGACAAAATTTTCGGCGAAAGCGATTCACTGGAATTACAAGCAATTCTTTTCCGATCGGCCGCTCGATGAAATCATCGTCAGCGGTGGCGGCGCCAACAATCCGGTTTTGGTGAATCATTTGCGAATGATGTTCGCCGATATTCCTATTAGAAATACGACCGAATACGGAATTGACGGCGACGCAAAAGAGGCATTTGCGTTCGCGATTTTAGCCGCGCTGAAAATCTGGGGAATTCCGGGAAATGTTCCGAATACGACTGGCGCCCGTCGCAAGGTCGTCCTGGGGAAAATCATTAATTGAAAGAAGAGGAGAAGAAATGAATCCGTACGTTTTTCGCGAATATGACATCCGGGGAGTCGTCGAAAAGGATTTTCCCGACGCAGACGTTGAATTGTTGGGAAAAGGGATCGGCACTTTCATCCGGGAAAAAGGCGGGAATTTGCTGACAATTAGCGGTGACGTGCGTTTATCGACCCCGAACCTGAAAAAGATGTTGGCGAAAGGATTGCTTTCCACGGGCGTGAATCTGATCGATATCGGAATCATTCCGACGCCTGTCAATTATTTCAGTATGTATTTTCTGCCCATTGACGGCGCTATTCAGATCACTGGCAGTCATAATCCGGCGGATATGAATGGATTCAAGGTCACTTATCAGAAACAGGCTGTTTTCGGCGAGCAAATTCAGAAAATCCGGCAAATCATCGAGAGCGGCAACTTCACGTCCGGCGAAGGCAAGATGGACAAGAAATCGATTCTTGAAGACTATAAAAAAATGCTGGTTTCTAAAATCAAACTGGAACGTCCGGTGAAAATTGCGATGGATTGTGGCAATGCGACGGCTTGTATGGTCGCGCCGGAAGTATTCAAGAAGTTCGGGTGCGAAGTCACGGAACTTTTCTGCACGATCGACGGTTCCTTTCCGAATCATCATCCCGATCCAACTGTTCCGAAGAACCTGACGCAATTGATCGCCGAGGTGAAAAAAGGCGGCTACGACTTTGGCGTGGCGTTCGATGGAGATGCCGACAGGATCGGCGTCGTGGACGATCTCGGCCGGATCATTTGGGCGGATTACATCATGATCCTGTTTTTGGACGAAATCGTCAAAAACGGTGAGACCGTCATTTTCGATGTGAAATGTTCGCAAGCATTGGAGGAAGTGATCCTCCAGAAAGGCGGAAAGCCGCTGATGTGGAAAACCGGTCATTCGCTGATCAAACAAAAAATGCGGGAAGTCGGCGTTCCGTTTGCCGGCGAAATGAGCGGGCACATTTTCTTCGGAGACGACTATTACGGTTACGATGACGCGATGTATGTGGCGGCGCGGTTCGCGCAAATGATATCGCGGTATTCCGAACCGCTTTCGGCAAAAATGGAACGACTGCCGCATTATTTTTCGACTCCCGAGATGCGTTTGAATTGCGACGACGATCCAACCAAGTTCAGCATGGCCGAGAAAGCCGCCGAATACTTCAAGGCGCATTACGAATGTATCGATGTCGATGGTGTGCGGATCAAATTCGGCGATGGTTGGGGGCTCGTCCGCTCGTCGAATACGCAACCGGTGATCGTCACCCGCTTCGAAGCGAAGACAGAACAACGGTTGGAAGAAATTAAAAATTTAGTATTGAATAAGTTGAAGGAATTCGGAGACTTTCGCTATTGAACCCTTCTTGTGCAGACATGGGAAAAAGTCAAACCGGTCAGCTCGGTGAGCGTTTTGCCGGTTTGGCGGACGAACTCAACCGAAGGTTGGCGACTTTTCCGCTTCCGCAAATTCCGACCGGTCTGTACGAACCCATCCGATACAGCCTCGACGCCAAAGGAAAACGTGTGCGTCCGATTCTGCTGATTCTCGTCGGCGAATCGTTAGGCGCGTCGCGCGAGCGGCTTTTTCCGGCGGCGCTGGCGATAGAATTACTTCACACGTTCACGCTGGTTCACGACGATATTATGGACAAAGATACCCAGCGACGCGGCAGACCGACGTTGCACGTCAAATGGGACAACAATACCGCCATTCTTGCCGGAGATGCGCTGATGACGCTCGCTTTCCGAACGCTGATGCAGACCGAATCGCCGGCGATCGATCGAATGGGAGTGGAATTCAGTCAGGCGATGCTTGAAATCTGCGAAGGACAGGCGATGGACATGGAATTCGAAAAGCGCCCGTTTGTCGATGCTGACGAATATCTTCGGATGGTCGGAAAAAAGACCGGAAAACTTCTCGGCTTGTCGTGCGTTCTTGGCGCGCTCATCGCCGATCCCGCGTCGGAATATGTCGACGATCTGGCGGATTTCGGTCTTAAGCTTGGGCAAGCGTTTCAGATTCAGGACGACTGTCTTGAAATTACTTCCGACGAGCAGAAGATGGGCAAAAGCCTGTTCAGCGACATCGCCAAGGGAAAGAAGACTTTTCCGGTGATTCAGGCGCTGACCGATTTATCCGTCGAAAAGCGGAACGAATTTTTATCCTTTTTAAAACAAAATTCGGACGACCGGGAAATCATCCGGTCGGAGTTCGAAAAACGTGCCGCTCTGGAAAAATCGTTTTCAATGGTTCGGCGACTGCTCGACGAGGCTTCTAATCGGTTGTTGCAACTTCCCCGAAATGCGCAGGCAGACCTGAGCGAACTTATGCGTACTATTTATCTTCGTCAGTCATAATATGGAAAAAAAAGAAGTCACGATTACAAACCGGCACGGATTGCATACCCGTCCGGCGACGACATTGGTTAAAAACGCATCCGGATTCAAATCCGATGTTAACCTCATTTACAAAGGCATTCGCGTCAACGCCAAGAGCATTCTCGGCTTGCTGGTGCTGGCGATCGAGCCGGGCGCGAAGGTGACCATCGAAGCGAATGGTCAGGACGAGCGGGAGGCGGTGGAGCAATTGGTTGCGTTGGCGAAAAATAAATTCGACATGGAATAAACTGTGAAAACCATCAAGGGTGTTAAAATCTCTCCGGGAATCGCCATTGGTCCGACTTTTTATTTCAAACGCGATCAGTTTCCGATTCCCGAAAACAGGATTAAAGTATCGGATGTTGAATCGGAAATCGCGCGGTTTCAACAGGCCATTTCGAAAGCAACCGTCGAATTGACGCAAGTCCGCAAATTGGTTTTGGAGCATCTCGACGAGGATCACGCGAAGATGATCGACGGTCAATTGTTGATTCTCAGAGATTCCGAACTCATTAACCTCGTCAGCCAGTATGTGCGGCAGGAAAACCAGAATGTCGTCTGGGCGTTTTTTGAAGTGTTGTCGTCCTATGAGAAAATTCTGCAAGGGACAGATGGTTATCAAAAGGACCGCGCGGTGGACCTGCGAGACGTCAAACGACGCGTCATTTTTCACCTGTCGGTCGATGACGCTTATCTGACACCGAATCTAAAGGAGCCCGCAATCTATGTCTGCGACCGGATTTCACCGTCCGATCTGATTCATATCAAAGATCAGGGCGCTCTGGGAATCATCTCGCAAATCGGTGGAATGGATTCGCACGTTGGCATTCTGGCACGCGCCTTTCGTCTGCCGTACATTTCCAGCATCGCGAATCTCGAAGAAGTGCTCGCCTGCCCGGAAATTGTCCTCGATGCCGATAACGAAGAGATCGTGCTGAACCTCTCGGATGAAAATCGTAAAATCTATGACGAACGCGCCCGCCAACACGAACTTTTAAACCAAAAATTGTTAACCGCCCGGCTCGTAAGTTCGTCGTGCGATGGCGTTCCGTTTCGTGTTTTGCTGAACATCGGCTTCGTTCAGGAACTCAAGACGATCCGTCCACAGTCGGTGCCGGGAATCGGCCTGTTTCGGACGGAATTTCTGTGCATCGAACGAAACGCGATCCCGAACGAAGAAGAGCAGTTTGTCGCTTACCGCGATACGCTTCAGGCAATGAAAGGACACCCGGTCACTTTCCGAACATTCGATTTCGGGCGCGATAAACTCATTGCCATGATGGACCTGGAAGTCATGCATCGGGACGTTGCTTTTGAGGAGTGGGGCGGAATCCGATTTTGTCTGGATAATCCCGAAATCCTTCATACGCAATTACGGGCTTTTCTTCGCGCGAGCATTTACGGACAGGCGCGTCTGATGTTGCCCATGGTGACCCGTGTCGAGGATGTTCTCGAAGTCAAGAAGATGCTGGAAATCATCAAACGTGACCTGAAAAAGGAAGGCATTAAATATCGGGATCGGTTCCCGTTGGGCGTAATGATCGAGACGAAATTAGCGCTTGAAATTCTCGAACCACTGGCGGGAATGTCCGATTTTTTCAGCGTCGGCACGAACGATCTGGCTCTGTATCTGATCGGATCCAAACGGGACGAAAATCTCGCCAAGAACTACTATCATCCGGTTATTTTTCGTGCGATTCATAAGATCGTTCAGGCCGCCGGCCGGTTCTCGTTGCCGGTGACAGTCTGTGGCGAAATGGCGTCCGATCCGTTTGCGTTGGTCGGGCTGATCGCGCTTGGCATCCGGAGCGTCAGCGTCAATTATAGTGTGTTTCATGCTATCTCCGATGAGATCAGAAATATCCGGATTCTGGAGACGAAGTCGTTGACAGAACGGCTTCTTCAGGAGGAAAACGCGGTGAAACTCTACAAACTTCTCCGCGACTTTTACAAAAACCAGATGTGCGCGATTCCGCGGAAATAGCGCTTGTAATTCCGTTTCTTGGATGATATATTCATTCCGTGATGATCAAAGTCGAAATCCAAAAAATCGTTCAATATCCGCCCAGCAAGGGCTACGCGGTTCTCCTGAGAGAGGTCGGCGGAAACAAACAACTTCCGATCATCGTCGGAACATTTGAAGCGCAAGCGATCGCGCTGGCGCTGGAAGATGTCGAGATGCCCCGACCGCTGACGCACGATCTGATCGTCAACATTCTCAAAACGCTCAATATGAAAATTACAAAAGTGATCGTCAACGATCTTCGGGAAAACACGTTCTTCGCGCGCGTTTTCCTTGAAAATGAAGATAACCACTCAAGTTTACAGATCGATGCGCGACCCAGCGATGCGATCGCCATCGGGTTAAGGATGCGCGCACCTCTTTTCGTTTCAGATTCGGTCATGGATGCGGCCGGACAGATCGCCGCCGTTCAAAAAAATAGTCCGCCGCCAGCGAACGATAGCGTGCCCGATATGGAAAATCTGGATAAACTTTTCGACCTGCAGACGAAATTGCAGAGTGCCATCGACGAAGAAAACTATGAATTAGCCGCCAAACTGCGCGATCAAATTTCGGCCTTTGAACGAGGCGAAAACTAACTTTCCCGACTATAAACTAACCGGCGATCCGGGCAGAAATTAAACCGCCTGCTTTTTTCGGTACGCTGTCAGTTTAAAATAGGCCTCTTTCGCGGCTTTTTGTTCGGCAGCGCGCTTGGTATGTCCAACGCCAAAGCCGAGTTTTTTCCCATCGACGATGACGGCAATTTTATAGAGGTGGGCATGGTCGGGCCCGGTCATTTCTTCCAGCGTAAAGCGGGGAAGTTCTTTGCCTTGTTTCTGGCAAATTTCAAAGACCTGTCCCTTATAATTGTAGCGCGCCGTAGCGATCTCGCGCTTTCCGTCGAGTAGAATCCATTTGTTGACGAACGGATAAACCGCTTTCAAACCGCCGTCGATGTAAATAGCCCCGAGAAGCGATTCGACGACGCTGGAATAGATTTTCTTCATGGTCGGCACGTTTTGGATGTTGAGGCTTTTATCTAAAAGAAAATTCTCCTGCAGGTTCAATTTCTTTCCGACCTCAAACAGTGAGTCGCCGTTGACGATGACCGAACGGGAGAGCGTCAAATCGCCTTCCAATTTTTCGGGATACTTTTTGTAAAGATATTCGGAGACGATCATTTCCAGAATTGCATCGCCGAGGAATTCCAGTCGTTCATAGGAGAGGTGACTTTTGGCCGCTTTCGAGCGGTGCGTTACCGCCATGCGGAGCAATTCGGGATTTTTAAATGCGTACCCCAGTTTATTCTCGAGGGGAGAGCGAGTCTTGTGGAAAAAATTCAGTAATGTAAATGTCAATGTTACTACTCGTACTTTTTAATAGCGAGAACCGAATTGTGTCCTCCGAATCCGAAATTATTGCTCAACCCAGCGAAAAATTCACGTTTTTGTGCAACGTTGGGTGTATAATTTAGATCACATTCCGGGTCTGGCGTTTCATAATTGATTGTCGGAGGAATGAGTTGATGATTCAGAGCGAGAGTGAGAGCGATAAACTCGATCGCTCCGGCCGCTCCCAGCAAATGCCCCGTCATCGATTTTATGGAACTGATAGCGATCTTTTTCGCATCGTCGCCGAAGACCAATTTGATGGCCTTCGTCTCGAGCTTATCGTTAAGCGTCGTCGAAGTTCCGTGGGCGTTGATGTAGCCGAATGCCTCTTTGGGAAGACCGGACATGCGGATGGCGCTTTCGATCGCCATTGCAGAACCTTTTCCTTCCGGATGCGGCTGTGTGATGTGAAAGGCGTCGGCGGAAAATCCGTAGCCGGCGAGTTCGGCGTAGATATGCGCGTCGCGTTTCAAAGCATGTTCGAGTTCTTCGAGAACAATGATCCCGGCGCCTTCGCCGATCACGAAACCGTCGCGATTCAGATCGAACGGACGACTGGCGCGTTCCGGTTCGTCATTTCGCCGGGAGAGCGCTTTCATATTCGTAAAACCGGCAATAGCTAGCGGCGTTACGCTTGCTTCGGATCCACCGGTGATCATCACGTCAGCGTCATCGCTGAGAATATGCATCATCGCAACACCCAGCGCGTGCGACGAAGTCGAGCAAGCCGAAACGACCGAATAATTAGGACCGTAAAATCCGAAATCGATGGCGATTTGTCCCGGAAAAATGTCCGGAATCATCATTGGAATGAATAAAGGACTGACAAAGTGCGCGCCCTTCGTCAATAGTTGGGAATGCTGAGATTCGAGCGTGCCGATTCCGCCGATCCCGGAACCGGTGACGACGCCGATCCGTTCCGGACGATAAGCAGATGCGAGAAGTCGGGAGTCATCGATAGCCTGTTTTGCCGCGGAGACACCTAACTGCGTCATGCGATCCATTCGTTTGATTTCTTTGAGAGGTAAATAAGTGAGTGGATCGAAGTCGCGGGTTTCAGCGGCGATGCGAACCGGCAGATCGCGGGCGTCAAACGATTCGATCTGTCTGACGCCACTGGTTCCGTTTTCGAGAGCTTTCCAATAATCGGATAAACTGCAGCCGATCGGCGAAATGATTCCCAATCCGGTGACGACGACTCGTCTTTTCATCGGGAACGAACGGAATTATTTGAT